>DASWOH010000180.1:0-19333 GCA_036398815.1 Rhizobium sp. | reverse complement strand
CTTGCCTTCCGGATTCGGTGCACCCGCGAGCCACTGATCCCTAAGGAAGCCGCCGAGCCCGTCGCGTGGAGTGTGACATTCGCCGCAATGGCCGGGGCCTTCGACCAGATATTGGCCGCGCCTGATCTTGTCGTCGGCATTGGCGATGACGACGCGCGGCTGATCGTTGAAATAGAGGAATTTCCAGCCGCCGAGCGCCAGCCTGATATCGAAGGGGAATGGCAGCTCATGCGGCGGGGCGACATTGTCGCTCTTCGGCAAGGTCTTCAGGAAGCCCCAGAGGTCGTTGATGTCCTTGTCGCTCATGCGCGCATAGGAGCCATAGGGGAAGGACGGATAGAGATGCTCGCCGTTTTTGCCGACGCCGCGCTTCATGGCATTGCCGAAATCGGCAAGCGTCCAGTTGCCGAGACCCGCCTTTTCATCGGGCGAGATGTTCGGAACATGGAAGGTGCCGAAAGGGCTGCTCAGCGCCAGGCCGCCGGACAGCACCAGCCTGGCATCGCCCTCTGCGCCGGATGCCGCATGACAGCTCGTACAGCCGCCGGCCCAAAACACCATCTCGCCGTTCTTGATATCGGGATCGCCGAGATTTGCCCAATGGCTTGCCGGCAAGGGCGATGGCGCGGTGACGACATAGAAGGTGCCGAAGCCGATGATGGCGAGGCCGACAAGACAGAGCAGCCACCGGACAAATCGTGCAACCATGCCTCACCCCCTCCACTCAACCTGCATCATGAAATACTGAAATCCACACCGGCGGCAAAGCCGGTGCGGATGTTTAACCTGATGTCCGGACGATGCCGGCCTACCGCTAGTCCTTCTTGATGCGGTAGGCCTGATGACAGGCACCGCAACTGCCGCCCAACGTCTTCAGCGTCGCACCGACGCCCGCCTGGTCGGCCGGGAGTTGCGCGAGCGCGGTCTCCGCATCGGTGGACAGCTTGGCGGCCTTGGCCTTGAAGTCATCGAGGTTATCCCAGATCTTCGGATTGACCTCGGCATCGGTCTTGTCGCTGTCGGGATTGAACTGATCCGGGAAAGCCTTGGCTGTCTCGGCGATCGTCGTCAGCGAGGCCTTGACGACCGCAGCGTCATAGGGCTTGTCGCCCTTGGCGATGGCGCCGAGGGCGCCGGCAGCGCCGCCGATCTTCTTCATCAACGCAATACGGGAATCATGCGTGCCGCCATCGGCCGCCAAGACCGAACCAAAGGCAACGCCGGCCAAAGCCGTCGCAACCACAATCGCTTTCCATTTCATCTGTTTCTCCTACCTCTGCATGCGTGATCAGAACCGCGAATGCGGTCGGCGCATGGCCACGCTAGCATGTTTGCCGGTTTCAGCGCGGCCGATGAAGTCACAAAGTGGTGAGAGCCGAGCAAGATCAGCGTCATATTCAGAACATATAGCCCCGGACTTCACCCCGCCCTCCACCCTTCCCAGACGGTAAAGACCGAGACCGCGAACAAGAGCAAACCGGCGGCGCGGCCGGCGAAAGCCGTCGCGCCTGGATTGGCAATCAATAGATCGCGGCTGTGGCCGGCGGTGACGGCAAGCCCGCCATAAACGATAAATTGCGTGGCGATGGTCATCAGCCCCATGACGCTCGCCTGCATCCAGATCGGGCCATAGTCCGGCTTCAGAAACTGCGGATAGACGGCGAGGATGAAGAGATAGGCCTTGGGGTTGATCAGGCAGGTGACCGCGCCCTGGCGAAAGGCCTTCCAGGCGGAACGGCTGCCGGTAGGCCCCTCATGACCGACAGTGATCGAACTGCGCATCAGCGTAATGCCGATAAAGGCCATGTAGCCGGCGCCCGCAAGGAGCAGCGGATTGAAGAGGAACGGCACAAAATGCATCAGCAGGCCGATGCCGAGCGCACCGTTCAGCGAATGCACCACGCCGCCCAGCATAATGCCGCCGGTCGCGGCCAACCCTCTGTTGCGCCCGCCGGTCAGTGAATTGGCGAGCACGAAGAGCATGTCCATGCCGGGCACGATGATGATGCCGAAGAGGAGGAGAAAGAAAAGCCAGAGGTTTTCAGTGTAGCCCATGTCAGTTGCCTATCGTCCTGTGCGGGTTCATCGCAGAGGAATTTGTTGATTTTCAATTCGATAGGCAGTCTTATAGATCAACCCAACTGACAGGGTATTGTCAGGAGCCTTCAAGCCGGGAGGATGAAATGCGCAAGGCGTCGCGCCTCTTCGAGATCATCCAGATCCTGCGGCTGGCGAAAAAGCCAGTGACAGCGGCCGTCATCGCCGAACGGCTGGAAGTGACGGTGCGCTCGGTCTATCGCGACATCGTCGCCCTGCAGGCGATGTGCGTGCCGATCGAGGGTGGGCGCGGCATCGGCTACATCATGCGCCCCGGCTTCGACCTGCCGCCACTGATGTTTTCGATCGAGGAGATGGAGGCGATCGTGCTGTCGCTGGCCCTGCTGGAGCGAACAGGAGACGATGAGCTGAAGCTCGCCGCCAAGCGCGTCAGTGCCAAGATCGCCGGTGCCGTGCCGCCGCCGCTGCGGCAGGCATTCGAGGCCAATGCGCTGCATGCCTGGGGCTTCGCCGCACCTTTGGCCGGTGCCATCGATCTGGCGCTGGTGCGCCGCGCCATCCGCGACGAGGAGAAACTGGATCTCTCCTATCGCGACGAACTCGGCCGCGCCACCGAGCGCATCATCCGCCCGATCGCCCTCATCTATTACGCCGAAACCGCCAACATCGTCGCCTGGTGCGAATTGCGCCAGGCCATCCGCAACTTCCGCAGCGATCGGATCGAAGGCTGTGAGACGACGGGAACGTGGTTCAAAGGCGACGGAGATCGGTTGCGGCAGATCTGGGTGAATGGGTGGGAAGTCAATGCCCAGGCCACCGGCAGTTGAGGGCGCCGGCGGCTGGATCGGCACTCTCCTATCTAGAGCATCATGCCGCCGGACACTTCGATGCGCTGGCCGTTGATCCAGCGATTGTCCTCCGACAGCAGCGAAGCGATCATCGGCCCGATATCATCGGGCAGACCAACGCGACCGAGCGCTGTCATGGAGGCGACGAGCTTGTTGACCTCGGGATTGTCGCGCACCATGCCGCCACTGAAATCGGTCGCGATCGCGCCCGGCGCGACGGTGTTGACAGCGATGCCGCGCGTGCCGAGCTCCTTGGCCAGATACCGCGTCAAAACTTCGACCGCGCCCTTCATCGCCGCATAGGCCGACGAGCCTGGATTGCTGAAGCGGGCAAGACCGGAGGAGATGTTGACGATGCGGCCGCCATCCTGGATCAATGGCAGCAGCTTCTGGGTCAGAAAATAGACGCCCTTGAAATGGACGTTGTAGAGCTTGTCGAACTCGGCTTCCGTCGTCTCAGTGAAAGCGGCGTGATAGGACGTGCCGGCATTGTTGACGAGAAAGTCGAAACGATCGCGACCCCAGCTCTGCCGCAGCGCCTGGCCGACTTCGGCGATAAAGGCGTCAAAGGAAGCAACGTCGCCCGCATCTAGCCGCAGCGCCACAGCCTTCTGCCCGAGCGCCTCGATCTCAGCGACAGCGCTATCGGCTTCTGCCTTATTTGAGTTGTACGTGATGATACTATCGACGGCGCAGCGAGCGAGATGAATGGCCGTATTACGGCCGAGACCACGGCTGCCGCCCGTGATGATTGCGATCTTTGCCTTTGATTTATCGATGCTTCCGGTTGTCATCGCCAGTCTCCGTTGGATGTTTGGTGAGGACAACTTACGACCGCAGGCCGCTTTGGTTGAATGCCGGAACTCTCGAATTTCTTGCCTATTCCTCCAACTGCCTTGCCCAGCAAAATCGCGCTGCTATGATGATGGCACCACAATAGACGGTCTTGGAGACCAAAGATGTCGTCAGCCCTGAAAGATGCGCTCACGCAATTCATCGCAGCCGATGGCGGCCGGAACGGGGTGGTTTCGCCCGGCATCGACGGCTTCTACGTGATGTGGTCGACGGAGCCGTTGATACCGCATCCGATGGTCTACAGGCCGGTGCTCTGCGCCGTCGTCCAGGGCGCGAAACAATTGATGCTGGGAGAGAAAATCTTCGACTATGCCGAGATGCAGGCGCTGATCGTCAGCATCGAGCTTCCCGCCACCGGACGGGTGATCCAGGCAAGCGTAGAGGAACCCTATATCGCCATCTCGCTCGAACTTGATGCCGGGATAATGCGTGAGGTGATGGAAGAGCTCGATACGCCGCCGAAGCCGACCGGAGACGCCGGTCTCGGTGTCTTCGTCGATGATCTCTCGAGGCCGATTATCGATTGTCTGGTGCGGCTGATGGCCCTGCTCGCAACACCGAAGGCGATCCCGGTGCTTTATCCGGCGATCATGCGGGAAATCTGCTTCTGGCTGCTCACCGGCCCGAATGGCGGCGAAGTCTGCAAGGTGACCCTGCCCGACAGTCAGACACGCCGCATCGCCGATGCCATCCACCTGCTGCGCGACAATTTTTCCGAACCGATGCGTATCGAGCAGCTCGCGGCCATCGCTCGCATGAGCCCGTCGTCGTTTCACCAGCATTTCAAGACGCTGACCTCGATGACCCCTCTGCAATATCAAAAGCAGATGCGGTTGATCGAGGCGCGTCGCCTCATGGTCGCCGGCAGCGCCAATGTGGCAAGTGCCGCCTATCAGGTCGGCTACGAAAGCGCCTCGCAATTCAGCCGCGAATATACCCGCATGTTCGGCGCTCCGCCGAAGCGGGACGTGGCGGAGATGCGGGTAGCGGCGGAATGAAGCGCTAGCGCAAGGCCAGCACCCTGCTTTCCTCTCGCCCGAAGCCGGTGATCTCCAGCCGATCCTCGTAGACCGCGACGATCGCATAAGCGCTGTTGTGTTCGGTATCGACCATGCCTTTGAAATTGACGAAGTAAGTTCCGTCGACAACGCCGAAATTACCGGCATGGTTGTGGCCGTTGAGATAGGCGACGACGTGATCATGTTGGGAGAGCAGCGCCAGCATGCGGTCGCTATCGAGCGCATTGTGCGAATTTTCCGGGAAAACCGGATAGTGGTTCATGACCACGACCTTTTCCCCGGCGGTTTTCGCTTCATCCAGCTTGGCGGCGAGCCAGGCATATTGCCTGTCGCTAATCGCGGCATTCCAGCGCTGCGAATTCGGCGCGCCGGCGTCATGCAGCGCCTTCATCAACGCCTTGGCTTCATCGCGGCGCGCGTCGCCCTCCGGCGGGGCAAACAGGCTGACCTCGTTGCCGTCAAGGGCGATGAAGCGATAGCCGGCATGGGTGAAATCATAATAGGCCGATGACAGGCCGACACGGTTCGCAACCTTCGTCAGATGCTCTGGAGCGACCGCAAAATCGTGATTGCCGAGCAGGAAATACCGCTCATGCCGCAAGGTCTCGTAGACCGGCAGGATATCGTCGAAACTCTCCCAAGTCCGGTCGATGATATCCCCGAGAGTGACGACGAAGGCGAGGTCGTGCCGGTTGAATTCCGCAATTGCTTCTTTGAGCTTGGCGAGGCTCTTCGCCGGATAGCGGTCGAGCTCGAAATTGGGCTCCACGGCGGCATATTGCGGATCGGCGATGACGCCGAAACGGAAGAGCGGAATATGCGGAGACGACATGCAGCCTCCTTCAGGCTGACGGAATAGCGATCGGACAATATCGCACGCCGGATATGAAAACACCCGACGCCTGGACAGCGCCGGGTGTGAAAGCGAGCCTGGAAGGCAAAGCTTACTTCGTGGCGGCTTCGTAGCGCTCCAGGACATAGTCCCAGTTGATCAGGCTATCGATGAAGGCCTCGAGGTATTTCGGGCGCAGGTTGCGGTAGTCGATGTAGTAGGAGTGTTCCCATACGTCGACGCCGAGGATCGGGGTCGCACCATGAACCAGCGGATTTTCACCGTTCGGGGTCTTGGAGATTTCGAGCTTGCCGTTCTTGACGGAAACCCAAGCCCAGCCGGAACCGAACTGGGTGGCGCCGGCAGCAGCGAAATCGGCCTTGAACTTGTCATAGCCGCCGAGATCGGAAGCGAAGGCTGCTTCCAGCTTGCCCGGCAGCTTGTTGCCGCCGCCGCCCTTCTTCATCCACTTCCAGAAATGGACGTGGTTGTAGTGCTGGGCGGCATTGTTGAAGAGACCGGCATTGGTGCCGAAGGACTTCTTCACGATCTCTTCGAGGGAAAGATCGGCAAGACCCGCTTCAGCCGCCAGCTTGTTGCCGTTGTCGACATAGGCCTTGTGATGCTTGTCGTGGTGATACTCGAGAGTCTCACGCGACATGAAGGGGGAAAGAGCATCGTAATCATAGGGAAGTTCAGGCAATTCGAAAGCCATGGTCATATCTCCTCTTGGCAATTGATTGCGTCGGCAGGTGACCCGGAACATAGGAGGGGACGAAGTGAAGGGCAACCGGCGACATGCCAAAAAATCGCGAACCGGAGGAAAATTTACCCGTCTTTCAACCGGATACCGCTTGCACCGATCAAGCCGGCACGGACTGGGTGTCGCTGCCTAAATACGGCATTGAACCGTCTATCCGCCCTTTCACTCGCCAAAGGTCTTATTTAAGCCTTAATCATCTTGTAGTTGTACTTCTATCGTCTTGGGCAGCTTGGCTCTTCGCGGCGTCAGAGTTCTCGACCCGCCGATCTCCTCAACCGTATGGTCTGAATATGGACGGCACAACTGTCGGCATTTGACCATGCCAAGCCCAAGGAGACAGCATGTTCAACGGCATCGTCAAGAATTTCGACCTGGAAAAGGGCTACGGCTTCATTCAGCCGACCGACGGCAGCGTCGCTATTTTCGTTCACGCGAAAACGGTGGTGAAATCCGGCCTGGAAACACTCAAAAAAGGTCAGAAGCTGATCTTCGAAATCGAGCAGGACGGCATGGGCCGCAGCTCGATCTCCAAACTCAGATTGGCCTGATTGGAACGGAATGCGGCGCTGACCACGGATGTACTGGCAGCCCGCGATCATTCCGTCGACGATCAAGCCGGAATGTTCGGCAAGCGGCATCTTCGCCGTCTTGCCGGACATACATTTCCCAATAGACGACATTCGCGCGAAAGCGCCGTGATAACAGGGCCATTGCAACAGATTTGGCCGGAAAGACGAAGTGTACCGTGGCCATCCACCGTTTCCCCATCGGCCAGACCGTTCGACTGAAGAGCCGGAAAGGTCTTTCCCCAAAAGCGGCGGAGGTTTACCGGATCACGGCCTATCTTCCGGCGAGGGACAATTCCCCGCAATACCGGATGCGCAATGACGAAGTCGCCCAGGAACGGGTGACGCAGGAAATCGATATAGAACCGATCACCGCTACGGCAAAAGCCGAATAGATCGCGTTGCGACCGCGTCGGACTGACCACAGATTCCCGACAGCAGCATAGGTGTGGCGACGGCAATATCTACGGATGAAATGGGCGTAACAACCACAAGCTGAGGAACCAGACCCATGACCCCCTCATTCTCTCCCAAAACGCCGCGCCCCAACGTGCCTGAAACGCCCGACCTTGAATTCGCGGTGGAAAACGCGCTGGCTATAGCCGAGGATATCGACGGTGCCGATATTTTCGTGACCGCGAACGGCCCCAAGATCGTCCTCAGCGGCTGGCTGGCAACCGAAGAAGAGATCGATCGCGCCGGCGAAATCGCGGCGACGATCTGCGGTATTGCACGCGTCGACAACCAGATCGTCAGAGGCTAGGCTCCTTGAACCGCCGCCCCATCGGGCGGCCTCAGCGAGACCGGTTCCGTGAAAATAGCCTGCCTGCACACTGCCGAAAGCAACATCCCCATCTATGAGGACGCAGCAAGGGAGCTTGGCCTTCCGGCCGGCGCCCTTCATCATCATGTCCGCGCCGACCTCCTCCTGACCGCCGAACGGCTGGGAGGGCTGACGGCTGATATCACGACGGAAACGGCCGATGTCCTGCTGCACCTCGCGCGGGAGGCCGATGTGGTCGTGCTCAACTGCTCCACCCTTGGCCCGGCGGCAGCGCTGGCAGCCAACCAGTCCACGGTCCCTGTCATAAGGGCCGACGGCGTGCTGGCAGAGACAGCGGTGAAGGCCGGCGGCAAGATTGTCGTCCTCTGCACCGTCGAAACGACCATCGCCCCCACCACCCGATTATTCGAAGAGGCCGCGAAGGCAACCGGCGCCGAGATCGACGTTCGGTTGATCGAGGGCGCCTGGGCACTGTTCCGAGCTGGCGAACAGACGGCTTATCTGGCGTCGATCGCCGAGGCGGTCGGAACAGCGCAGCGCGAAGGGGCAAAGACGGTCGCCTTCGCACAGGCATCGATGACCGGAGCGGTACGGCTACTGACCGGAAGCACCGTGCAGCCGATGACCGGTCCGCTCGTAGCACTGGAAGCGGCGATGACGGCAGTTGCTGCAGGCTGAAGTCAGATACCGCCTGCGGACGAGAGAACCGACAAGGCCCTTTGCGGGCTTGGCATCGCCAGCGGCGTGGTCCAGACTATCGTCCTAATCGACATCAGCAGGACGCCGTCGCCATGCCCGAGGCCCATCAGATATTGGAGAAGCTGCGCCGCCTGGCGGGCAAAGACAATCGGCCGATTACAATGCCGGCGGATGGAAAAAGCTATTCCACCCTCTTTACCTTCGTCACCCGGCAGCGCGAGCGGATCGCCGGCTCGGCCTTTTCCCATGTCTCGATCGTCGTTCTCGTCGAGGGCTACAAGGAGGTGCTGAGCATGGGGCGGCATCAGCGCTTCCCGGCCGGCACGGTGCTGGTGCTTCCCGCCGGCTGGCGCGGCGATGTCGTCAACGATCCCGATCCGCAGAGCGGCGTCTATCGCGCCATCTTCATCAGCTTTCCCGATGAACTCGTACGCCGCGCTGTCAGAACCTTTCCGCCGAGACGCTTGGCCTCGCAGATCGACCTGCCGCTCGATCCGGTGCTGGCGGCAGCCATTCATCATGCCGGCAACGGCATTGCTTCAGGCGAGCTGCCGGCGGAATTGATCGAGCATCGCCTGATGGAGGTGCTGATGGTGCTCGGCATGCGCGGCGCGCTACCCGCGTCGCCCGAAACGACGGCGGAGGCCGTGCGCGCACTGGTGCGCTGGCAGCCGGACCGCGCCTGGACCGCCGATCTGATCGCCGTCGAACTCGGCACCAGCAATGCGACCCTGCGCCGGCGCCTGTCGCGGGAAGGTTCTTCGCTGCGCGATGTGTTGGCCAGCGAACGCGTGGCGCTCGCGACCACATTGTTGGCCGAAGACGGATTGTCGCTGCGCGAGGCAGCCCTTGCCACCGGCTATCGCTCCCCTCGCCGCTTCGCCGAACGGCTGCGCGGCACTTGAGCGTTTCCGGCTTCACTTTGAGCGTTCGCGTACGCAAGCGTACCGGAACGATCTGTTAGACCCTGCCCCATGAAAGCTCGAAAGAGCTGAAACGCGAAAGGGCAAGACCATGCGACATATCCCCCATCTCCTCGGCGCAATCGCTATCGCAGCAGCAGTCGCCACCGGCTCGCCGGCCTTTGCGGCTGATCTCAAGGTCAAGTTTGAAAAGAGCGATGGCCGCATGCTGCTGCCGGAAAACGCCTCTTGTATCGCAACCCCAAACAGCAAATCGGCGCCGGGGCCGAACAAGAGCGTGGCTTTGTCCTGGTCGAAAGGGCCGAAGGGGACCCGCTCCTATGCGCTGACCATGGTAGATCCTGACGTGCCGGGCGATTTCTCGTTGTTCAACAAGGACGACACGACGATCCGCAGGAACTTCAAACGGATCGAATTCGTCCATTGGGTGCTTGCCGATATCCCGGCCTCTCTCACCAGCCTTCCCGAAGGCGCCGATGGCGACAATTCACCGGCGGCCGGGCTGCCGCTCGAACGCACGGACCACGGCCGGCGCGGACAGAACGGCGCAGGCGGCGGCTCCTTGAAGAATGGGCCGCATGGGGGCTATATGGGCGCGTGCCCGCCCTGGAACGACGAGCGTATCCACGGCTATCACGTCACCGTCTATGCGCTCGATGTCGATCGGCTCAATCTTTCCGATCTCTTCACCCGCGCGGACCTGCTCGCCGCGGCGAAGGGGCATGTCCTGGCGTCGGGCAGCCAGGAGTTATTGTATACGCTGAATGCAAAGGCCAGAAAATGACTGAGACGCAATGGGAGGCAGCCGCACCGGCTGAACCGGAAACCGCTTATTGGATGCGGAATCTGATCATCTGCCTCGTCGGCTCATTCACCACCATCGTGGCGATGACGCTTCTGCTTCCCTTCCTGCCGCTTTACGTCGAGGAGCTTGGCGTCACCGACAAGGCGGCGATCGTGCAATGGTCCGGCATCGCCTATGGCGCCACCTTCTTTGCCGCCGCTTTCGTCGCGCCGCTCTGGGGCCGGCTCGGCGATATCTATGGCCGGAAATTGATGCTGGTGCGCGCCAGCCTCGGCATGACGGTGGCGATCTCGCTGATGGGCATGGCGGGCAGCGTCTGGCAATTGGTGGCGCTGCGCCTGTTCACCGGCCTTGCCGGCGGCTATGCCTCGGGCTCGATGGTGCTGGTCGCGACGCAGACGCCGAAGCTTCGCTCGGCCTGGGCACTCGGAGTATTGTCCTCCGGGATCATGGCCGGCAATCTGGTCGGACCTCTGATCGGTGGCGCGCTGCCGCCGATCATCGGCATTCGCGGAACCTTTCTGCTGGCGGGCGGCGTGATCTTCTTCACCTTTCTGGCAACGACCTTCCTGATCAAGGAAGAGAAATCTCCGGCGCGCAAGAAGGCCGCAAAGGCGAGCGGCGGCTGGGCTTCCACCCCCGACAAACGGCCAGCCATCGCCATGTTGTCGATCGGCCTGCTGCTGATGCTCGCCAACATGTCGATCGAGCCGATCATCACCGTCTATGTCGCGCAGTTCGTCGACAACGCCCATGTCACGATGACTTCGGGCGTGGTCATGGCTGCGGCGGCACTTGGCAGCATCCTGTCGGCCTCATGGCTCGGCAAGCTGGCTGACCGCATCGGCCATTGGACTGTCATCATGGCGGCCCTCGCGGTCGCGGCGCTGCTGTTGATCCCGCAGGCTTTCGTCACCTCGGCCTGGCAATTGATCGCGCTGCGTTTCCTGATGGGCATCGCGCTCGGCGGACTGCTGCCCTGCATCACCGCCGTCATCCGCCACAACGTCCCCGACGCGGCAGCCGGCAGCATCCTCGGCCTTTCGATCTCGTCGCAATATGTCGGCCAGGTCGTCGGCCCGGTCATGGGCGGCTTCGTCGGCGGCCATATCGGCATGCGCGCCGTCTTCCTCGGCACCTGCGTGCTGCTGGCGATCGGCGCAGTCTATTGCTGGTGGGTCAGCCCTAGGAAAGAGACGAAGTAATACCGTCAGCGAAAGTCGCTCGCCGTCAGGATATGCATCCGCCGGCGGGCATGGCCATCTCGTGTGATGTGCGCAATTATACCCGTCGTCAGCTCTGTTTTGGTTCGGTAACGGACATGCTTGTGAACCGACTTCACGCCCGCGCGAGCAGCGTGAAGGAGCCTGGAATGGTTGGGTCCGTTCGATCCGGATGCTCGTCCAGTCTGACGATGGTGAACCCGGCCCTGATGATCGCCGTCAGAATGTCGCCCATGGTCCAGAAGCGATAAAGACACCGTCCTAAGCTTGCACCTGAAACGTCGGGGTTTGGCACGTCAGCCTCCACCAAATCGGTCTGGAAATAATCCCGCAGCCCTTCGGTCCAGAACAGCTTTCTCTGAACCGGATGAAACTCGTTGAGCAAGAGAGTGCCACCATCTCCCGCAAGCTTGCACATGACAGTGAAAAAGCCCTCGATATCCTGATGATAATGGAGAATGCCAAGCTCGAGGACAAGAACATCGAAGTCGCGGGCCTTGATCCGATCATCCGCCTCCATGATATCGCAAAGGGTGTAGTCGATCGTCACACCGGCAGCCGCTGCGAGGTCGAGTGCATAGCGGCGATTCTCCTCTGAGAAATCGACAACCGTCACCACCGCGCCCTGCAAAGCGAGGGCTACCGCGATGCGTCCATGAGAGCCTTGCACGTTACAAATGCGTTTGCCCGTCACCTCTCCAAGATAGGGGGAGAGGCGGCGAAGAACGCGCTCAGGGTCGGCGATAATCCTCGCCGCTTCAACCTCCGGACTCCCGAAGGCGGATACCCATGCATTGAATCGTTGAGCGTTCCAAGCACGTTGGTTCGCTTCGGTTACGTTGTTTTCTACGTCGGTTGCCATCGACACATACTATCGCCAACTTGGATAACAGCAAAAGACGAATAGCGATCAGAGCGCCCTATGCTGATGGGTCAGCCCGAGGAAGGAGACGGAATAATATCGTCAGCGAAAATCGTTCGCCGTCAGGATGTACATGCGCCGGCGGGCGTAGCCGTAGGCTTTCATGGCTACCTGCTGTACCGCATCGCGCGCTGCATCGAAGGCGGCGAGATAGCCTGCCTCGGTGTTGGCTTCTGGGAAAACATCGGCTTCGACCAGGAATGGGACCTCGAACATGCCGTCATGTCCGATGAAACGAATACGCCGCGCCGACGCATCATAACTGCGGCTCCGGTTGGGAAAGCTCAGGCTCATCGTCGACTACCTTTAAACAAGAACGGACCGGCGGCCTCATAACGGCCGGCGGTTTCAATTGCTTCCTACATCACCAGCTCAATCCGAAGAGCATCGAATAGATGACGAACCCAATCGCCAGCACGACACAGAGCTGAAGGAAAACCCTGTAGTAATCGAAGACATACACAGAAGCAGGAAGAGAGATTTTCATGGCGGCCTCCTTAGTGGTTTTGCCGACCAAGTCCACTTTATCACAAAAGCCGTCTTCGCGCCGTCTAATTTAAATTATTTTTGATTTGATTATTATTATTTAAAATCTGCGGCTTTTTATTTGGATCCACGTTGAAACTTTGGAGGCATAGCCGTGCTCCCGATCTTTGAAACCGGCCGCGTGATCCTGCGCCCACGCACCATGGCTGATATCGACGATTGCTTCGCATCCTACCAAATCACGAAATGAGCCTTCGAAGCCAATTCAAAGGCATCATGATCCGGCGGCGGCTCTCCAATATTGCCTATTCTTCGCTGGCACTCCGGCCATAAGCCCAATCCATGTAGAGTTCCAACGCCTTGCGAGCGATCGGGCCCTGCTGGAATTCGCGGCCGTCGAGGCGGGTGACGGCGACGACCTTGGAGAAGTTGCCGGTGGTGAAGATCTCGTCGGCAGCCATGAATTGCTCGACGGACAAGGTTTCCTCGCGCACCTCGAAGCCTTCCTGGCGCAAGAGACCCATGACGCGGGCGCGGGTGATGCCAGCGAGGAAAGTGCGGTTGGCGACAGGCGTGTAGACGATACCGTCCGTCACCATGAAGACGTTGGACGATGCGGTCTCGGCGACATTGCCGTTCATGTCGCATGCCAAGGCATTGTCGAAGCCGCGCTTCCTGGCTTCCAGGATCATGCGGCCGCTGTTCGGGTAGAGCGAGCCGGCCTTGGCGTCGGTCATCGCGGTTTCCGGCGACGGACGGCGGAAGGGCGAGACGGTCAGCGAAATACCACCCTGGCCGCCCAGCGGCGCCTCGAACAGGCAAAGCGCGAAACGGGTCGATTCCCCATCGACAGCGACGACGCTGCCCGCCGAACCGTGTTCGCCCCAATACATCGGCTTGATGTAGAGCGGCGTCTTACCGTCGAATTTCTTGATACCCTCCCAGGCGAGCGCCTCGATCTCTTCGGCCGTCTTAAGCGGCTTCAACCCCATGGCAAGCGCCGAGCGGTTGATGCGCTGGCAATGGAGGTCGAGATCGGGCGCGATGCCATCGAACCAGCGTGCGCCGTCGAAGACTGTCGAAGCCAGCCACATGGCATGCGAGGTCGGCCCGATCAACGGCGGGTTGCCGGAGAGCCATTCTCCATCGACATGGGTCCAGGTGGTGGTGCGGGGGGATGTATCGACGGCCATGATGATTTCCTCGTGAAAGCGGCAAAAAGGAAATCCTCGTGCAACCTGGGGGTCAAGCGGAATTTTCGAGCCAAAATCCATTCGCAACAAAGCACCGGATGACGCTTTCGGCGCGCAATTTTCATGCGCTGAAACAATAGCTTGACGAATGGGTCAATCAGGAAAAATGATGGATCATCCCAACCGCGCCAGGATACGCGAGATTCCCATGAAAGCTATGTATTATGAAGCCTTCGAAGCCGCGCCCGAGATCCGCACCCTTCCCGATCCCGCGCCCGGCGAAGACGGCGTGGTGATCGCCGTCGGCGCGAGCGGGCTTTGCCGTAGCGATTGGCATGGCTGGATGGGACATGACCCCGACATCAAGCTGCCGCATGTGCCTGGACACGAACTCGCGGGGAAAGTGGTGGCGACCGGTCGTGGCGTCGTCCGCTTCAAGATCGGCGATCGCGTCACCGTACCCTTTGTGTCCGGCTGCGGCCATTGCGCCGAATGCCATTCCGGCAACCAGCAGGTCTGCCCCAGCCAGTTCCAGCCGGGCTTCACCCATTGGGGTTCGTTTGCCGAATATGTGGCAATCGACTATGCCGACACCAATCTCGTGCATCTGCCGGAGACGATCGACGATGCCACTGCGGCGAGCCTCGGCTGCCGTTTCGCCACCTCGTTTCGCGCCGTCGCCGATCAGGCCAAGACGCGTCCGGGCGAATGGATCGCCGTCCACGGCTGCGGCGGCGTCGGCCTCTCCGCGATCATGATCGCCAGCGCGCTCGGCGCCAACGCCATCGCCATCGATATCTCCGACGAGAAGCTGGCCTTCGCCCGCGAATGCGGCGCGGTCGCGACGATCAATGCCGCCAGCGTTGCCGATGTCGCGGAGGCCGTACGCGAGATCACCAAGGGCGGCGCACATGTATCGATCGACGCGCTCGGCCATCCCGTCACCTGCTTCAACTCGATCAAGAACCTCCGTCGCCGCGGCCGACATGTGCAGGTCGGCCTGATGCTCGGCGAGCATGCGACGCCGCAAATCCCGATGGCGCAGGTGATCGGCCACGAACTGGAAATCTACGGCAGCCACGGCATGCAGGCCTGGCGCTACGACGCCATGCTCGACATGCTCGCCGCCGGCAAGATCGCCCCGCAAAAGCTGATCGGCCGCCGGATTCGCCTGGAAGAGGCCGTGCCGGCGCTGATGGCGCTGGACAAGGCCGAGGGCACGGGGATCAGTGTGATTACACGGTTTTGATATATCACGGTGATATGCCCTGTGAAAACAGAGACAATCTGACAAGAGGACACCATCATGGCATGGTCTGCCGGCCAATATGTAAAATTCGAGGATGAACGCACGCGCCCGGCGCGCGATCTGCTGGCGCAGGTGCCGCTCGCGCGCATCGACCGCGCCATCGATCTCGGCTGCGGCCCCGGCAATTCGACCGAACTGATCGTCGAGCGCTATGGCGCTGCCGGCGTTTCCGGCCTCGACAGCGACGACAACATGCTGGAGGCTGCCCGCAGCCGCATGCCCGGCACGGACTTCGTCAAGGCCGATCTCGCGACATGGCAACCGGACGAGCCCGCCGACCTGCTTTTCGCCAACGCCGTCTTCCAGTGGCTGCCCAATCACCTCGACATCTTCGACCGGCTGATGGACGGACTGAAGCCCGGCGGCGTGCTTGCCATCCAGATGCCGGACAACCTGACCGAACTCAGCCATCTGATGATGGAAGAGACCGCGAAAAGCGGTCCCTGGAGCGAGGCCTTCGCGAAGAAGAGCGTCCGCCGCAATCCCCTGCCCGCGCCGTCCATCTATTATAACAGGCTGATCGGCAAGTCCGCGCGCATCGACCTCTGGCACACCAACTACAATCACGCGCTCGAAAATGCCGCCGCCATCGTCGAATGGGTCAAGGGCACGGGCCTGCGCCCCTATCTCGACCATGCCGGTGCCGAACATCGCGACGCCTTCACGGCAGATTATCTCGCGCGCATCGAAAAGGCCTATCCGCCGCTCGCGGACGGCAAAGTCCTGCTGCGATTTCCGCGGCTGTTCCTGGTCGCGGTGAAGAAATAAGCCACTTCCAAGGTCCGCAACGACAGGCTGGCGGACGTCATCGATCCCATCGACAACCGACGCCAGCCCGCGCTAGAACATGCGCAGCCAACGCAAAAACTGCAATAGGTGCGAGGAGATACCCCATGTCGTCCAGAAACCCGATGTTCATCCGCTTGGCAGAGGTGCACGCATGAGCGGCCCGGATGTTGCACCGGCTCCGCCGCTGAGCTTCGTCATCTTCGGCGCCACCGGCGACCTGACGCGGCGGCTGCTGATCCCGACGCTGATCAACATGACGCGCAGCGGGCTTGTGGGCGACGACCTGCATATCCTCGGCATCGGCATCGAGCCCGGCGGCGTCGACATGCTGCTGGAGCGGCTGGATTCGTTTCTCGCCACATCGGGCGACATGCAGGAGCCGGAACGGCAGCAGGCATGGCAGAGCCTGCGCAAGCGCATCGCGTATATCTCTGGCGATTTCACCCAGAACGCGGTTTATGACGAGATCGCCAAATACCTGTCGCAAGCGCCAAGCGCCAACGCGGCCTTCTATCTCGCGGTGCCGCCGCGCTTCTTCGGCGACGTTGCCGAAAAGCTCTCCGCGAACGGTCTGCTCAATGAAACCGCCGGCGCTTTCCGCCGCATCGCCATCGAAAAGCCCTTCGGCCACGACCTTGCCTCGGCTAAAGAGCTGAACGCCCGGCTGCTCAGTCACGCCAACGAAAACCAGATCTACCGCATCGACCATTTCCTCGGCAAGGAAACCGTCCAGAACATCATGACGACGCGCTTCGCCAACATGATGATCGAGGCACTCTGGAACAACAACTATATCGATCACGTCCAGATCACCGCGGCGGAAATGGTCGATGTCGGCACGCGTGGAAAATTCTACGATTCGACCGGCGCGTTGCGCGACATGGTGCCGAACCATCTCTTCCAGCTTCTGGCCATGGTGGCGATGGAGCCGCCGAACAATTTTGATGCCGAATCGATCCGCAACGAAAAAGGCAAGCTTCTGAAGGCCTTGCGCATCTATTCTCCGGAAGAAGCGGCCAAGAACGGCGTTCGCGGCGCCTATACGGCCGGCCCGCTCAACGGCAACAACCTGCCTGCCTACACCGAGACGGCCGACATCGCGCCTGACAGCAGCACCGAGACTTTCGTGGGGCTCAAACTGCTGGTCGATACCTGGCGCTGGGCAGGCGTACCCTTCTACCTGCGCACCGGCAAAGCGCTGAAGGCGCGCGACACCGAGGTCGTCATCACCTTCCGGCAGGTGCCCTTCGCGCAATTCCCGCGCCCGGCCTCGCGCCCGCAGCTGCCGCCGAACCGGCTGATCATCCAGGTGCAGCCGGATGAGGGACTGGACATGGAAATCTCGATCAAATCGCCCGGCCTCGTGCTGAAGACCGTGCCGATCTCGCTCGATTTCCGCTACGCCGACCGCTTCGACATCGGCAAGCAGACCGGTTACGAGAGCCTGTTCTACGAACTCTTCGTTGGCGACCAGACCCTATTCCAGCGCGCCGACGGCATCGAAGCCGGCTGGGCCGCCGTACAGCCCTTCCTCGACCTCTGGGCCGAGGGCGGCAAGCCCGACCCTTACGCGCCGGGCAGCATGGGACCGGCCTGCGCCGACGACCTGATCCAACGCGACGGCCGCGCCTGGCATCAGCCGGATGAGAAGCCGGACGGCAAACAGGGGTGAGATTGCACAGGCCGGCTCCGGCGACGGGGCCGGTCGCGACCTTTTAGCCACGGCATATCCCGGCTTTGACGATCATCCCGCCGCCGCAATCCCGACCCGCAGCCTGCTACCCACAAAGACACGATCCGCCACACCGCCTTGACCTGCACTCCATAGCGCCCTCAGCTCTTCGGCATCGGCGGTCAGGCCGATGACTTCATCGCCCGGAAACAACCTGATCCTTTCGGCAGAAGGACGGAATAGAATCGGCGAACATGGGCAGCCCGCAAGGAAACTAGACCTCTTCCCCCCGCGATGCGGGGAGAAGAAGGGGGGCGGAGACATTGAACGAAGCGAAATGCCGACGACTCGGATGAGGGACCTTCTCGGGCCTGACCGCAAAGGTGAAATAGCCGTCATCACAATCCGTATGACGGTCAGGCTCGTCCGTCCTTGTCGAGCCTGAGTGCCTGGCCCCTCACCCTAGCCCTCTCCCCGCAAGCGGGGAGAGAGAACAATATGAGTTACAGGAACTGGTTCAACCCCGGCACGGAACCGACGACCTGGTCGACCACGTCGTTGCCGGCATGCTCGCGGGCGGTTGCAATGGTTGCCTTGGCGAGCGAGGTAACCTCACCCATGCTGAGGCCGCTGCTCATCAATTGCTGGCCGAGCGCCATGAGGCCGCCACCACCGCCGACAGCGCTGAGAAGACTGCCAAGCAAGCCGCCGCCGCCGGAGGCTTCCTCGCCGCCATATTGAGCAACCAGATCGGACGCGCCGGGGATTGCAGCGATCATCTTGGTGACCGGGCCATCCGGCGCTTCGCGCTGCAGGAAGCCCAGGATCGTGCCGACGGCCTTCTCCGCGACATCGGGGGCAATGCCGGCTTTTGCTGCAATTTGATCAATAACTTCGTTCACTTAAACCTCCAGCCTGTTAATTCCGGCGTCGACGTCAACGTAACCAAACGAACCGGCAGACACAAGCCGTGCCGGATATCTCTATTTTACCAGAAGCATAACAATGACGCGAATGGTTGTCCCCATTCAAGTCTGTTCTTATAACAGCTTCAGGACAAATCAATGAACCGGCCCTGGCAGTCTCCTTGGAGTTGCCGTGCCGCCGCCCACAGGGAGACGACACCTCATGCCGCAGCAAGATGGACAGATTTTCGTTGGCGCCAGCCGCAATCCGGACGACAGCATCAACAAGAGCGAATATCTGACGCTGAAATTCGGCAACCGGCATGGTCTCATCACCGGCGCGACCGGCACGGGCAAAACGGTGACGCTACAGGCATTGGCGGAAGGCTTCTCCAAGGCCGGCGTGCCGGTGTTCTGCGCCGACATCAAGGGGGACCTCTCCGGCATCGCCGCCAAGGGCGAGCCGAAGGATTTCCTTTTGAAGCGTGCCGAGGACGTCGGCCTGAAGCCCTATGAATTCGAGCAGTTTCCGGTGATCTTCTGGGATATCTACGGCGAAAAAGGCCATCGCGTGCGCGCCACCATCGCCGAGATGGGGCCGCTGCTTCTGGCACGGCTGATGAACGCCTCGGAGGCGCAGGAGGGCGTGCTCAACATCGCCTTCAAGATCGCCGACGAAAAC
>DASWOH010000179.1:0-43515 GCA_036398815.1 Rhizobium sp. | reverse complement strand
ATCGGCCAAGCGGACAATGGCTTCGTTGTCGAGCGAGATCTTGCCATTCGGCGCTTCGGGCAGCGAGGGCATGCCATCTTCCGGAGAGCGAATGCCATCGGTGGGATCGAGACCGGTTGTGTCGGCGCCCTTGTTGTCGGTCAGCAGCATGGTGTCGGCTAGCTTGGCGTCGACGCCCGATTGCTCCCTGCCGACCGGCGGCGTCGCGCCCGGAGCGACCGGCGTCAGCTGAACGTCGATTGTATTGAGGCGCGGGCGATAGTCGGTGGTGCCGACGACGTTGTAGCCACGATCCGGCAGCAGCCACAACGAACCCTTATAGGAGCCGTCGGCATTGCGTACCCAGCTCTTGGCATCGATCGACATGCCCGAACCGGAGCCGAAGGTCTCACCGAACTTGTCGCGCTGGTTCGCGGGGATGCGACCAACGGCGACGAGGCCCTTGTTGACCAACGTGACACCGCCGATGGCGACGGAACTATCGGCCAGAGCCGCGACCGGCACGGCGAAGATGAAAGTGGCGAGCGCTGCCGACAGCAGCGGCAAATTCATTGAACGCAAATTTCTCACGGCAATATCCTCCTGATGAAAGCTCTTTGTGCTGGAACGGCATTCATCTCCTGATCGGCCGAGAACCGCGTCGAATGACAATGTCCGGCTCGAATGAAGCCTGAACGTTCGACTATGAGATGTGCCCGCTTGCCCTTCCGGCAAACGGTCTAAGACGGCAACATGATAGAGACATGACAACTCGCCCGGAACGCGTGGGCGATGCGCAAGAAGATCGGAAAAAGAGCGCTCTAGGACAAGGATTTCATCGGAACGGGCGGCGGCACTTCCTTGGCCACAATCAGCTTTTCCCGATATTCGGGCGAGACCAGACCGCCGGAAATCAACAGCTTGGCGCCGTCCTCGGGGCTCATGTCGAGAATCGTGATCTTTTCACGCGGCACGAAGATCAGGAAGCCGGCGGTCGGCACAGGGGTCGGCGGCAGGAAAACCGCCACCATATCATGCCCCATGGCATTGAATTTCGAGGCGATTTCGCCCTTGGCGTCGGTGGAGATGAACACCATCGACCAGAGGCCGGGGCTTGGATATTCGATCAGCCCGACTTTCTTGAACGACGAACCCTGCTCCTTCAGCACCGTTTCAAAGATCTGCTTCAGGCTCTTGTAGATGGTTCGCACCAGCGGCACGCGCTGCACGATGGACTCGCCGAAACGAACGATACTCTGGCCGATCAGGTTCTTGGCGAGGAAACCGATGATGGTGATGAAGATCATCGCGATCACCACGCCCGTACCGGGAACGGCAAAGTTCAGATAGCTCTCAGGATCGTAGCGCGCGGGAATATAAGGCCGAACCCAGCTATCGGCCCAGTGGATGACCGACCAGGTGAGCCAGAGCGTGATGGCAATCGGCGCGCAGATAATGAGGCCGGCCAGGAAATTGTTTCTGATCCGTGCCGCCACGGATATTTTGATGGGCTTTTCCGTCATTCGCCGTTCGAAAACTCCGTTCCGTCGCCAACCGCTAACCGGCAAATTCCCCCACCACCTCCTTGATGAATCGTGCCAGAAATCGGCGGAGCGCACAACCCGGCAGTCACGCCGCCGGGCCGGATATCGGCCCAGTTCACGACGACGTTATCACACGAACATAAATGGGACCGCGACTTACTCCACCGTCACCGACTTGGCGAGATTGCGCGGCTGATCCACATCCGTGCCCATGAACACGGCCGTGTGATAGGCAAGCAACTGGATCGGCAGCGAGAAGATCATCGGCGCGATGATTTCATCGACGACAGGCAGAATGACGGTCGCCATCGTCGGCAGCGTGGAGGCCGCCGCCCCCGCCTCGTCGGTGATAAAGATGATGCGGCCGCCCCGCGCCGCCACTTCCTGCATGTTGGAGACGGTCTTGTCGAAGAAGCGATCATAGGGCGCAATGACGATAACCGGCATGTTCTCGTCGATCAGCGCGATCGGCCCATGCTTCAGCTCGCCGGCGGCGTAGCCTTCGGCGTGGATGTAGGAGATTTCCTTGAGCTTCAGCGCGCCTTCCATGGCGAGCGGAAAGCTGGTGCCGCGGCCGAGATAGAGCACATCCTTGAATTTGGAGATTTCACGGGCAAGGCTTTCCATCTGCGGCTGGATGATGTTCAGCACCTTCGCCATGATGCGCGGCATCTCGACGAGGTGGCGCACCATCGCATTCTCGTCCTCGGCGCTCACCGTGCCGCGCGCAACGCCGGCGCCGATCGCCAGCGACGCCAGAACGGCAAGCTGGCAGGTGAAAGCCTTGGTCGAGGCAACGCCGATCTCCGGGCCGGCCATGATCGGGTATACCGCATCGGATTCGCGGGCGATGGTCGATTCCTTGACGTTGACGACGGCGCCGATCTTCAGACCGTGGTCCTTGCAATAGCGCAGCGACGCCAGTG
Source organism: Rhizobium sp. (assembly GCA_036398815.1). Classification (GTDB taxonomy): domain Bacteria; phylum Pseudomonadota; class Alphaproteobacteria; order Rhizobiales; family Rhizobiaceae; genus Rhizobium. Next base: position 41,066 of record DASWOH010000179.1, on the reverse strand, counting down.
TATCGGCGGTTTCGCCGGACTGCGAAATGAACAGCGCTGCCTGTGAAGGCAACAGCGGCATCTCGCGATAGCGGAATTCCGAGGCGACATCGATCTCGACCGGCAGGCGGGCATAGCGCTCGAACCAGTATTTACCGATCAGGCCCGCGAGATAGGCCGTGCCACAGGCCGAGATCGCAAGGCCGGACACGCCCTTGAAATCGATCGCCGACGCGTTCGGGCGCAGCCGATGGCTGACGAAATCGACATATTGACTGAGCGCATGGGAGATCACCTCCGGCTGCTCGTAGATTTCCTTCTCCATGAAGTGGCGGTGATTGCCCTTGTCGACGACATAGGCGGTCGCCTGCGATATCTGCCGGGGGCGGCTGACCTCGTTGCCGTTGAAATCGAGGATCGTGGCGCTGTCGCGGGTAATGATCGCGCAGTCGCCGTCGACCAGATAGGTGATCTCGTTGGTGAAGGGCGAGAGCGCGATTGCGTCGGAGCCAAGGAACATCTCGCCGTTGCCGAAACCGACGGCGAGCGGCGGGCCGGAGCGGGCCGCCATCAGCGTATCGGGATCGCTCTGGAACATGATGGCGAGCGCATAGGCGCCGGTGACGCGGTTCAGCATCTTCAGCATCGCCGCGCGCGGATCGAGGCCCTCGCCGACGTATTTCGCGAGCAGATGCGCGACGACTTCCGTGTCCGTCTGCGTGGTGAACACCCTGCCCTCGGCCTTCAACTCCTCACGCAATTCGGAGAAGTTCTCGATGATGCCGTTGTGGACGACGGCGACGCCTTCGACGAAATGCGGATGGGCGTTGGTCTCGTTCGGAACACCGTGCGTCGCCCAACGGGTGTGGGCAATGCCGGTCACGCCGGCCAATGGCTCGGCCTCAAGCCGCTTCTCCAGATTGAAGAGCTTCCCTTCGGCGCGGCGGCGATCCATCACGCCGTCATGAATGGTCGCGACACCGGCCGAATCGTAACCGCGATATTCGAGGCGCCGCAAGGCATCCACCAATCGCCCCGCTACAGGCTTCGTTCCGACAATCCCAACAATGCCGCACATGCAACTCTCCGTCTGGCCTCAAATAAGAAGGCAAGTCCTAATGATTCTGATGGTTTTCACAATTACCGCGATGGTCACTTTCGGTTTCCAACCGTTACGCGATCATGGGCGAATGCTTAGTGGCTGCCCTTTTTTGCTGCCTTGATGGCCAACGCTCTTTCGCGGATGAGCTTGGCGCGGCCGGGTTTCACCTCCTGGCGAGCGCGGCCGAAGGCAAGCGCATCGGCGGGGACATCCTCGGTGATCACGCTGCCGGAGGCCACATAGGCATTGTCGCCGATGCGCACGGGCGCCACCAGCGACGAATTCGAGCCGATGAAGCTGTTGGCGCCGATATGGGTCTCGTGCTTGTTGACGCCATCATAGTTGCAGGTGATCGTGCCCGCGCCGATATTGCTGCCGGCCCCGACCGTGGCGTCGCCGATATAGGTCAAGTGATTGACCTTGGCGCCCTCGCCGATCTTGCCGTTCTTCACCTCGCAGAAATTGCCGACCTTCGCACCATCGGCAAGATCCGCGCCGGGACGCAGCCGCGCGAACGGGCCGACTGTGGCGCTGCCGCCGACATGAGCGCCCTCGATATGCGAGAAGGCATGGATGACCGCTCCGCCATCGATAACTGCGCCGGGGCCGAAGACGACGTTCGGCTCGATCAGCGCATCCTGCCCGATCACCGTGTCATAGGCGAGGAACACAGTTTCCGGCGCGATCATGGTGACGCCTGAGAGCATCAGCTCGTGGCGCCGCCGCTCCTGCCAGAGACGTTCGATGACGGCGAGTTCGGCGCGGTTGTTGCAGCCGGTCATCTCCACTTCCGGCGCATCGACGGCAACGGCACGGCCGCCGAGCGAGCGAGCGATTTCGACAAGGTCCGTCAGGTAATATTCGCCCTTGGCGTTGCTGTTGCCGATGCGGTCGAGCAGATCGAGCGCCTTGCGGCCGTTGATCGCCATCAGGCCGCTGTTGCACCAGGTCACCGCAAGCTCGGCATCGGTCGCGTCCTTCGCCTCGCGGATGGCGATCAGCTCACCGTCCTTGACCAGCAGCCGGCCATAGGCATTCGGATTTTCCGTGTGAAAACCGATGACGACGATATCGTTGCCTTCGGCAAGTCCCTTTCGGGCAGCGCGCAGCGGCGCGTCGGTCAGCAACGGTACGTCGCCGTAAGCAACGATGATATCGTCATAGCCCCTGGAGATTGCCTCACGCGCGGCGAGCACGGCATGGCCGGTCCCGAGACGCTCCTTCTGGAGATAGGCTTCGACCTTGACGCCGCCGATGTCGGCAGCCGCAGTCACCTCGTCCGCATTGCGGCCGACGACAAGTGCCGCGGCGGAAATATCGGTCCTGGCGATCGCTTCCATCACATGTGCGATCATCGGCCGGCCGGCGATCGGATGCAGCACCTTGGAGACCGACGACTTCATGCGGGTGCTGTCGCCGGCGGCGAGGATGATGGCGAGGCAGGTGCGTTCCATTTCAAGCTCCGAAAGATACGACTCGGCGAGGCCCATGCAGGCTTCACTTCCTCTTAGCAACTAGTTGAATGGCGAACTACGGCGAATTTAGATACGGCGTTCAGGCATCCGCAAGCGCCGCGAAGGCTTCCAGCACGTGCTGGCGGCCATCGAAAATGACGAACTCCATCGCTTTGTACGCCGTTGGTCCGTCGCGCGTCGCGATAGCGTCGACAATGGCCATGTGCGTATCGGCAATATTGGCAAAGCCGTTGCTGGAGGGAGGCGCGCTCATGCGGAACATGCCGACCAACGCGGCTTCGATCAGACCGCCGAGCGACCGCATGAAGGGATTGTGGGACGCTTCGGTGATCGCTAGGTGAAAGTGAAGGTCGGCAACGGCGAGGCTGTCGGAGGTGTGTTCCGGCGCGGCCATTGCCAACGCCAGCCGCCGCAGCATCTCGACCTCTTCAAGACCGGCACGCTCCGCCACGAGGCTGGCGGCAAAGGGCTCGAAGGCCAGGCGAATGTCATAGAGATGAAGCAGGAACTCTTCGTTGACCCCACTTTCGAAGTGCCAGGTCAACACCTCGTTGTCGAACATGTTCCAGTGTATCCGCTCGGTGACACGGGTGCCGACCCTGGCGCGCGGAACCACCAGCCCTTTCGCCGCCAGCGTCTTCATGCTCTCGCGCAAAACCGTGCGCGACACCTTGAACCGCCGCAGGAGATCGCTGTCGCCCGGCAGGATGCTGCCAATGGGAAAGACGCCCGATACGATCGCCTTTCCGAGATCATCGACAACCTGCGCATGGCTCGTTCGTGATTTTCCTTGGGCTTTCCGTGTCTCAAGCAATCTGCTGCGCAACCGCTTTGTCCTTCCCTTAGGCGTAACGTCTGTTGAAGCGGGAAAGCAGCAGAAGACCCTTCTGCATCAGAATAAACGCAAAAAGCAGCAGCCCGATCAATATCTTCGTCCACCAGCTGGAAAGTGTTCCGTCAAAGGTGATGTACGTCTGGATCAAGCCCTGTATGAGAATTCCGATCAGCGTCCCCCCGACGAACCCTGCTCCCCCCGTCAACAATGTTCCGCCTATAACCACCGCGGCGATGGCGTCGAGTTCGACGCCGACCGTGGCAAGCGAATATCCGGCGGATGTATAGAGCGAAAAAACGATTCCGGATAGACCGGCGAGAAAGCCCGACAGGGCGTAGATCTGCATCGTCGTGCGGGCGACCGGAACGCCCATCAATTGCGCCGTCTGCACGCCGCCGCCCAGCGCGTAGACGTTGGCGCCGAAGCGGGTGCGATGCGCCAGCAGGATGCCGCAAGCAAAGACGATCAGCATGACGCCGCCGATCACCGTCAGGCGGCCGCCGCCCGGCAGCAACAGATACATATCGCTGAGCTGCGAATAGAAATCATGACTGATCGGGATGCTGTCGATCGACAGGACGAAAGCGATACCGCGTGCCAGAAACATCCCCGCCAGTGTCACGATGAAGGGCGGCATGGCGAGGTAATGGATGATCGCGCCCATGCCTGCGCCGAAGGCCGTCGTGATCGCCAGGACAATTACGAAGGCGAACAACGGATGGATCGAGGTGTCGCGCAGGATGATCGCCAGGAAAACGCCGGTAAAGGCGATGACAGAACCGATCGACAGGTCGATACCACCGGAGATGATCACGAAGGTCATGCCGACGGCGGCAATCCCGAGAAAAGCGTTGTCCGTCAGCAAGTTGCCGACAACCCTTGTCGACAGCATGGTCGGATACTGCAGCGCGCAGCCGGTATAGGCGAGGATGAAAATGACGATCGTTGCGAGCAGCGGGAGATATTTCGAATTCACTTTGCCTGCTCCTCATGGATCATCCGCGCTTCGCCGTGCCGGCGCCACAAGAACGCCGTGACGGACTGGAGGGCCGGAGACTGGATGACCAGGATGATGATGACGATGACCGCCTTGATCACCAGATTGAACTCCGGCGGGAATCCGGACAACAGGATGCCCGTATTGACCGACTGGATGATCATCGCGCCGATCAGCGAGCCGACGATACTGAAACGGCCGCCAAGAAGGGAATTGCCGCCGACGACAACGGCCAGGATCGCATCGAGTTCGAGCCAGAGACCGGCATTGTTGGCGTCCGCGCCCTTGATATCGGCGGAAACGATGATGCCTGCAATGGAGGCGCAGAGACCGCTCAACGCATAGACGGCGATCAGCAGGATCGGCGTCTGGATACCCGAGAGCGTGCTCGCCCGGCGATTGATACCGATTGCCTCGACCAGCATGCCGAGCGCGGTGCGCCTGACAAGCAGGATGACCGCCAGCCCGACCGCCAGCCAGACGACGACGGGCATGGGCAGAGAAGCGAAGGACCCGCTGCCGAAGAAGATGAGGCCGTCATTGTTGAAGGTCAGGATGACGCCTTCGGTGATCAATTGGGCGATGCCGCGGCCCGCGACCATCAGCACCAGCGTGGCGATGATCGGTTGAATGCCGAGAACCGCGACCAGAAATCCGTTCCACAACCCGCATGCGATCCCGACGCCGATGGTCAGCATCAGCGTGTAGGCGAGCGAGTTTCCGGCGACGATCGTCGATGCCGCAACGGCGCCGCAAATCGCAATCACCGCGCCGACCGAGAGGTCGATGCCTTTGGTGGCGATGACCAGCGTCATGCCAATGGCCAGAAGCGCCACAGGAGCGCCGCGATTGAGGACGTCTATGACGCTGCCGTACAATCTTCCATTCTGCATTTCCAGGTTAAAGAAATGCGGGAACATGATGAAATTCAAAAGAAGAATGGCAGCCAGGGCAATGAGCTGCGGCATCAATCGAAACAAGGATGCCTTGATCTGGGAACTCATGCGTCCTCCCGCTTGCTCTGAGCCGTGGCAATGGCGTCGACGATATGGCTGGCGGTTATTTCGCGGCCGGTCAGCTCGGCAATATGCTCGCGGTCGCGCAGCACGATGATGCGGGAGCTATAGGCCACGAGCTCCTCCAGCTCGGAGGAAATCACCACCAGCGACATTCCCTGCTGGCAGAGGTCCTCGATCAGGCGGATGATTTCGGCATGGGCGCCGACATCGATGCCGCGCGTCGGTTCATCGAGAATGAGGAAGCTCGGATTGGTCGCCAGCCAGCGCGCCAGGATGGCCTTCTGCTGATTGCCGCCGGACAGGAGCCTGATCGGCTTTTCGCGGTCGGTCGTGCGAATATCCAGCGCCTTGATGTAGCGGTCTGCAATCGCGTTCTGTTCGCCGCGCGACAGCGGGCGCGCCCAGCCACGACGGGCCTGGAGCGCCATGACGATGTTTTCGCGAATGGAAAGATCGCCGATGATGCCATCCGTCTTGCGATCTTCCGGGCAGAAGCCGAAGCCGTTCTTGATGGCGGCGCGTGGTGACGAAAGGCTTACCGGCTGCGCATCGATCCTTGCCTCGCCGCTGTCGGCACGCTCGACACCGAACAGAACCTCGGCGGTTTCCGTGCGCCCGGAGCCAAGCAAACCGGCAATCCCGACCACCTCACCGACGCGAACCTCGAGGTCGAAGGGCTTGATCTTGCCGCGCTTGCCGAAGTTGGTGAAATGGTACTTCGCAGGCCCGCTTTCGCTGGCTGCCTCCTTCGCACCCGCCTCGACTTCGGCGAGTTCGCGGCCCAGCATCATCGCAATCAGGGTCTGGCGTGAAAGGCCCTCCGCATCGCGGGTGCCGACCAGACGGCCGTTGCGAAGAACGGTTATGCGGTCACAGATCTCGTAGACCTGTTCCAGAAAATGCGTAATGAAAACAATTCCCAAGCCACGCTTCTTCAAATTGCGGATGATACCGAAAAGCATGGCGACCTCCTGGGTATCCAGGCTCGCGGTCGGCTCGTCAAGGATCAGGACCTTGCCCGATAGATCGACGGCGCGCGCAATCGCGATCACCTGCTGGATCGCGACGGAGAAACGATCAAGCTGACGGGTGACATCGATATCGATACCGTATTGTTGCAGCAGATCCTTGGCCATGGCGTTCATCAGGCCGCTGCTGATCATGCCGAAGCGCCTCGGCTGGCGGCCGAGAAACAGGTTTTCCGCGACGCTCAGATTAGCAAGGAGGTTCACCTCCTGATAGACCGTGCCGATGCCAAGCTTCTGCGCAGCCAGCGTGTCATGGGGATCGATTTCGGCGCCGTCGAGAACGAGGCTGCCCGCGTCGCGGCGATAGGCGCCGGTCATGCATTTGATCAGTGTCGATTTTCCCGCACCGTTTTCACCGAGAAGCGCGTGGACCTCGCCCCGCCGCAATGTAAAATCGACATGGTCAAGGGCGGTGGAACCGGGAAAATATTTGCAGAAGCCAGTCGCGGTCAAAAGGCGCTCGACATCGTGAGCCATGGAGCAAGAATTTCCTTGGATTGAGCGGTATAAAAACGCGGAACTGCCGTTCGCCTCGCGCATCGGCAATTCCGCGCCGAAAAACCGCACCGACCGGTATCCCGGCCGATGCAATCCGTCTCCTGATCTCAGTAACCCAGGCCTTTCTTCGCCTCGTAGACCTTTTCCGGGTCGTCAGCCTGCGTGTACAGCTTGGACTCGGTCTGGATCCACTTCGGCGGCGCCTTCTTGTCCTTCAGATAGGCGTCGAGGGCATCGAAGGCGGGACCGGCCATGTTCGGCGTCAGTTCCACCGTCGCGTTCGCTTCGCCGGCGGCCATGGCCTTGAAGAGGTCCGGAACCGAATCGACGGATACGGTCAGGATATCCTTGCCCGGCTTCAGGCCGGCTTCCTTGATCGCCTGGATGGCACCGACCGCCATGTCGTCGTTGTGAGCATAGAGCGCGCAGATACTCTTGCCGCCGTTCTCAGCCTTGAGGAAGCTTTCCATGACCTCCTTGCCCTTGGCGCGGGTGAAGTCGCCCGTCTGGCTACGCACGATCTTCAGATTGTCATGGCCCTTGATGGCTTCTTCGAAGCCCTTCTTGCGCGCGATCGCCGGCGAGGAACCGGTGGTGCCCTGGAGCTCGACGATATTACACTTCTTGTCGCCGACGGTCTTTACGAGCCAGTCGCCGGCAACCTTGCCTTCGTGGACCTGGTCGGAGGTAACAGCGGTCAGATAGAGATCCTCCGGCGCGTTGATCGTGCGATCCAGCAGGATGACGGGGATCTTGGCTTCCTTCGCTTCCTTGAGAACGGAATCCCATCCGGTTTCCACAACCGGCGCCAGCAGGATCGCGTCAACACCCTGGGCGATGAAGGAGCGAATTGCCTTGATCTGATTTTCCTGTTTCTGTTGCGCGTCGGCAAATTTGAGATCGATGCCGCGCTTCTTGGCTTCCTGTTTGGTCAGGGTAGTTTCCGCCGCCCGCCAGCCCGATTCCGAGCCGATTTGTGAAAAGCCGACGACCAGATCTTTTGCCGATGCAGTCGTAAACATGCAGGCGGCAAGAATCGTGGCACTTACCAGTGCAGTCTTCAATTTCATGATATCCTCCCAAAGGGCCATCTCCACAGGCCGAGTGAAAAAAATCATATAGTAATACTTTTGTAAATCGACATTCGTTGATGCAGCGCAACAAAAAAGGGCGCCATCGGCGCCCTTTTTCAACTTTTGCGATTTCCGTCAGTTTTTTTACTTCGAGGCCGGCAGCTTGTCGTCGACGCCCTCGATGTAGAAGTTCATGCCGAGCAGGGTGCCGTCATCGGCGCGCTCGCCGGCCTTCAGCCAAACCGTGCCGTCCTGCTTGTTGATCGGACCGGTAAAGGGCGCGAGTTCGCCGGACTTGATCTTGGCTTCGGTCTCTTCAGCCAGCTTCTTCACATCGTCAGGCATGTTGGTATAGGGCGCCATCGTCAGGATGCCGTCCTTCAGGCCGTCGAAGCTCTGCTCGGACTTCCAGGTGCCGTCGAAGAAGGCGTGGACGCGCTTGATGTAGTAAGCCCCCCAGGTGTCCTCGATCGCGGTAAGCTGCGACTTCGGGCCGGCGGCGATCATGTCGGAAGCCTGGCCGAATGCCTTGATGCCGCGCTGTTCGGCAACCTGCATCGGCGCGGTCGTATCGGTATGCTGCGTCAGGATGTCGACACCCTGGTCGATCAGCGCCTTGGCGGCGTCCGCTTCCTTGCCCGGATCGAACCAGGTGTTGACCCAGATGACCTTCATCTTGAAGTTCGGATTGACCGACTTGGCGCCTGCTTCGAAGCCGTTGATGCCCATCACCACTTCCGGGATCGGGAAGGTGGCGATATAGCCGGCGGTGCCGGTCTTCGACAGCTTGGCGGCGATGACGCCGCTAATGTAGCGGCCCTCATAGAAGCGCGAATTGTAGGTCGCGACATTGTCGGCCGTCTTGAAGCCGGTGGCGTGTTCGAACTTCACCTTCGGGTACTTCTTGGCGACAGCGATCGTCGGGTCCATAAAGCCGAAGGAGGTGGTGAAGACCATGGCGCAGCCCGACCGGGCCATGCGCTCGATAGCGCGTTCGCTATCGGGACCTTCCGCAACGTTTTCGAGATACGGCGTTTCGATCTTGTCGCCGAATTCCTTCTGCAGTGCCTGGCGACCCTTTTCATGTGCCTGCGTCCAGCCGCCGTCGGTCTTCGAGCCGACATAGATGAAGCAGATTTTCGTCTTGGCGGCGGCTTCCGCCGAAGTGGCGGCGCCGATACCGACGATCAGGGCCGCGGTGGCGGCGAGTGAAATTGCTAGTTTCTTCATATTAACCCCTGTTGGTTGGAAGGTTTCGATAACCCGTCTTTTGATTGTTCATCGATCCGGCACGAAAGACTTGCCGAGCGATGCTGGCGTGTTGATCAACGTCGCACGCCGATTTTGAGAGATAATGACCAGGACGACAACCGTGGAAAGATACGGCAGCATCGAGAGAAATTGTGACGGCACACCGATGCCGAACGCCTGCGCATGCAGCTGCAGGATGGTGACGGCGCCAAAGAGATAGCCGCCGATGAGAATGCGCCATGGACGCCACGAGGCGAAGACGACGAGGGCAAGCGCGATCCACCCACGGCCACCGGACATGCTCTCCGTCCATTGCGGCGTGTAGATCAGCGACAATTGCGCACCCGCCAAACCCGCGCAGGCGCCGCCGAACATGACGGCGAGATAGCGCGTGCGGATGACATTGATGCCGAGCGCATGCGCCGAGCCGTGATTGTCACCGATGGAGCGAAGCTTGAGGCCGGCGCGGCTGCGGAACAGGAACCAGTTGACCGCGACCACCAGGACGATCGACAGATAGAAGACGAGATCCTGCTTGAACAGCACGGTGCCGATATAGGGTATCTGCGAGAGGACCGGAATTTCGATCGGCAGCAGACGTATTCCGGGCACGCCGACATAGCCTTCGCCGATCATGCCGGACACGCCGAGCCCGAGGATCGTCAATGCCAGGCCGGTCGCCACCTGATTGCTCACCAGCGTCAGGGTCAGGAAGGCGAAAAGCAGCGAGAAGAGCGCGCCGGAGGCCACACCGGCAAGAAGGCCGATATAAGGAGAACCGGTGAATTGGGCGGCGGCGAAAGCGCCGACCGAACCCATGATCATCATGCCTTCGACGCCGAGATTGAGCACGCCGGCGCGCTCCGTCACCAACTCCCCGATGGCGGCGATGACCAGCGGCGTTGCCGCCGTGATGATCGTCAGGAGGACGGCTTCGAAGAAGGTCATGCCGCACCTCCGGCCTTGACGTGCGCCCGCGACCGGACGAAGCGGATTTTATAGTAGATCAGCGCGTCGCAGGACAAGACAAAGAACAGCAGGAAGCCCTGGAAGACGCTCGTCACCTTGTCGGAAACACCGATGGTCAACTGCGCTCCTTCGCCGCCGATATAGGTCAGCGCCAGCACCAGGCCGGATGCGATGAGGCCGAGCGGATTGAGGCGGCCGAGATAGGCGACGATGATCGCGGTAAAGCCGTATCCCGGTGAGATCGACGGCTGCAGATGGCCGATGGTGCCGGAAACCTCGGAAATGCCGGCAAGACCGGCGAGCGCACCGGACAACAGGAAGGCGAACCAGACCATCTTCTTCGGCGAAAATCCGGCGAAACGCCCTGCCCGCTCCGACTGCCCGAGCACCACCACTTCAAAGCCCTTCAGCGTGTAGCGCATCATGAACCAGAGAAGGATCGCCGCGACGAGTGCAAAGACGAAGCCCCAATGCGCTGTGATGGTGTCGTCCCAGATCGGCGGCAACACGGCCTCCGGAACGAAATCACGCGTTCCGTAGAAACCATGGCCATCCGGATTGCGCCAGGGCCCACGCGTCAGCCAGTCCAGGAAAAGCTGGGCGACATAGGTCAGCATCAGGCTGGTCAGGATTTCGTTGGTGTTGAAATGCGTCTTCAGCAGGGCCGGAATAGCCGCATAGAGCGCACCGCCGATAGCGCCGCAGATCATGATCAGCGGCAGCAGCATCGGCGAATGCCAATCGTAGAAATAGACGGGAATGATCGAGCCGAATATGGCGCCGACGCTGTATTGACCTTCCGCGCCGATATTCCAGTTGTTGGACCGGTAGCAGACCGACAGACCCACAGCGATCAGGATCAGCGGTCCCGCCTTCTTCGCCAGTTCGTTCAGCGACCAGGGATCCAACAGCGGCTCGATGAGCAGGGCCTCGAGCGAGTCCAGCGGATCCTTGCCGAGCATCCAGAACATAATGCCGCCAGCGATCAGCATCAAAACCAGCGCGAGCAGCGGCGATATGAAGCCGTACAGCTTCGAAGCCTGCGGGCGCTTTTCGAGTTCAATGCGCATGCGCGGGCTCCGAATGGGTCTTGGATTCATGCAGGCCGCCCATCAGCAGACCGATCTTTTCCCGCGTCAGCTCATTCGCCGGATAGGCCGGCGACAGCCGCCCTTCGGAAATCACGGCGATATCGGTCGCCACCTCGAAGATCTCGTCGAGATCCTGGCTGATGACGAGCACAGCCGAACCGCTGCGGGCCAGATCGACCAGCGCCTGACGGATACGGCTCGCAGCACCCGCATCGACGCCCCAGGTCGGCTGATTGACGACCAGCACGGTCGGCTGGCGGTCCAGTTCGCGGCCGACGATGAATTTCTGCAGGTTGCCGCCCGAAAGCGCACCAGCGGCCGGATCCTCGCCGCTCTTGCGAACATCCATGGCCTCGCAAATCCGCTTGGCTGCCTGCTTGACCGCGCCGTGACGGATCACCTTCAGGAAACCACCGCCGAGAAACGCCTTGCGATCCGATTGCGCGCGGGCGAGCACAAGATTGTCCGACAGTTTCAGGCCCGTCACCGCGGCATGGCCCTGGCGCTCCTCCGGCACGAAACCGGCACCGAGCAAGCGGCGCGCATTGATGCCCTTGGTCCCGACAGACTGGCCACGCACCTGAATCAGATCGTCGGAGGCCACGGTATGTTCGCCGGAAACGACGTCGAACAACTCCCCCTGGCCGTTGCCGGCCACTCCGGCGATCGCCAGAATTTCCCCGGCGCGGACGCGAAGCGAAACATCCTTCAGCGAGATGGCAAACGGCGTGCGCGCCGGCACGTTGAGACCGGCGACTTCCAGTTGGATATCGCCCTTCTTGCCAAGGCCCTCATGCTGGACGCTGGCAACATCGCTGCCGACCATCATGCGCGCGAGCGAGCCGGTCGTTTCCTGCCGCGGGTCGCAGGAGCCGGTCACCTTGCCGTGGCGCAGCACGGTGGCGCGCGAACAGATGCGCTGCACCTCCTCCAGGCGATGACTGATATAGAGGACCGAGCGGCCTTCGTCCCTGAGCTGGAACAGCGTTTCGAACATGCGATCGGCCTCCTGGGGCGTCAGCACCGAGGTCGGCTCGTCGAGAATGATCAGCTTCGGGTTCTGCAACAGCGCGCGCACGATCTCGATCCGCTGGCGCTCGCCAACGGAGAGATCGGCGACATGCGCATGCGGATCGAGCGGCAAGCCATAGGCGCGCGACAGGCTGGCGGCCTCTTCGACGATTTTCCCGATCGGAACGCTGTCATCCAGGGAAAGAGCGATATTCTCGGCAACCGTCAGAGCCTCGAACAACGAGAAATGCTGGAAGACCATGCCGATGCCGAGCTTGCGCGCCTCGCCCGGTGAACCGATGGACACGGGTTTGCCTTGCCAGGCGATCTCGCCCTCGGTCGGCTCCAGAACGCCGAACAGCATCTTCACGAGAGTGGATTTTCCTGCGCCGTTTTCGCCGAGCAGGGCGTGAATCTCGCCAGGTTGGATTTCCAGATCAATTTCATTACAGGCAGCAAAGCTACCGAACAGCTTCGTCAGTTTTCGAACCGACAATAACGCACCGGCTGCCGGCATATCGGATGACGACACGTTCCCCTCATTTCCTTCCCACCGACCTGCCCTTTTGGGATTTATGGGATCAGCAGCGTAGTTCCACTCGTTTTCCTTGATTCCAGATCCGAGTGCGCGCGCCCTGCATCGCTCAGCGGATAGGTCTGGCTGATATTGATACGCACTTTGCTGCTTTGCACAACAGCAAATAATGCTTCCGCACTGGCTCTCAACTCCTCAGGCGTGCCTATATAGGCGAAAAGACTTGGCCTTGTGGCGAAAAGCGAGCCCTTCTGATTGAGGACGGCAAGGTTAAAATTCTCAATCGGACCGGAGGATTGACCGAAGGTTACCCACATGCCGCGCGGCTTCAGGCAATCGAGAGACTGTGGAAAAGTATCCCGTCCGACCGAGTCATAGACGACATCGACACCCTTGCCGCCGGTGATCTCCCTGACGCGGTCGACGAAGTTTTCGCGGCTGTAGTCGATGACGTGGTCATAGCCATGCGCCAGCGCCAGCTTGACCTTCTCCGGCGAGCCGGCCGTTCCGATGACGGTGGCGCCGAGCGCCTTCGCCCATTGTCCGGCAATCAATCCGACGCCGCCGGCAGCGGCATGAAACAGAAGTACGGTGTCGGGGCCCACCTTGAAGGTGCGGTTGAGGAGATATTCAGCCGTCATTCCCTTCAGCATCATCGCGCCCGCGGTTTCGAGCGGAATACCGTCGGGAACCTTGACGAGATGGCGAGCCTCGATATTGCGCTCGATACTATAGGCGCCGTCACTGCCGACATAGGCGACTCGATCGCCGACCGCGAAGTCGGTCACGCCGGAGCCAATGGCGGTGATCGTGCCGGCCGCTTCCTTGCCGAGCGGCAGCGGGAAGTAAGGCGCCTTGTAGAGGCCCGAACGGAAATAGACATCGATGAAATTCAATCCGATCGCGGCATGGCGGATCTGCACCTCGCCGGCGCCCGGCGGCGGCAGATCGACCTCCTCCAGCTTCATGACGTCAGGGCCGCCGTTTTGATGGATGCGAATGACCTGGGTCTTCTTCATGATGCGCAAATCCTATTGTCGCCCGAGGGACGGGAAAAACTGCAGCACGGCGCCGATGCAATAGAGATAGATACCACTGAGAACGAACAGGACAACGGCCCAGTGCGGCATGACGAAGTGCATCAGCAACGAGTAGATACCGAGCGCGGACCAGAACAGGAAAATGCCGAGATTGAGCGGCCGCAGCCGCTTGACGCGCACCGGATGCAAGAAGTTGATCGGCAGGAAGGTCAATACGACGGAGACGCCGACGACAATCATGGCGGTCGTCGCGTTGGCGCCGATGACGAAAAGCGTGAAGATCACCATGTTCCAGACGACCGGGAAACCGGAGAAGAAATATTCATCCGTCTTCATGCCGGTATCGGCATAATAGATGGCGCTGGAAACGACGATCATTCCGGCGGCAACGAAGGACCAGGGCTCGCCGATCATGCCGCTTTCATAAAGCGCGAAGGCCGGCAGCAGCACGTAGGTCACATAGTCGATGATATTGTCGAGCGTATCGCCGGACCAGTTGGGCAGCACTTCCTTGACGCGGACCTTTCGGGCGATCGGCCCGTCGATGCCATCGACAAGCAGCGCCAGACCGAGCCACCAGAACATGTCGACAAAACGATGCTCCGCCGCAGCGACAACACCTAGAAAGGCGAGAAAAGAGCCGGATGCCGTCAATATATGCACGGAGAAGGCACGAATCTCCGCGTAAGGCACCCGCTTGTAATTGAAGACTTTCATCCGCCCCACTGCTCGCCTGCTTATTCACCTGCCCCGGCAGGCGATTTTTCTCGCTAATATGCATCCTTTACCCGGCACCGCCAGCGCAAAAGCTCTATTTCTTAGGCACGCTAACGCTAGTTCCTGTCAATTTCACCCACTGCGATGTTTCATCCCATGGATTTCAACAGGCTAAGTGCCTATTTTCAAAGCGAAGACAATTGAGGCATCGATATGAAGCAGGTTGAAGTGGCCGTCATTGGCGGCGGTTTGGCAGGCATGGTCGCGGCGATCGCGCTTGCGCGCGGCGGAAGATCCGTCGCCCTGGTGGCCGCGCCCTACACCAAGACGGACCGGCGGACCACGGCGCTGATGGACCAATCGATTCGTTTCCTGGAGCGTCTGGCGCTGTGGGAGAAGATCGCGCCTTCCGCCGCGGCGCTGACGACGATGCAGATCATCGACGGCACGGCACGGCTGCTGCGAGCGCCCACCGTTTCCTTCCGCGCCTCGGAAATCGGCCTCGACGCTTTCGGCTACAATATCCCGAACGCCGTGCTGCTCGGCAGCCTCGGTGAAGCCGTCAAGGCCGAAGGCAATATAACACTCATAGAGGTCACTGCTTCCGAGGTCGCCATCCGCGACGATGGCATAACCATCACGCTCGAAGACGGCGATACCGTCGAAGCGGCTTTCGTCGTCGGCGCCGACGGGCGCAATTCGATGGTGCGGGAAACGCTCGGAATCAAGGTCAAGAGCTGGTCCTATCCGCAATCGGCCATGGTGCTGAACTTCGCGCATTCCCTGCCGCATCAGAACATATCGACGGAATTCCACACCGAGAGCGGGCCGTTCACGCAGGTTCCCCTGCCCGGCAACCGCTCCAGTCTCGTCTGGGTACAAAAGCCGGCTGAAGCCGCCGCCAATGCGGAGAAATCGCTGGAAGAGCTAGGCCTGTTGATCGAGGAGCGCATGCAGTCGATGCTCGGCAAGGTCGCGGTCGAGGACAATGTGCAGGTCTGGCCGCTCTCCGGCATGACGGCCCATCGCTTCGGCAAGGGCCGCGCCGCGCTGATCGGCGAAGCCGCGCATGTCTTCCCGCCAATCGGCGCGCAGGGCCTGAACCTCAGCCTGCGCGATATCCTGGCGCTCACCGATATCCTCTGTGGCCGCGCCGATCAGCCGATTGCCGCTTCCGCCGGCGACGGTTTCGACCGCAAGCGGCGCGCGGATATCGTCAGCCGGACGGCGAGCGTCGATCTGCTGAACCGTTCGCTCCTGTCGGACTTCCTGCCGGTACAGATGCTCCGGACCGCCGGCCTGCACGTCCTCTCGGCCATTCCGCTGCTGCGCAACGTCGTGATGCGCGAGGGCATAGAGCCCGGCGGCAGCCTGCGTGGTTTCTCCTCGATGCTACGGGAAAAGCTGCGCCGGTAAGGCGCCGGACTTGATCAGATAGAGCAGCAGCGACACCGTCACCACGGAACATGCCGTCGTGATCAGGATGGTGGCGGATGCCCGCTCCTGCCAGACGCCATATTGCTGGCCGATGACGAAAACATTCGTCGCCGTCGGCAAGGCGGCGAGCAGCACCGCCGATTCGATCCAGATCGGATCGAAGCCCCCGATCATCTGCAGCACGAGATAGACCACCAGCGGATGCAGGATGAGCTTCGCCGGGACGATATAGCCGATCTCGGCCGGAATGCGCTTCAGCGGGCGAAGGGCGAGCGTCACGCCCATGGCGAACAGCGCACAAGGGGCGGCGGCCTGGGCGAGATAATCGACAAAGCGCTGGAAGGCTAACGGCTGGTGAACCGAAAAGGCAGCGGCCGCAAAGCCAAAGGCGGTCGACAGAATGAAGGGGTGCAGCAGCACCTTCCTGGCGATATCGGCGGCAACCCGGCCGGGCGAACGCTTGTCGCCGCCCTCGACGGCCATCAGCGCCGGAGCGACGATGAAATGCAGTGCGTTTTCGAAGCAGACGATCAGCGCCACGGGAACGGCGGCTTTCTCGCCGAGCGCCAGCAGCGCCAGACCCGGCCCCATATAGCCGATATTGCCGTAGGCGCCGGCAAAGGCCTGGATCGTGCTATCGGCCAGCGAATTGCGGCGCAGGATGCGTCCGACCAGGAACACCAGCAGGAAGATGCAATAGGTTGCGGCGATGTCGGCGACGATGAAGTCGGCGCGCGTCAACTGCTCGATCGGCGTCTGCGAGACGAGCTTGAAGAACAGGGCCGGCAGCGCGGCGTAGATGATGAAGGTATTGAGCCAGCCGAGCGCCTCGGCCGGCTGTCTGGTAATACGGGCGGCGATGTAACCGATCAGGATCAGGCCGAAGAACGGCAACAACAGACCGACAATGTCAGCCATCGGGCATTTTCCACTCTGATGATGAAACAGGGACGGACGATGACGTCCGGCTTAGCCGATTTTCATCAGGATTGGAAAGGTCTGCTGAAACCAGATCGCCATATCGCTGACATAGCCGAATATGAACGCCAGGCCGGTTAGCACCAGAAACACCCCCATGATCTTCTCGACGGTGCCGAGATGGCGGCGGAAGCGAACCAGGAAGCTCATGAACGCGCCGGAAAAGCCGGCGGCGATCCAGAAGGGAATGGCCAGACCCAGCGAATAGATTGCAAGCAGCCCGGCACCCGCGCCGACCGTCTCGCGCGACGCGGCAACCCCGAGGATCGCTCCGAGCACCGGGCCGATACAGGGCGTCCAGCCAAAGGCGAAGGCAAGGCCCATGATATAGGCGCCGGTCAGCGTCGCGGGCTTGCCGCCTCCTTGAAAACGCGCCTCGCGCGCAAGAATGCCAAGCCGGAAAACGCCGAGGAAATTCAGGCCCATGACAACGATGATCAGGCCACCGACCTTGGCGAGGATATCGAGATGCTGGCGCAGCAGAAGGCCGATCGACGAGGCGCCCGCGCCGAGCGCGATGAAGACGGTCGCAAAGCCGAGCGTGAAGAACAGAGCGGAAAACAGCACATTGCCGCGAACCCTCGGCTCGCTCACCACCGCCGCTGCGCCGCCACGAAACTGCTCGACGGAAATGCCGGCCATGTAACAGAGATAAGGCGGCACCAGCGGCAGGACACAGGGCGACAGGAAGGAAAGCGCTCCGGCGAGCAAGGCACTTAGAAGCGAGATATCGGCAAGCGACACGATAGACTCCGGCTATGTCATTCAGCCGCCTTACTAGCGTCGCGGGAGCCGGAAGGCCAATCACCTTTTCGGGGGTGGCACGGGCAATGTCGCATCATCGGCCACCCCACGCCCATGGCAGCGCCTCTTCCGTTACTGGCACACCAAATAAGCGCTTGGAACGCATGTGCACGCGTAAGCTCTGGTCGGGCAAACCATGTTCTGAAAGCTATGGTCATCGCAGTTGCAGGTGATGGAATATGACGACCGATCCTGCGCCTTCACTATGTTGACGGTCGCATATCCGCTTCCGAGGTCCGCGCGTCTGTATTGAAAGCTGGAGGCGGGATTGCCGGTGTCCGGCGTGCGTGCGGGAGAAGCGGCATGAGCGGCCGCTGCGAGCCCGATAAAGGCAAGCATTGCGGGCCAGATCAATCGAGGTCCTTGTCCTATCATCGGGTGGCTCCTTTACCAACTCGCCTGACATCTACCCCAATGTCGATCATCTGCTCCATCTGCGAACCCCACGGCAACCAACCATGCCAGCCATGTCTGCTTGTTGCAGCGGCCTTGTGCGGGAAGCCAGCGCGTCGTTCTTCTTATGACGCCGGAGACGCTGATTGTCGAGCGGAACCGATCCAGATCACCCGTTGTTGCTGTTCCCACACGACACAAACTGTCCGTGCGCAAAAGCGAGCGTTCGGTCCGGAAACGGAAATCAAGGCGGACGAAAGCGCATCCTCTTCAAAGGACCACCCAAAATCATTAGTTTTCTTGAATTTTGGTGAGAGCGATGGGGCTCGAACCCATGACCTACTGATTAAAAGTCAGTTGCTCTACCAGCTGAGCTACGCTCTCCCCGTCCGCGGATGATTAGCACCCCGGCTGGAAGTGCGCGGAACATATGCAGACGCCCTATTGCGGTCAACCCATAAAATCGCCGTTACAGCGGCGCAAAATACTTTTCCGCGGGTTCAAGTCGCAAAACCGATCCACATACGGGCGATCTCGCCGAGATCGGCTGAAGGCTGGGCCTTCATAAGTGCTGAAAATATCTTGTCGACAGTGGAATTTATCCCGGCGCAACGCGCCAATCCTAATAATAACCGTTAATAATCCAGATTGCGGTGGACGGTCCCGACCGCAAGCGCGTGCAATTGTTTGCCGCACGAATCGCTTTTGGTGTATATCAGCGTTTGTGAAAAACCCCACCGAGTCTCAGGAGGACCTTATGGAAGTCGGTTGGATTGCAGCAATTATTATTGGTGGCCTTGCCGGCTGGTTCGCTGAAATGATCATGAAGAGCGATACCGGCATAATCATGAACATCGTCCTCGGCATTGTAGGTGCGCTCGTCGCCAGTTGGCTTTTCGGGATTGTGGGCCTTTCGCTGCCCTTCAACGCCTTGATCAACTACCTGATCACCGGCTTTATCGGTGCCTGCATCCTGATCTTCGTCGGTCGACTGATCAGGCGATAGAAACCGTGTGGGCGAAAGCTCATTCCGAGTGGGAACAGAAGGGAAGACGGGACAACCGCCTTCCCTTTTTTATTGCATATAGATGATGCTCCGCCGACCGAAACCCTTTTCAACCCCACCGGGAGCGCTAGGTACGAAAGCAGAACCAAAGTGGAGGTTGGAAGTATGACGGAAAGCGCCAATCAGACGCCGAGCCGCAAGGTACTGCGCGGCCGCCCCTACAGCATCGCTGAATTCGCGCGAAAATATCGCCTCGACGAGAGGGAGGCCAAGCGCCTTTTCGACAAGTTCGGACCATCATCCACGGAACTCGATCTGCTGATGGCAGCCAAGCGGAAACCACCGAGCCTTGCTTCCGCCATCTGCTATTGACCGGCGTCGCGGCGGCGGAAATGAGGCATATGAGAATGCCCATTCCTCCAGCCTGATATATCAGCGCGGCTTGCCATCGCAAATGCGACATGCCAGAATGTGATATATCAGACTGGATATGGAATCGGCTGAGAATGCAGAATTCGCAAAGCCACCTCGCCTATCTCGCCCTGGAGCACCGGATCGTCACGCTGGCGCTGAAGCCTGGTGCGCTTGTCACGGAAAAGCAGCTGATCGATCTGGCGGGCCATGGGCGCACGCCGGTACGTGAGGCGATCCAGAAGCTGGCATGGCAGGGGCTGATCCATGTGCGGCCGCGCGTCGGGCTGCAGATTGCCGAAATCCGCCCGGAAGACCACATGCATGTCATGCAGGTCAGGCGCGAGCTGGAACCGATTGCGGCATCCCTCGCCGCCATCAACGCCAATCAGCAGCAGCGCGAACAGTTGATCGAATGCGCCCGCCTGATGACGGATTGCGCCGTCACCGGCAACCTGCCCGGCTTCTTCGCCGCCGACAAGACATTCGATGAAATCCTGGAAGAGGCCTGCCCGAACGGCTTCATCACCGCAGCACTCGGCCCGGTGCAGACCCACTCGCGCCGGCTCTGGTACTCCACCGCGACGCCGGACGGCATGGACCGGTCGATCGCGCTGCATGTCCGAGTTATCCGGGCCATTCATCAAGGTGACGCCGAAGATGCCCACAAGGCAATGACGATGCTGATCGACTATCTCAGCGACACATGAAAAAGGCGGCCTCGTTGCCGAGACCGCCTTTTCCCTGTTCCAGTATCCGAAAGCTCTTAGCCGACGAAAGCGCGCTCGATGACGAATTCGGCAGGCTTGCTGTTGGCGCCTTCGTTGAGGCCCGCCTTTTCCAACAGGTCCTTGGTGTCCTTCAGCATCGCCGAGGAGCCGCAGATCATGCCGCGATCGGTCGCGGGATCAAGCGCCGGAATACCGAGATCGGTGAAGAGCTTGCCGTTTTCCATCAGATCGGTGATGCGGCCCTTGAAGGGAAACTCTTCGCGCGTGACGGTCGCATAGTGACGCAGCTTGTCGCCGACAACCTCGCTCAGAAGCTCGTTATTGCGGATTTCTTCCACGAGATCGAAGCCGTATTTCAGCTCCGCAACATCGCGGGTGGTATGGGTGAGGATCACTTCCTCGAACTTTTCATAGGTCTCTGGATCGCGGATCAGGCTTGCGAAGGGCGCGATGCCGGTGCCGGTCGAGAACATGTAGAGCCGCTTGCCCGGCGTCAGCGCATCGAGCACCAGCGTTCCCGTCGGCTTCTTGCGCATCAGCACTTCATCGCCCGGCTTGATGTTCTGCAGATGCGAGGTCAACGGGCCGTCCGGCACCTTGATCGAGAAGAATTCCAGCTCTTCGGCCCAGGCGGGGCTTGCGATCGAGTAGGCTCGGTAAAGCGGCTTGCCGTCGACCATCAGGCCGATCATCGCGAATTCGCCCGAACGGAAACGGAAGCCCTGCGGCCGGGTCATCGTGAAACGAAAGAGCCGGTCGGTATAATGCGTCACGCTGAGCACCTTCTCGGCGAAGACGCCGGCGGGCACTGCGGAAACAAATTCTTCGGTCTTGGCGGGGGCGTTCATTCGGTCTCAGATCCCGTATTCGTCGTAAGGCGCCGTTCTTGGCTGTCTGCTTCTGGCGAGGCTGATATTATACTATAGCCGGGATTTAAAGGCATTCCATTCCATCCCGCAGCGCCGTCATAAAAATATGCGTATTCCAGTCAGGTTTTATGCAGCCCTGCAGGCTACATATAGTCATCGTCAGGAATTGCGGCAATCCGATGCATACCCGATTGCCGCAATTCCTGGAATGAAGAGCCGGATCAAGCCGTCTTGGCCGCCTGGCGGCGCCAGCTATAAGCCTGGCCGCCTTCGGCGTGCCGGGCAGTCGGCTGATAGTAGTGCGGAATACCCGGCAGGCGATTTTCCGAAAGCCGCTTCAGCGCCGTTTCATTGGTGACCGCGAAACTGTCGATGCCGATGCGCAGCATCAACGGAATCTGGTCGATCAGTACATCGCCGACCGCACGCAGTTCGTTGGCATAGCCGAGCCTCTGGCGCAGCAGCGAGGCGTGGCTGAAAGCACGACCATCGTTGAAAGCGGGGAAAGCCACGGCAACGATAGCCAGCCGATCGAGATAAGGCTCCAGCTTCGTCACATCGTCGGCCGGCTTGATCAGCACACCGAGGCCGACATCGTTGCTTTCCTCGGCCTTGGCGATCAGGGCATCGAGGTTGAGCAGCGGCTTCTGCTCTTCGGTCGCCTTGACCTCGTCGGTCTCGATGACCCAGGGATCGTTTTCGACAAAACCGGTTTCCCGCCAGATCTTCGTCATGGTCATCTCCTTACGCCGCTTCGGCCGAAGCCGAGGACGAGCCGTAGAGCGCATCCTTGAAGGGTTGCGGTCCGACGCGCCGATAGGCATCGAGGAAAATTTCGGACGGATCGAGGCGCAGGCCGAGATAGGTGTCGACGATCGTCTCGATCGCGTCGGTCACCTTGTCCGGCTCGAAGCCGCGGCCGATGATTTCACCGATCGAGGTATGTTCGTCGCCGGAGCCGCCGAGCGTGATCTGATAGAGTTCCGCGCCCTTCTTCTCGACGCCGAGCAGGCCGATATGGCCGACATGGTGATGACCGCAGGCGTTGATGCAGCCGGAGATCTTGATCTTCAGCTCACCGATCTCAGCCTGACGCTCAGCCGAACCGAAACGCCTGGAGATTTCCTGCGCGACCGGGATCGAGCGGGCATTGGCGAGCGCGCAATAGTCGAGCCCAGGACAGGCAATGATATCCGTGATCAGGCCCGCATTGGCCGTTTCGAGACCGGCGGCGACCAGAGCGCGATAGACGGCTTCGAGATCGGCGAGCGCCACATGCGGCAGGATCAGGTTCTGCTCGTGGCTGACGCGGATTTCGTCGAAGGCATATTCCTCGGCGATATCGGCGACCACATCCATCTGCACATCCGAAGCATCGCCCGGAATGCCGCCGATCGGCTTCAGCGAGATCGTCACCATGCCATAATCGGGGTTCTTGTGCGGCTGCACGTTCTGCTGCACCCAGCGGGCGAAGTCCGGATCGGCCTTCTTCCATCGGGCGAGGCTTTCCCAGCCTTCGGCGCGCTGCGGCAGAGCCGGCGGGGCAAAATAGGCGGAAATCGCCTGAACGTCGGCCTCGGGGAGCTTCAGCTCCGTATCCTTGAGCTTGACGAACTCGGCTTCGACCTGACGGGCCAGCTCTTCAGCACCGGTTTCGTGCACGAGGATCTTGATGCGCGCCTTGTATTTATTGTCGCGGCGGCCATGCAGGTTGTACACGCGCATGACGGCGGTCGTGTAGGACAGCAGGTCCTCTTCCGGCAGGAAGTCGCGGAGCAGCTTGGCGACCATCGGCGTACGGCCCTGCCCGCCGCCGACATAGACGGCAAAGCCGACCTCACCCTTGTCGTTCTTCTTCAGATGCAGGCCGATATCGTGCACCTGGATCGCGGCACGGTCGCGCTCGGCGCCGGTGACGGCAATCTTGAATTTGCGCGGCAGGAAGGAGAATTCCGGATGGACCGACGACCACTGCCGCAGGATTTCCGCATAAGGACGCGGATCGGCGACTTCATCGGCCGCAGCGCCGGCGAAATGATCGGCGGTAACGTTGCGAATGCAATTGCCCGACGTCTGGATCGCATGCATTTCCACAGAGGCCAGTTCAGCGAGCACGTCCGGCATATCCGACAGCTTCGGCCAGTTGAACTGCAGGTTCTGACGGGTGGTGAAATGACCATAGCCACGGTCATAAGTGCGCGCGATATGCGCGAGCATGCGCATCTGGCGCGTGCTCAGCGTGCCATAGGGAATGGCGATGCGCAGCATATAGGCATGCAGTTGCAGATAGACGCCATTCATCAGACGCAGCGGCTTGAATGCATCTTCCGAGAGTTCTCCCGAAAGGCGTCGCTCCACCTGATCGCGGAACTGGGCAACGCGTTCCGCGACAAAGGCGTGGTCAAATTCGTCGTAGCGATACATAAATTTCCTCGGGGCTTCCTCAGACTGCAATAAATTCAGGATCGGCCGCGGCATAGCCCGGCGCGTATTCCATGGTGGGACCTTCGGCGCGGATGCGCTCGCGCAGGCGCAGCGGCCAAAGCTTGCCGCCGGTTTCCTGAACTTCGATCAAATTGACATCGACAACCTTATTATCGGCGTAAGACTGTTTGCCGATCGCCTCGAGCGCGGCCTCGGCCTCAGCGTGACGGGCAACCAGCGCCTCCTGCAGGGACGTCACCCATTCGCTATCGGCATTCAACCAGACAGCGACGCCATCGGTCAGCCGGTTGGCGGTCAGAACCTTGTCGACCATGGATCAGCTCCTTGCAAATTCTTGAGCGGCGGTCTCCTGGCGGACCAGCGGCTCGGACTGTTCGAAATTGGCGCCGGCGACGGCTTCGCCGATGATGACCATGACCGGACCGCTCAACTCGTCGCGGTGCTCCAGACCGGGCAGATCCTTCAATGTGCCGTGCATCAGGCGGCGGTCGCGGCGGCTGGCGTTCTCGATGACGGCAACTGTAGTCTCGGCCGGAAGCCCGGCCTCCATCAGACGGCCGGCGACGGAGGCGGCAACAGTCCGACCCATATAGACGGCGATGGTTGCGCGGGAAATAGCAAGGCTCGCCCAATCCGGCAGCACATCGCCGGTCAGATCATGGCCCGTCGTAAAGACCAGCGACGAGGCAACACCGCGCAGCGTCAACGGCAGTTCGAAATCGGCGGCAGCGGCAAAAGCCGAAGTAATGCCCGGAACGATCTCATAGGTAATGCCGGCCGCACGCAGCGCAGCCATCTCCTCGCCCGCCCGGCCATAGACCAGTGGATCACCGGACTTCAGCCGCACGACGCGCTTGCCGTCGCGGCCAAGCTGCACCAGCAGGTCGTTGATCTCTTCCTGAGATTTGGTGTGGCAGCCCTTACGCTTGCCGACCGAGAGCCGCTCGGCATCGCGGCGTCCCATGTCGACGATCGCCTGCGGCACGAGCGCATCATAGACGATGACGTCGGCTTCCATCATCACGCGCTGGGCGCGTAGCGTCAGCAGGTCTTCCGCACCAGGGCCCGCACCGACCAGCCAGACATGGCCTTCGACCGTGTGGGCCGAATGCAGCAAGCTATCGGCGGCATGCTCAGCCTGCGGCAGGTGGCCGGCGCTGACAGCATCGGCAACCGGGCCGGAAAAGAACCGGCGCCAGAAAACACGGCGGGCAACGCCACGCGGCACCAGGCGATCGACAGGCTTGCGATAGCGCGTCGCCAATTCCGCGAGCTTGCCGAGCGAGGGCGACAGCATCTGGTCGATCTGCGCGCGGATCATCTGCGCCAGCACGGGACCAGCGCCTTCGGTGCCGATAGCGACGGCCACCGGAGCGCGGTTGACGAGCGCCGGGGTGTAGAAATCGCAATAGTCGGGCTGATCGACGGCATTCGCCGGGATTCTCTCGGCGCGCGCCGCATCAACGATCGCACGATCAGCTTCCGCATCGCCGGTGGCGGCGAAAACCAGAGCGGCGCCCTTGACCTGATCCGGAGAGAAAGCGGCACGTACCGTCTCGATGCGGTTGGCGATCAGGAAGGAATGATAGTCAGCTTCCGGCGCGGTGGCACAGGCGACGATCTTCGCCTGCGTGTTCATCAGAAGCCGCGTCTTGGCGAAAGCCTCATCACCATTCCCGAAGACAGCCGTGATCCTTCCTTCCACGCGAAAGAAAGCTGGAAACACCGAGAGCTGGTCAGTCCTGGGAGGCATTATCATTCCACTTCGAGATTGCCCGAATATCGCCTTTGCAGCCATGAGATTGAAGAAACAGAAATTCTAATGCTCCGGCAAGTCCGTATTCTTTTGCTCGACATCTCTTCGATTTGAGCAAAACTCACCAGAAGCGCTGATATAAGATAAATATAGGAAATCTATAGACTTTTATGATTTCCCAGCTTCAAAGATAGATTTATTGCCTGTGGCCAACGGTGTCTATACGTCGTTTGCGCATTCCGCCGCGCCAGCAATGCCGCTAAGCTGGGAGAAAATCCTCGGAGTACGACGCTTGTCCGCAAACACGATTGCCACCCGCCTTCTCGATGTCATGGAACAGGATATCCTGCCGCTGACGCAAAAAGGCGTTGCCGCTGGAAACAAGGTATTCGGCGCGGCGATCCTTCGCAAGTCGGACCTGTCGCTGGTGGTCGCCGAAACCAACAACGAGTTGGAAAATCCGCTCTGGCACGGCGAAGTGCATGCGCTAAAGCGTTTTTACGAGCTTGGCGACAAGCCGGCGACCAAGGATCTGATCTTCCTCTCCACCCATGAGCCCTGCACGATGTGCATGTCGGCAATCACCTGGGCCGGCTTCGACAATTACTATTATTTCTTCAGCCATGAGGATTCCCGCGACGCCTTCGCGATCCCGCATGACCTCAAGATCCTGAAAGAGGTCTTCGGACTGGAGCCCGGCGGCTATCGCCGGCGGAACGCTTTCTGGAACAGCTTCGCCGTTGCCGATCTGGTGGAGACGGAAGACGATCCGCTGAAGACGACGCTCAAGGAACAGACGGCGCGCATCAAATCCGCCTATGCTGCGCTTTCCGACAGCTATCAATCGTCCAAGGGCGACAACGACATTCCGCTTAACTGACCGAGACCGGACCACAGAGATCCCAATGGAAGCATCACGAGACATATCCCGCCTGATCGAGATCATGGCGGCGCTGCGCAATCCCCAGACCGGTTGCCCCTGGGATATCGTCCAGACCTTCGAGACGATCAAACCCTATACGATCGAGGAAGCCTACGAGGTTTCCGACGCGATCGAGCGCAAGGACATGGACGATCTCTGCGACGAACTCGGCGATCTTCTGTTGCAGGTGGTGTTTCATGCCCGCATGGCCGAGGAAGCCGGCGACTTCTCCTTTGGCGACGTCGTCGAGGCCATTACCCGCAAGATGATCCGCCGGCATCCGCATGTCTTCGCCGTCTCCGGCGCCGATACGCCCGATGCGGTGAAGCTGCAATGGGATCAGATCAAGGCCGAGGAGAAGCGCGAGCGCGCTGAGCGCCGGGCGCGGCGCGGCATCTCCGAGGATTTCAAGGCCGGTTTCCTCGGCTCGGTGCAGCGCTCATTCCCGGCTTTGACCGAGGCCCTGAAATTACAGGAGCGTGCCGCCAAGGTAGGCTTCGACTGGTCCGCGCCGGAGCCGATCCTCGACAAGATCGAGGAAGAGATCGGTGAATTGCGGGTAGCGCTTGCGAGCGGCGACAAGGCCAAAGTCAGCGACGAACTCGGCGACCTGATCTTCGCGGTCGTCAATATCGGCCGGCATGTGAAAGCGGACCCTGAACAGGCGCTACGCGGTACCAACACAAAATTCCGCCGTAGATTCAACCACATAGAGACGACGCTTGAGGCGGAAGGCGAAACGCTGGAAGGAGCCTCACTGGAACGGATGGAAGACATATGGCAGGCAGCAAAAGCAATCGAGAGGCAGCTCGCCGAATAGGGCGAAATGCCTTTCCTATTCCCAATCCTCGCGCTGCGGCTTCGGGCCGCGGCCCAGACGCTGCTCCAGTTCCGTCGCTTCCGTCTCGGTCAAACGCACATCCAGCTTCACCGTACCGTCCTCGTTATCCTCACGGCTATCGACGATGGCATGATTGTAGACCCAGGACAGCAGCGCCAGCTTGTCGACGGGCAACGTGATCGTCGTCTCGGTCAGGACACCGGAAAGCCGGCGGCTGATTTCGTCCATCAGACGATCGACGCCCTCACCGCTCATTGCTGACACGGCAATGACGTTTTCGGCGGTCGATGCTTTCTGGACGATGGCGTCATGCGCCTCCGGCTCCAGACGGTCGATCTTGTTCCAGACTTCCAGGATGCGCTCCGCCCCTTCCGCCTCGCCGATGCCGAGGTCGCCAAGAATGCGCATGACGTCGGCGCTCTGCGCCTGATTGTCGTCGTCCGAGAGATCGCGGACATGCAGGATCAGGTCGGCTTCCAACACTTCTTCCAGGGTGGCGCGGAAGGCGGCGACGAGATGGGTCGGCAGATCGGAAATGAAGCCGACGGTATCGGAGAGGATGACGGTGCGCCCATGCGGCAGCTTCATGCGCCGCAGCGTCGGATCGAGCGTCGCAAACAGCATATCCTCGGCCAGGACGCCTGCGCCGGTAATGCGGTTGAACAGCGTCGACTTGCCGGCGTTGGTGTAGCCCACCAGCGCCACGATCGGATGCGGCACCTTTCTGCGTTTGGCGCGGTGAAGCTGGCGGGTCCGCACCACCTGCTCCAACTCGCGCTCCAGCCGGATAATCCGTTCCTGCAGTTGGCGGCGGTCGGCTTCGATCTGGGTTTCACCGGGGCCGCCCATGAAGCCGGCGCCACCGCGCTGGCGCTCAAGGTGGGTCCAGCTTCGGACCAATCGGCCCTTCTGGTAGTTGAGATGCGCCAGTTCGACCTGCAGCGTGCCTTCCTTGGTGGAGGCGCGGCGGCCGAAGATTTCGAGGATGAGGCCCGTGCGGTCGATGACCTTGGCGTTCCACGCCTTTTCGAGATTGCGCTGCTGCACCGGCGTCAGCGGATGATCGACGATCACCAGGCCGGCGTTGAATTCATCGAGCAGCGCGTGGATTTCCTCGATCTTGCCGGTACCCAGCAAGGTCGCTGGACGCGGATCGTTGATCGGCACGATGGAGCCGTTGACGACGTCGAGGTCGATCGCCTGCGCAAGGCCCCTGGCTTCTTCCAGCCGGCTCTCGGGAGGACGAGACGTTGCTATCGCACTATTATCCGCCTGCGCCGAGCGCGAACGCGCCTGCTTCAGCACAGGCACGATGACGACAGCACGCATATCATCCCGATGCTTTATCGCTTCCGGGATGATGGAATCATTTTTGGTATCGCGTGTCGTGATAACGGCAAATCCTAGTTAGGATGCGACTTCTTCGCTCTCGAACATCTGCATGGGCTGACCCGGCATGATGGTCGAAATCGCATGCTTGTAAACAAGCTGCGAATGACCGTCTCGGCGTAGCAGGACGCAGAAATTGTCGAAGGACGTAACAACGCCCGTGAGCTTCACGCCATTGATCAAGAATATTGTGAGTGAAATCTTCTGCTTGCGAACAGTATTGAGAAACAGGTCCTGCAAGTTCTGAGAACGTTCCGCCATCGCGCCGATTCTTTCTTTTTTGCCGACCTAAGCCGGTGCAATATCAAGATATACTGAGGTCTCGGACAGGAGATACCCTCAATCTCTCCCGCCATCGGTTGTTGGTATCAAATCGCAGTCTTTTCCGCAACGTCGAAAAAGGCTTCGCGAATTTTCTCGGAAACGCTGCCCGGATAGCCATTGGCAATCGCCTCGCCATCGACAGCAACCACAGGAAAACAAATACTTGTGGCCGCCGTGATGAACACTTCGCGAGCCGCCATCATCTCCTCGACGGAGAAGAAACGCTCGACGATGGTAAGCCCGAGCTTGGCCGCGACCTCCATCAGCGTCGTGCGCGTGATGCCACGCAGAATGCCATGCTCGGCCGGCCGCGTGACCAGGTTTCCATCGGGGTCGACGATCCAGACATTGGTCGCGGCACCTTCCTTCACCATGCCGTTATGATCGATATAGATCGCCTCCTGCGCACCGGCCTCCTTGGCCTGCTGGCGCGCCAACGCGTTCGGCAGAAGCCCGACCGACTTGATGTCGACCCGGTCCCAGCGATTGTCGCGCACGGTGATCGCCTTGATGCCGCTGGCATTTTTCTTGGCGATAACGGATGGATCAGTGCTCTTGGCGGTGACGACGATCGAGGATGGCGTGCCTTCCGCCGGGAAGACATGGTCGCGCCGGGCGACGCCGCGCGTCACCTGCAGATAGAACAGGCCGTTGCGGACGTGATTGCGGCGGAGTGTCTCGCGAATCACATGGATCAGCGCCGCGCGACCCATCGGCCAGGCAATTCGCAACTCGCCGAGCGAACGGTTGAGGCGATCGAGATGCCGTGTCAGATCGACGATCAACCCATGGCGAACCTCGCAGACCTCATAGACGCCATCGGCAAACTGATAGCCACGGTCTTCGACATGAACCATGGCGTCGCTGTGCTTGACGTAACGACCATTCACATAAGCTATTCTCGGCATGGCGGACCTTGATCAGAATTTCTGGAGACTATGAAAGTTGTGCGGCAGATCGCCGCCGCACGAACGATATCAGACACCGAGCGACTTCAGCTTGCGATGCAGCGCCGAACGCTCCATGCCGACGAACTCCGCGGTGCGCGAGATATTGCCGCCGAAGCGGTTGATCTGCGCGATCAGATAGTCGCGCTCGAACATTTCACGGGCCTCGCGCAGCGGCAGCGTCATGATGTGATAGTCATTCTTGGCGGAGACCTTCGGCAGCATGTCGCCGAGATCGGTCGGCAGCATTTCCGCCGTGATCGGCGTATCCGGGCCGTCGGTACGCGCGAGAATCATCAGCCGCTCGATATTGTTGCGCAACTGGCGGATATTGCCGGGCCAATCGTGGGCCTGCAAAACCGCCATGGCATCGTCGCCGATCCGGCGCGAACGAATGCCGGCCTGTTCGGAGATCTGCCGCATCAGTTGGTCGACGAGGAAAGGAATGTCCTCGCGCCGCTCGGCAAGCGCCGGCACCCGCACGGGCACCACGGCAAGCCGGTGATAGAGATCCTCGCGGAACAGGCTTTCGGCAATCCGGCTTTCGAGATTGTAGGCCGTGGACGAGATGATGCGCACATCGACCTTGACCCGCTTCGAACCGCCGACGCGCTCGAACTGCTGATCCACCAGCACGCGCAGGATCTTGTTCTGCGTCTCGCGCGGCATCTCGCCGACCTCGTCGAGATAGAGGATGCCGCGATGCGCTTCTTCCAGCGCGCCGACCTTGCGCGGCTGGCCGGGAGAACCCTCGGTGCCGAAGAGGGCAACTTCCATCCGCTCGGGCGTGATCGTCGCAGCATTCAAGGCAACGAAAGGCCCATTGGAGCGCACCGACTTTTTGTGGATCATCCGCGCCACCAGCTCCTTGCCGGAACCGGACGGGCCGAAGATCATCACGCGGCTATTGGTCGGGGAGACCTTGTCGATGGTTTGGCGGAGCTGGGAGACGGCAACCGAGGTGCCGATCAGCTCGACGGCATCGCCGGTGCGGCGCTTCAGCTCCGAAACCTCGCGCTTCAGCTTGGAATTCTCCAGGGCGCGCTCGGCGATCAGAATCAACCGGTCGGCCTTGAACGGCTTCTCGATGAAATCGAAGGCACCGCGCTTGATGGCGGAGACGGCGGTTTCGATGTTGCCGTGACCGGAGATCATCACGACCGGCAGGTCCGGATGACGCGCCTTGATCTCGTCCAGCAGCGCGAGCCCGTCGAGCTTGCTGCCCTGCATCCAGATATCGAGGAAGATCAACCGCGGCGCCCGATCGGAGATCGCCGCCAAGGCGCTGTCGCTGTCATGGGCGGTGCGGGTCTCATGCCCCTCATCCGAAAGAATTCCCGAAACGATCTCGCGAATGTCTTCCTCGTCGTCCACCACGAGAATATCAGATGCCATAAACGCTTTCCTTGTCACTTGCTGTCTGGGCGACGATGGCTTGCTCACGGCGCGGCAGATGCACGCGGATCATGGCCCCCCTGCCCTGGTCGAAATCGGCGGGAGCATCGTGCAGTTCGAGCTGCCCGCCATGGTCTTCAATGATCTTCTTGACGATCGCGAGCCCAAGGCCAGTGCCCTTCTCGCGCATCGTCATATAGGGTTCGAGAATGCTATGCCGGTTCTCGACCGGCAGGCCGCGGCCATTGTCGACGACATCGACCGTGAAGCGGTCGCGTTCGGCGTCCAGCGACGCGCGCACGAGAATTTTCGGCTCCTCACGGGTCTCGCCGCTCGGCACGCCATCGATCGCCTCGACAGCATTCTTGATGAGATTTCCGAAGGCCTGGCCGAGCATGCGCGTGTCGAACATGCCCTCAAGCCGCTCATCACCAAGTTCACGCTCGAACTTGACATGGCTGTTGCCCATTTCGCGCAGGAACACGGCATCGCGCAGGATATCGCGCAGATCGCTTGGCTCCATGGTCGGCTTCGGCATGCGGGCAAACGAGGAGAATTCATCGACCATGCGGCCGATATCGCCGACCTGGCGGATGATCGTGTCCGTGCATTGATCGAAAACGGGGCGGTCGGCCTCGGCGATATTCTTGCCGAAGCGGCGGCGAATGCGCTCGGCGGACAGCTGGATCGGCGTCAGCGGGTTCTTGATCTCGTGTGCGATACGGCGGGCGACGTCGGCCCAGGCCGTCGAGCGCTGCGCGATGACAAGATCGGTGATGTCGTCGAGCGTGATGACGTAGGATTCGTTGGTGTCGCGCGTTTCCTCGCGCGTCACCTGAACACTCAGCGTACGCACCGTGCCGCCGCGCACGAGGCTGATCTGCTTGCGGAAATCATTGCGATGCCTCGACGTGGCTTCGGTAACCACCTGTTCGACCTCGGGGGCGATCTCGGCCAGGTTCTTGCCGACGAGTTCGTCGCTTTTCAGGGACAGAAGCTCTTCTGCCGACGTGTTGGCGATGGTGATCCGCCGGTCGTGCTCGACGCCGATGACGGCGGCGGTCACGCCTGAAAGCACCGCTTCGATGAAGCGGCGGCGGTCGTCCACCTCGTCCTTGGCTTCGAGGATCTCGTCGCGCTGGGTGCGGATCTCCGAGATCATCTTGTTGAAGGTGCGCGACAGGCTGCCGACGTCTCCATCGGCGGCGCGCACCGGCACCAGCACGTTCATATTACCCGAGGCGACGTTGTCGGCGGCGCTGATCAGCAGCCGGATCGGCCGAACGATGCGGTCGGCCACAGCGATTGCGGTCCAGATCGCCGCCAGAAGCACGATCAGGGCAAAGCCGATGTAAAGCACGGCAAAGGCGATCTGCAGGGACATGCGTCCCTGTTCCATTGCCTTGTATTCGGCCGTGTTGTCCTCGACCATGCGCATGGCGTTCATGACGCGCGGATCGACGGCCCGAACCGTATAGAGGAAAGCGCCGGGAAGATCGTCGAGCTTGATGATCGCGCCGACAAGGTTGGTGACGCCGGGCGGAATGAGCGTCGGCTGGCCATCGGCCGAGGCGTCAAGCGCGTCCTTCGGGATCGCAGGCAGCGGACGTTCGGTCTTGATATCGGCCTGCACGATCGCCGTGCCGTCGCGGCGCACCAGGAAGGCGCCGAGCAGGCCGCGGCCCTTGGCCTGCCTGGTCATCAGATCGGCGAAACCGATGCGATCGAGGCTGTAGAGCGAGCGGTTGCGCTCCAGGTCGTTCGCCATGGACACAGTCTGGCCCTGAAGATAGCTGGCGTTCTCCATCAGATAGGCCTGCGCGACGTTCTGCGAGGAGCTGATGATCTGCTGCGTGCGCAATGCAAACCAGCGGTCGAGGCCGACATTCAACGTCAGGCTGGCGACGATGGCCACGAGGATCGCGGGAGTGATCGCCACGATGGAAAAGAGAACGACAATGCGGATATGCAGACGCGCGGCGGCACGGCCACGGCTGCGCGCCTTCACGAGACGCGCGACCTCGCGCCCGATCAGGGCAATCAGCCCCAGAACGAACAGGCCGTTGATCACGACGGAGGTAAAGACGACCGAGGATGTGGGGGCAATGGGCGTCAGCCCCAGAAGCACCAGAAGCGTGGCAATCGCGCACGACAACGCGCCGCCGGCCAAGATCAGGCCGGGAAGAGCGAAGGACGCACGACGGTCCGTCACCTTGACAACCGCCTCGTCGCTCGCCGCCGACGACACCGCGTCCTGCTTCATTCCCAATATCTCCAGGCACAGGCGACGGTCGGCGCCTTGGCCTAATTGCAATCAGCACTGTTTTGGCGGCAGCGCGCAACAGGCAAAGGCGGCATTGCCACCCAATTTCGCATCGACGCGAAACTCCTGCTTAAAACTATCGATACAACGGGCTGAAACTTCTGAACAATTTCTGTTTGCGCAGGAGTTTTCCCGATGAATCGCTACCGCAAAAACCGCGAACCAGCTGCGTGACCTTTAAGCAACGCATTGTGGCGAAAATGCAACGCATCCGATCACGTTGTCAAGCCGTGCGGGAGCTCCGATAAACGGAAACTCCCAGTTCTCTGATCTTTTTGCGCAGCGTATTGCGGTTGAGGCCGAGCAGATCGGCTGCTTTGATCTGATTGCCGCGGGTGGCGGTCAGCGCGGCAAGGATCAGCGGGTACTCCATTTCGGTCAGCACACGGTCATAGAGACCGGGCGGCGGCAGGTTGTCGCCGAAACTGGAGAAATAGCTGCGCATATTCTCCTCGACGGCCTGGGCGATGGTCATGGTGCCGGTCCGCACCGGGCCTTTCTCGATCGGGCTATCCGGCACATCGGCCCGCAATTCCGAATCGATGATCTCGCGGGTGATGACATCCTGCGGATAGAGCGCCATCAGGCGGCGGATGAGGTTTTCCAACTCGCGCACGTTGCCCGGCCAGGGATAGGCCTTCATCAACTCCAGCGCTTCCTGGTCGAACCGCTTGGAGCCGAGCCCTTCTTTTTCCGCCTGCTGCACGAAATGGCGGACGAGATCGGGGATATCTTCGGCGCGGTCGCGCAGCGGCGGCAGGCGCAGCGGCACGACATTGAGGCGATAATAGAGATCCTCACGGAACAGGCCCTGATTGATCGCCTGCTTCAGATCCTTGTTGGTGGCGGCAACGATGCGGACGTCGGTACGGATCGGCGTGCGACCGCCGACCGTCGTATATTCGCCCTGCTGCAGTACGCGCAGAAGGCGCGTCTGGGCATCCATGGGCATGTCGCCGATTTCGTCGAGAAACAGTGTGCCGCCCTCGGCCTGCTCGAAGCGGCCGGTCGAACGCGTCTGTGCGCCGGTGAAGGCGCCCTTCTCGTGGCCGAACAATTCCGATTCGATCAGGTCACGCGGAATGGCGGCCATGTTGATGGCGACGAAGGGACCGTTGCGGCGCTTGCCGTAGTCGTGCAGCGCTCGGGCGACGAGTTCCTTGCCGGTGCCGGACTCGCCGGTGATCATCAGCGTCAGGTCGGTCTGCATCAGGCGCGCCAGCACGCGGTAGATTTCCTGCATGGCGGCCGAACGGCCGACCAGCGGCATGCCGTCCTGCATGTCGTCATCGAGCTTGGCGGGCTTGCGCTTCGGCTCGGACAGGGCGCGGCCGATGATAGCGATCAGCTCCGTCAGGTCGAACGGTTTCGGCAGATAGTCGTAGGCACCCTTTTCCGAGGCCTTGATCGCCGTCATGAAGGTGTTTTGCGCACTCATGACCAGGACAGGCAGTTCCGGCCGCGCCTTCTTGATGCGCGGCAAAAGGTCGAAGGCGTTTTCGTCGGGCATGACGACGTCGGTTACAACGAGGTCGCCTTCGCCGGCGGAGACCCAACGCCAGAGCGTGGCGGCATTGGATGTGATGCGCACATCGTAACCCGCGCGGCTCAAAGCCTGATTCAGCACGGTACGGATGGCGGCATCGTCATCGGCGACAAGGATCGTGGCTGTCATCGAGTAGTCCCTGTAGAGTTCGGAAAGGGGGCGTCTTCAAGAGTGATGCCTTTGGAAGCCGGCATCA
This sequence comes from Rhizobium sp., assembly GCA_036398815.1. Lineage (GTDB taxonomy): Bacteria > Pseudomonadota > Alphaproteobacteria > Rhizobiales > Rhizobiaceae > Rhizobium. The sequence continues at coordinate 5,733 of DASWOH010000179.1, read as the reverse complement.
GAACGCGGAAAGTGGTGCGATGGTTCTGGCTGTCGCATTCGACGATGCCGCCATGGTCACCGATGATCTTGGCGACAAGCGCCAGGCCGAGACCGGTTCCGTTGGTCTTGGTGGTGATGAACGGGTCGAAGAGGTGCGGCAGGAGATCGGTAGGTACGCCCGGGCCGTTGTCGATCACGCAGAATTCCAGCGGCAGCGAGATTTTCTCGCGCGTGCCGGCGACGGAAAGGCGAATACCGGGGCGATAGGCGGTCGTCAGCATGATCTCGCCATCCGGCTTATCGCCGATAGCTTCGGCGGCATTCTTCACCAGATTGAGGAATATCTGCACAAGCTGGTCCCTGTTGGCATAGACCGCCGGCAAGGATGGGTCGTAGTTTTCGCTGAACTTGATGTTGCGTGCAAAGCCAGCCTTGGCAACAGCCTTCACATGATCGAGAACGGAATGGATGTTGACCGGAACGCGATCGACCGGACGCTCGTCGGAAAAGACCTCCATGCGGTCGACCAGCGAGACGATACGGTCGGTCTCGTCGCAGATCAGACGCGTCAGCGCGCGATCGTCGTCCTCCACCGACTGCTCCAGCAACTGGGCAGCGCCGCGAATGCCGGAGAGCGGATTCTTGATCTCGTGCGCCAGCATCGAAGCAAGACCGGTGACCGAACGCGCGGCGGCGCGATGTGTCAGCTGCCGGTCGATCTTGTCGGCCATGGAGCGTTCCTGGAAGACGACCACCACGGAGCCCGGTTCGCTCGAAACGGGCGCGACGTAGATATCCACCAACTTGTCCTGGCCGAGGCGCGGCGAGCTCAGATCGACGCGATATTCGTTGACCGGCGCACGGCGTTCGCGCACCTGGTCGATCAGCGCCAGCAACGGACTGCCGAAGGGAATGAAGGCGGAGATCTTGTAGCGCGCCAGATGCGAGGCGCTAGCGCCGAAGAAGGCCTCGGCCTCCCAATTGGCAAAAGCGATCAGACCGGCCTCGTTGACCATGACGACCGGATTCTGGATGGCGTTGAGAACGGCCATGGCCACGGCGCCGCCCGTGTGCTCCGCCCCCCCGGAATTGGATTTCGAGCTCATGCGGCCTCCTTCAGGCTTCGAGCGGGATCGGACCCGGCCTGTAGCGCCGCATGGAACGATGCGGCCACTTCGCGGCTGTCTTTCGAAGTCATGATTCTTGCCTTTTCAGCGCCATTGGTGGTGGGAGCGTAACGGTCCAGATACCAGCCGAGATGTTTGCGGGCATGACGAATACCAACGGCCTCGCCGTAGAAATCCAGCATCATCCGGTAATGTTCGAGGGCGATGTCGGCGATCTCGCCGCGATCCGGTGCGCGATGACCGGCAAGCACGCCCGCATGCCAGGGCCGTCCCTGACAGCCGCGCCCGACCATGACCGCATCGGCGCCGGAGCGGCGAAGTATCTCGCCTGCGTCTTCCGGCGTATCGACATCGCCGTTGGCAACGAGCGGGATGGAGATGGCATCGCGCACGGCGCGGATCGCGTCCCAATCCGCCCTGCCCTCGTAAAACTGCATGCGGGTGCGGCCGTGGATCGTCACGAGCTGTATCCCTGCCTCCGCGGCCCGGCTGGCGATATGCGGCGCGTTGATGGAATTCTCATCCCATCCGAGCCGCATCTTCAGCGTCACGGGCACATCGACCGCCTTGACCGTCGCCTCGATCAGGCTCAGCGCGTGATCCGGATCGCGCATCAGGGCCGAGCCGGAGTAGCCGCCGATCACCTTCTTGGCCGGACATCCCATGTTGATGTCGATGATGTCGGCGCCATTGTCGGCGGCGATCTTTGCCGCTTCCGCCATCCAATGCGCCTCGCGTCCGGCCAGCTGCACCATATGCGGCTTCAGCCCGGCACTCTTCAGACGCGCCCAGGATTCGGCCGTGTCCTGCACCAGTTCGCGGCTCGCGACCATCTCGGTCACGACAAGGCCGGCCCCATACCGCAGAGCCAGCTGCCGGAAGGGCAAATCGGTTACGCCCGACATCGGCGCGAGGATCACGCGATTGCGGATAAGCACCGGGCCGATGGAAAATGAGGCTGCAAGCTCGGATGGAAGCAAATGATTATCTTTCAGGCATACCATGCATCTGCACTATTTTTAGACAGTCTTGAGAGGCTTGCCAAGAGGTTTCGGAGAATACCGATATTTTTTGGGCAAATGCTGGAAAATCCCCATTCGAGGCGATAGACCCTGCTGTAGTAAGATCCTGCTTTGGCGATCTTCTTAGCATGATCTTTCCCATAAAACCGCTTCGCATTTTTTTGGGGTCATGCTGAAGCGGAGCCTTTCATCCCCGGAGGTTTATGACGCAAATGCACTCAACGCAACCGATGTCGATGGGAATCGTGATCGTTGCTGCCGGGCGCGGTGAGCGCGCGGGAACGCCCGAGGAAGGCCCGAAGCAATATCGCGCGATCGGCGGCAGGCCGGTTATTGCGCATACGCTTGAAAAATTCGTGACATGGCCACAGACGGCTAAAATCGTGATCGTCAGCCACCGCGACGACGAGAGATTGCTGCGCTCCGCGCTGGAAAAGGTTGCCGATTCGTTCGGCGTCGAGATCGCTTTCGGCGGCGCCACCCGCCAGCAATCGGTGCTTGCGGGGCTGCGGCAGCTGGAAAAAACCGGCGTCACCCATGTGCTGATCCACGACGCCGTGCGCCCCTTCTTCGATCACGACCTGCTCGACCGCGTCGCCGCGGCGCTTGCCGCCGGCGCGCGCGCCGTGCTGCCGGCCATGCCGGTGACGGATACGCTGAAGCGGGCGGGTGCGGATGCGCTGGTGACGGAAACCGTGCCCCGCACCGGGCTCTACGCCGCGCAGACGCCTCAATCCTTCCGGCTGGCCGATATTCTGGCGGCGCATGAAAAGGCGGCTGCTAGAAACATGACGGATTTCACCGACGATGCGGCGATTGCCGAATGGAGCGGCCTGCCGGTGACGCTGGTTGCCGGCAGCGCGGACAATGTCAAGTTGACGATCAAAAGGGATATTGCCATGGCCGATGAAAAGCTTTCCGCCGGCACGCTACCGGATGTGCGCACCGGCAACGGCTATGATGTCCATCAGCTCGAACCGGGTGATGGCGTGACGCTCTGCGGCGTCTTCATTCCGCACGATCAAAAGCTCAAGGGCCATTCCGATGCCGATGTCGCCCTGCATGCGCTGACCGACGCCCTGCTCGCCACCTGCGGCGCCGGCGATATCGGCGATCACTTCCCGCCCTCCAATCCGCAGTGGAAAGGCGCGCCGTCGCGCATCTTCATCGAGCATGCGGCAAAGATCGTCCGCGATCACGGCGGCACGATCATGAATGCCGACGTCTCGCTGATCGCCGAGGCGCCGAAGGTCGGCCCGCACCGCGAAGCCATGCGCGCCAAGCTCTCGGAATTTTTAGGGATAAGTCTCGAGCGCTGCTCGGTGAAGGCAACCACGAACGAGAAGATCGGCTTCGTCGGCCGCCGCGAAGGAATCGCGGCTATCGCCACGGCAACGGTCGTTTATCGCGGCGGCAAGCCATGACCCATTTTCCCGATGACATTCTGGCACTCGCGCGCGGCATCATCAGCGATTTCGCAGCAAAGGGCCGAATGGTCGCCACGGCGGAATCCTGCACAGGCGGGCTGATTGCCGGCGCGCTGACGGAAATTCCGGGCTCGTCGGCGGTCGTCGACCGTGGCTTCGTCACCTATACGAATACGGCGAAGATGGAGATGCTCGGCGTTCAGGAGCAGACGCTTGCGCGGTTCGGTGCCGTTTCGAAAGAGACCGCCCTGCAGATGGTGCACGGCGCCCTCTTCCGCTCGCGAGCCGACTTTGCTGTCGCCGTGACCGGCATCGCCGGGCCTGGTGGCGGATCGGCGGACAAGCCGGTCGGCCTGGTTCACCTCGCCGCCAAGGCACGAACGGGCGGCCTCATCCATCACGAGATGCGTTACGGCGATATCGGCCGCGACAAGGTTCGTCTTGCTACGGTGCGGACGGCACTGGACATGCTAATCGCGCTGGATCAGGTATAGATCTTGCCGGCACGCGTCTCGAAGGCGTCGGTGAACATGCGGAAGGCGCGGTCGAACATCGAGCCCATCAGGGCCCCGAGAATGCGGCTCTTGAACTCATAATCGATGAAGAAATCGATGACGCTGCCGTTATCGGTCGGCTGGAAGCGCCAGCGATTGTCGAGATATTTGAACGGCCCGTCGATATACTTCACATCGATCGCCCGCTCCGCCTTGTTGAGCAGCACTTGCGTTGTGAAGGTCTCGCGGATCGCCTTGTAGCCGACCGTCATGTCGGCAACCAGCAAGACCTTGCCGTCGCGCTCCTTGCGATTGCGGATCACCAGCGCCTCACAAAGCGGCAGGAATTCCGGATAGCGCTCGACATCGGCGACAAGGTCGAACATCTGGTCAGGCGTGTGCGGAACGGGGCGGTGCGTTTCAAACTGTGGCATGAGCCGCAATTAAGCAGGACCGCTCAGAAGATCAAGAAGCTGACGCATTTCGCTGCGGGATTTTAGCTGTAAAACAGGGACATCGGGGCCGTGCTGCGTGAGGCCAGCCAGGACTTTGGGCGCAAATTTACGCTCCCAATCCCAGATATAGCGCAGGAATTCCCAATCGATGCGCTCGGGACAACCCGGCGCCATGTCCGGGCGGGACCGCCCCAACCACCGTACCGCTCTCGACAGAGCCCCCCACATGCACAACCAACGCGGCATGCGCACCCAAAGAACAAGCTCGGTGCGCGGCAATCTCAGATCGAAGCTTGATGGCGCCGTTCCATCGATCAGCCAACGCTCCTCGGCAACCTTCGCCGCAATCAGAGCACGCTCCTCCGCCTTGTCTCTTTTTACCCAGCCCGGCAGCCAGAAAAACTCGCGATCCATCGAGACATAAGGCAGATCCAGTCGCGCGCAGATCTTCTGCGACAGAGTCGACTTGCCACCACCGGAGCAGCCGATGACGAGAATGCGCTCGGCGCTCTTGAGGATGGAGGCCGCTGTCCCGATGTCGACGACATAGGGCGGCGCATGCGGCGCGACGGTCTGCTCCACGGTCCAACTCCATAATGAATCTTGACGGACGCCGCGCCGGCGACGAGCGGCGGGGCATGCCCAATAGACCGCACAGATGATGGTTTGATGACGGCGCAAACAAAAAACCGCGGCAAGATCGCCGCGGTTCGTTGAAAAGGCGAGAGCATGTGAAAGCTTACTCGGCAGCGAGCAGAACCTTCTTCTCACGAGCCGCCCGCAGCCGGGCGAAATCGTCGCCGGCATGGTGGGACGAGCGCGTCAGCGGGCTGGAGGCGACCATCAGGAAGCCCTTGGTGTAGGCGACCGTCTCGTAGGACTTGAATTCGTCGGGAGTGACGAAGCTCATGACCTGATGGTGCTTGCGGGTCGGCTGCAGATACTGGCCGATGGTCAGGAAGTCGACATCGGCGGTGCGCAGATCATCCATCAATTGCAGCACTTCGTTGCGCTCTTCGCCGAGGCCGACCATGATGCCGGACTTGGTGAACATGGTCGGGTCCAGTTCCTTGACCAGCTGCAAAAGCCGGATCGAGTGGAAATAGCGGGCGCCGGGGCGCACCGTCAGATAATTGCCCGCGACAGTTTCCATGTTGTGATTGAAGACGTCGGGCTTGGCGGCCACGACACGTTCCAGCGCGCCGGGCTTCTTAAGGAAGTCGGGCG
>DASWOH010000178.1:0-13720 GCA_036398815.1 Rhizobium sp. | reverse complement strand
ATGAAACAGGCGGGCGCCTTGATGTCTTCGAGGTTGATGCCGCCGAACGACGGGCCGAGGTAACGCACGCAGTTGATGAACTCGTCGACATTTTCCGTATCGACCTCAAGATCGATGGAATCGACGTCGGCGAAGCGCTTGAAGAGCACGGATTTGCCCTCCATGACTGGCTTGGAGGCGAGTGCGCCGAGATTGCCGAGGCCGAGAATGGCCGTGCCGTTGGAGATGACGGCCACCATATTGCCGCGCGCGGTATAGTCGTAGGCCGTCGCCGGATCGGCGGCGATCGCCTTCACGGGAACGGCGACGCCGGGAGAATAGGCAAGCGAAAGATCGCGCTGCGTCGCCATCGGTTTTGTCGGATTGATCTCAAGCTTGCCGGGGCGGCCCTGCTTGTGGAAGTCGAGTGCTTCCTGATCGGTGATCCCCGTTCCCGGACGCGGCGTGCTGCTGGTGTCAGGCATGTTTCCTCCAAACCTCCTGTGGGCGACCGGTCCCTCTTGCCCGATAGCTGTTGTCTTCTATAGCGGCACGCGGATAGGGTGGCACCTCATTTTTGGGAAAAACTGCACATCCGTGAACGAACGAATAATGACCAGCGTCGATGCTTTCTCGGCCGCCGAGCTTGCCTCGGAGGAAAGTCGCGCTTCCGCGACTCCGATGATGGAGCAATATATCGAGATCAAGGCGAACAATCCCGGTTCGCTGTTGTTCTATCGCATGGGCGACTTCTACGAGCTGTTCTTCGAGGATGCCGTCGATGCCTCGCGGGCGCTTGGCATTACGCTCACCAAGCGCGGCCAGCACATGGGCCAGGATATCCCGATGTGCGGCGTGCCGGTCCATGCTGCCGATGATTATCTGCAGAAGCTGATATCACTGGGTTTCCGCGTTGCCGTCTGCGAGCAGATCGAGGACCCGGCGGAGGCGAAGAAGCGCGGCGGCAAGTCGGTGGTCCGGCGCGATGTCGTCCGCCTGGTGACGCCGGGCACGATTACCGAAGAAAAGCTGCTCTCGCCCTCGGAATCCAACTATCTGATGGCGCTCACCCGCATTCGCGGCGGCACGGAGCCGCAACTGGCGCTCGCCTGGATCGATATTTCGACCGGCGTCTTCCGGCTGGCCGAGACTGAGGCGTCCCGGCTGCTCGCCGATATCCTGCGCATCGATCCGCGCGAGCTGATCCTGCCGGACACGATGTTCCACGATCCGGATCTGAAGCCGGTTTTCGACGTGCTCGGTCGCACGGCGGTGCCGCAGCCGGCCGTCCTCTTCGACAGCGCCAGCGCCGAGGGCCGCATTACCCGTTATTTCGGCGTCTCGACGCTCGATGGCTTCGGCTCGTTCACCCGCGCCGAGCTTGCCGCCGCTGCCGCCGCTGTCGCCTATGTCGAAAAGACCCAGATCGCCGAACGGCCGCCGCTTGGGATGCCGGAGCGCGAAAGCGGCGCCTCGACCCTGTTCATCGATCCCGCCACCCGCGCTAATCTGGAACTGGTACGCACGCTTTCCGGTGACCGCAACGGTTCGCTCCTGAAGGCGATCGACCGCACGGTGACCGGCGGCGGCGCGCGCCTGCTTGCCGAGCGGCTGATGTCGCCGCTGACCGACCCCTCGCGTGTCAACGAACGGCTGGATTCGATCGGTTTCCTGGCCGAAGAGCCGTCGCTTTGCAACGATCTGCGAGCGGCGCTGAAACATGTACCCGACATGCCGCGCGCGCTGTCGCGCCTGGCGCTCGACCGCGGCGGCCCGCGCGATCTCTGGGCTATCCGCCAGGGTCTCGGTGCGGCGGCCGATATCGCCCGCATGCTCGGCGGCGCTCTCCTGCCGGAAGAGCTGGAAGCAGCCCTTGCGGGGCTCCGCGCTCTGCCCGCCGATCTCGAAGCGCTCCTTTCCGGCATGCTCGCCGATGAACTGCCCTTGCTGAAGCGCGATGGCGGCTTTCTGCGGGAGGGGGCGAATGCCGAGCTGGACGAGGTGCGGGCGCTTCGCGATCAGTCGCGCCGGGTCATCGCCGGGCTGCAACTGCAATATGCCGAGGAAACAGGCATCAAGTCGCTGAAGATCAAGCACAACAACGTGCTCGGCTATTTCATCGAGGTGACCGCCGGCAATGCCGGGCCGATGACCGATAGTGCCGAAGCCAAAGCGCGCTTCATCCATCGCCAGACCATGGCCAACGCCATGCGCTTCACCACGACCGAACTTGCCGATCTCGAAAGCCGCATCGCCAATGCCGCCGACAAGGCGCTGACGATCGAGCTGGAAGCCTTCGACCGCATGGTCGCGGCCGTCGTTGCCGAAGCCGAGGCGATCAAGGCCGGCGCCCGTGCGCTGTCCGTGATCGATGTCGCCGCCGGACTGGCATTGCTGGCCGAAGAGCAGGCCTATTGCCGGCCCGTCGTCGATGCCAGCCGGATGTTCGCCATCGAAGGCGGGCGTCATCCGGTGGTCGAGCAGGCGCTGCGCCGGCAGGCGGGCGGCCCCTTCGTCGCCAATAATTGCGACCTGTCGCCGACATCAGACGGCAAGGATGGGGCGATCTGGCTGCTGACCGGCCCGAACATGGGCGGTAAATCCACATTCCTGCGCCAGAATGCGCTGATCGCCATTCTGGCCCAGATGGGCTCCTTCGTGCCCGCCGCTTCCGCCCATATCGGCATTGTCGACCGGCTGTTCTCGCGCGTCGGCGCGTCCGACGATCTGGCGCGCGGCCGTTCGACCTTCATGGTCGAGATGGTCGAGACGGCGGCGATCCTCAACCAGGCGACCGCCCGCTCGCTGGTCATTCTTGACGAGATCGGTCGCGGCACCGCCACCTTCGACGGCCTCTCCATCGCCTGGGCGGCGGTCGAGCATCTGCATGAGGCGAACCGTTGCCGGGGTCTGTTTGCCACGCATTTCCATGAGCTGACCGTGCTGTCGGAAAAGCTCGAGCGGCTCTCCAATGCCACCATGCGCGTCAAGGAATGGGACGGCGACGTCATCTTCCTGCATGAGGTGGGGCCGGGCGCCGCCGACCGTTCCTATGGTATCCAGGTGGCGCGCCTCGCTGGCCTGCCGGCCTCGGTGGTGGCGCGCGCCCGCGACGTTCTGACGCGTCTGGAGGATGCCGACCGCAAGAATCCGGCAAGCCAGCTCATCGATGATCTGCCGCTCTTCCAGGTCGCGGTCCGCCGCGAGGAGGCGGGCGGGCGGCGCGGGCCGTCCAAGGTCGAGGAGGCGCTGAAGGCGCTCGATCTCGACGACCTGACGCCGCGTGCCGCCCTCGATGCGCTTTACGAACTGAAAAAGACCCTGAACAAGGCCGGCTGATAACAGGCGATTCCCAAGGATAATCGGATGCATATCGAACATCTTCTCGCCGAGGTCCGCGTTCTCGCCGACCGCTTTTCGCCGATAGCGGCGCGCGGCAAGATCTGCGGCGAGGGGGAAGCGCCGGATTGCGAGTCCGATCGAGGGCTTCTCAATATAGCCCTGTCTTGCAGCCGGATCTCCGACATCACGTCGGCAATCGCCAAGGCCGGCTATTGGGAATGCGAACGGGAAATGGTGACGCAGATCGGTGCCCAATCGCGAAACATATTATATAGCATAACCGAACTGAGACGGTCGCTTGAGGTGCCGCAGCCCTAAAACCGCCGATTTCTGCATCGACAGCCGTCACTCTTCGTCAACCTTGACCCGATAGAACTCCCGAAAGCGCTGATTCGGGAAATTCGGCTCCAAGCCGGATTATGGGATTCGGTCGTAGAATGCCTGTGTCAATCGCCGGGCAAAGAGGCTATAGCGCATGCAGACGAAAAGACAGGCGCGCCGGCAATTGGCCGCGGTCAACGAACAGGATTCCGGTCGGCCGAGCATGGTTAAGCATGAGATCGATTTTTCCGTCATTCTCGACGTTCCCGCGCTGAGGGCGGAATGCGAGACCCTCGCCAAGCGTCATGAAGACAAGAAGGACGAGCGGTCTGCCCTTCTCGCTCTGTTGAAGAAGGCGAGCCAGGAAGGCCGCGAAAACGCGCGCCGCCTGCTCTCGGAAGAGGGCGGCGGGCTCGATTGCGCGCACCGGATTTCCTGGCTGCAGGATCAGATCATCACCGTTCTCTACGACTTTACGGTCGGCCACGTCTATCCGAAGCAGAAGGGCAGCTTCGCCGTTACCGCCGTCGGCGGCTATGGCCGCGACACGCTGGCGCCGGGCTCGGATATCGACCTCCTCTTCCTCTTCCAGCCGAAGCCGGCGGACGAGACGCATAAGGCGGTCGAGTTCATCCTCTACATGCTCTGGGACATGGGCTTCAAGGTCGGCCACGCCACGCGCACCGTCGAGGAATGCATGCGCGAGGCGAAATCCGACATGACGGTGCGCACTGCGATCCTCGAAACGCGCTATATCTGCGGCAACGAGCCCCTGGCGCACGAGCTGGAGACACGGTTCGACAAGGAAATTGTTACCAATACCGGCCCGGAGTTCATCGCCGCCAAGCTTGCCGAGCGCGACGAGCGCCACCGCAAGGCCGGCGACACCCGCTATCTGGTCGAGCCCAACGTCAAGGAAGGCAAGGGTGGGTTGCGTGACCTGCACACGCTGTTTTGGATTTCCAAATATTATTACCACGTCCGCGATCCGGTCGAACTGGTGAAGCTCGGCGTGCTCTCGAAGCAGGAATATCGCCTCTTCGAAAAGGCCGAGGATTTCCTCTGGGCCGTGCGCTGCCACATGCATTTCCTCACCGGCAAGGCGGAAGAGCGGCTGTCCTTCGACATCCAGCGCGAGATTGCCGAGGCGCTCGGCTATCACGCCCGCCCCGGCCTTTCCGCTGTCGAACGCTTCATGAAACACTATTTTCTTGTCGCCAAGGATGTCGGCGATCTCACCCGCATTCTCTGCGCGGCGCTCGAGGACCAGCAGGCCAAGGCGACGCCGGGGCTTACCGGCGTCATCAGCCGCTTCGCCCATCGCTCGCGCAAGATCCCCGGCACGATCGAGTTCGTCGAGGATCGCGGCCGCATCGCGCTTGCCAATCCCGATGTCTTCAAGCGCGATCCGGTAAGCCTCATCCGCCTGTTCTTCGTCGCCGATATCAACGGGCTGGAGTTCCATCCCGATGCGCTGAAGCGCGTCACCCGCTCGCTGGGGCTGATCGACAACGATCTGCGCGAGAACGAGGAGGCGAACCGCCTGTTTCTGGCGATCCTGACCTCGAAGCGCGATCCGGCGCTGATCCTGCGCCGCATGAACGAGGCAGGCGTGCTCGGCCGCTTCATCCCGGAATTCGGCAAGATCGTCTCGATGATGCAGTTCAACATGTATCATCACTATACGGTCGATGAGCACTTGATCCGCGCTGTCGAGGTGCTGTCGGAGATCGACAAGGGCAAGGCCGAGGACATCCATCCACTCGTCAACAAGCTGATGCCCGGCATCGAGGATCGCGATGCGCTCTATGTCGCCGTGCTGCTGCACGACATCGCCAAGGGCCGCGAGGAGGATCACTCCGAAGCCGGCGCCAAGGTGGCGCGCAAGCTCTGCCCGCGCTTCGGCCTGTCGCCGAAGCAGACCGAGCTGGTCGTCTGGCTGATCGCCGAGCATCTGACCATGTCGATGGTCGCCCAGACCCGCGACCTGACCGACCGCAAGACCATCATCGATTTCGCCGACCGGGTGCAATCGCTCGACCGGCTGAAGATGCTGCTGATCCTGACAGTCTGCGACATCCGCGCCGTCGGCCCCGGCGTCTGGAACGGCTGGAAGGGGCAGTTGCTGCGCACGCTCTATTACGAGACCGAGCTGCTGCTGGCCGGTGGCTTCTCGGAAGTGTCGCGCAAGGAGCGGGCGGAAGCCGCCGCCAAGGCGCTCGAAGCGGCATTGGATGATTGGGGCCAGAAGGCCCGCAAGGCCTATGTCAAGCTGCACTACCAGCCCTATCTTCTGTCCGTGCCGCTGGAAGACCAGATCCGCCATACGCGCTTCATCCGCCAGACCGACAAATCGGGCCAGGTTCTGGCGACGATGGTGCGGACCGACAGTTTCCACGCCATCACCGAAATCACCGTGCTGTCGCCGGACCATCCGCGCCTCCTGACCGTCATCGCCGGCGCCTGCGCCGCTGCCGGTGCCAACATCGTCGACGCGCAGATCTTCACGACGGCGGACGGCCGCGCGCTCGACACCATCCATGTCAGCCGTGAATTCACCGACGATGCCGACGAATTGCGCCGGGCCGGCACCATCGGCAGGATGATCGAGGACGTGCTGGCGGGCCGCAAGCGCCTGCCGGAGGTCATCGCCACCCGCACCAGGAACCGCCGCAAGAACAAGGCTTTCGTCATCCCGCCATCGGTGACGATCTCCAACAGCCTGTCCAACAAGTTCACCGTCATCGAGGTCGAATGCCTCGACCGCACCGGCCTCCTGTCGGAAATCACCTCGGTTCTCTCGGATCTGTCGCTCGACATCCACTCGGCGCGCATCACCACCTTCGGTGAGAAGGTCATCGATAGTTTCTATGTGACAGATCTTCTCGGGCAGAAGATCTCCAACGAAAACAAGCGAGCCAATATCACCGCGCGCCTGAAGCCGGTGATGGCGGGTGAGGAGGATGAGATGCGCGAGCGCATGCCGTCCGGCATCATCGCGCCTGCCGCCACGCGGTCGCTTTCCGCCGAAAAGCCTATTATCGAAAAGAAAGCCGGTTCAGCCGCATGAGCCTCGTCAAGAAATTCATCACCGTCGGCGGCGCGACGCTTGGTAGCCGCATCTTCGGTTTCGCCCGCGAAACGCTGATGGCAGCCGCCCTCGGTACGGGGCCGATGGCCGACGTGTTCTACGCCGCCTTCCGCTTTCCGAACCTGTTCCGCCGTCTTTTCGCCGAGGGTGCCTTCAACGCCGCCTTCGTGCCGTTGTTTGCCAAGGAGATCGAGGCGAACGGCATAGACGGCGCCAAGCGTTTTTCCGAGGAAGTCTTCGGCGTTCTCTTTTCCGTTCTGTTCCTGATCACCGTGGTCATGGAACTGTGCATGCCGCTGATCGTGCGCTGGATCATCGCGCCCGGCTTTGCCGACGATCCTGAGAAGTTCTCGATCACGGTGCGCCTGGCGGCCGTGATGTTCCCCTATCTCATGTGCATGTCGCTGACGGCGATGATGAGCGGCATGCTGAATTCGCTGCATCATTTCTTCGCGGCCGCCGTAGCCCCCATCTTCCTCAACGTGGTGATGATCGGAGCGTTGTTCTATTCGCTCTATTTCGGCGCCGTGCCGCTGGAGACCGCCTGGTACCTGTCCTGGGGCGTACTTGCCGCCGGCATCCTGCAATTGCTCGTCGTCTATATCGGCGTGCGCTATGCCGGCATCAACATCGGCTTCCGCTGGCCGCATTTCACGCCGAATGTGAAGCGGCTGCTGATCCTCGCTATTCCCGCCGCCGTCACCGGCGGCATCACCCAGATCAACCAGATGATCGGCCAGGCGATCGCCTCCAGCCGCGAAGGCGCGATTGCCGCCCTGCAATATGCCGATCGCATCTATCAGCTGCCGCTCGGCGTCGTCGGCGTCGCGGTCGGTGTCGTGCTGCTACCGGAGTTGGCCCGCGCGCTGAAATCCGGCCATCTGAAGGAAGCCGCCAACCTCCAGAACCGCTCGATGGAATTCGTGCTGTTCCTGACATTGCCGGCGGCCATGGCGCTCTGGGTGCTCTCCGACGACATCATCCGCGTGCTTTACGAACGCCGTGCCTTCCACCAGGAAAACACCCTGATCGTCGGCTCCATCCTGGCGATCTATGGTCTGGGCCTGCCGGCCTTCGTGCTGATCAAGGCGTTGCAGCCCGGCTTCTACGCCCGCGAAGACACCAAGACCCCGATGCGCTTTTCCGGCATCGCGGTCGCCACCAATTGCGCCATCGCGCTTACTCTCTTTCCCTATATGGGCGCGCCGGGCATCGCGGTCGCCGAGGCGACGGCCGGCTGGATCAGCACCGTGCTACTGCTCACCACGCTTCTGCGCCGCGGTTATCTGACCTGGGATTGGGGGCTTGCCCGCCGCACCGTGCTGCTGCTCGTCTCCGCCGGCGTCATGACGGCCATGGTCGTCTATCTCCAGCATCGCTGGGAGCCTTATCTTGCCACCGGCGCGTCGCTGCTGACCAAGGTCGGCACGCTCGGCCTTTTGATCGGCATCTCCATGCTGGTCTACTTCGCCGTCGCCTTCCTGATCGGCGGCGCCGACATCGGCATGATCCGCCGCAACGTGAAACGTAAGCCGCCGGCGCCGGCACCGGATGTGGAAGTGGTGAACGGGGAATAGGCATGCCCCTTCGCCCCGCAGTGCGGGGAGAAGGTGGGTTGGAGCGATCGAACGGAGTGAGATTGCGACAAGTCGGATGAGGGGCCTTCGCGGGTGTCGCCGCGAAAATAAACTTTGCCGACTTCGCCATCGTTTCGGCTGGTCAAGATGGCTTGCCGACGCCGAGCTTTTGTGCATGGCCCCTCACCCTAGCCCTCTCCCCGCAAGCGGGGCGAGGGGACGATTTCGCCAAACGCGGAGCCTATGCATGCCCCAATCCTTCTTCCTTGTTACCCTCGTCATTGACGACTACGATCGCGCCAAGACCTTCTACTGCGACTGTCTTGGCTTTGACTGTCTTCAGGACGAGCAACAGCCGGAGGGCAAGCGCTGGGTCGTGGTGAAGCCCAAAGGCGGTGAGGGCGCGGCGTTGCTGCTGGCGCAAGCCGCCGACGACAGTCAGCGGGAGGCCATCGGCAACCAGACCGGCGGCCGTGTCGGCTTCTTCCTCAAGACCGACGATTTTGCCCGCGATCACGCGGCCATGGTCGCGAAAGGCGTCCGTTTTCTGGAGGAACCTCGCCATGAGGTCTATGGCACCGTCGTGGTCTTCGCGGACCCCTACGGCAACACTTGGGATCTGATCCAGCATTCTACCTGAGTTCCCGCCACATATCCTCTTGATCCCCGCCTGTCCGCCGTGCATAAGCCCGCCGAACACCAAGGGTCGAGCGTGAGCTCGCCCAGGCCCTCCACCAGCCTTTTGAGGACGACATGACCGAATTCAAGCCGCTCGTATTCTCCGGCGTCCAGCCGACCGGCAATCTCCATCTCGGCAATTATCTCGGCGCGATCCGCAAGTTCGTGGCGCTGCAGGAAAACAACGACTGCATCTACTGCGTCGTCGACATGCATGCGCTGACCGCCCAACTCGTGCATGAGGACATGCGGGGCCAGACGCGTTCGATCACCGCCGCCTTCCTCGCCGCCGGCATCGACCCGGAAAAGCATATCGTCTTCAACCAGTCGGCCGTGCCGCAGCATGCCGAACTCGCCTGGATCTTCAATTGCGTCGCCCGCATCGGCTGGATGAACCGCATGACGCAGTTCAAGGACAAGGCCGGCAAGGACCGCGAGCAGGCCTCTCTCGGCCTCTACGCCTATCCGAGCCTGATGGCCGCCGATATTCTCCTTTATCGTGCCACGCGCGTCCCGGTCGGCGACGATCAGAAGCAGCATCTGGAACTGACCCGCGACATCGCCATGAAGTTCAACATGGACTTCATGGAGCACATCCGCCGTGCCGGCTACGGCATCGACATCACGGTTGGCGACGAGCCGGTGCATGCCTATTTCCCGATGGTCGAGCCGCTGATCGACGGCCCGGCGCCGCGCGTTATGTCGCTCCGCGACGGCACGAAGAAGATGTCGAAGTCGGATGCCTCCGACCTGTCGCGCATCAACCTGCTCGACGACGAGGAAAACATCTCGAAGAAGATCCGCAAGGCCAAGACCGATCCGGACGGCTTGCCGAGCGAGATCGGCGGTCTCACGGGTCGCCCGGAAGCCGATAATCTCGTCGGCATCTACGCCGCCCTTGCCGACAAGTCGAAGGCGGAGGTTCTTTCGGAATTCGGCGGCCAGCAGTTCTCGATCTTCAAGCCGGCGCTGGTCGATCTCGCCGTGCATGTGCTGTCGCCGATCACCGGCGAGATGCGCCGCCTGATGGCCGATCCCGGCCATATCGATGCCGTCCTGCGCGACGGCAGCGCCCGGGCTCGTGCCCGTGCCGAAGTGACGATGAAGCAGGTCCGCGACATCGTCGGCTTTATTTACTGACCATCCCGTGAAGGCAGCCCCCGTATGAAACGGGGGCTTGCAAAACGCCTCCTTCAGGTGGCAGAGTCGCCCCATGGTATCAAAACGTCTCTCACGGCTCGAAGGTCATCGCCGCAAGTTCATGGCGGTCATCGACGGCACGCCTGAATGCCAGCGTGCCGTCCATTATGCCGGCCGGCGGGCCAAGAATTCCAATGGCGGCCTTGTGCTTCTTTATGTGATCCCCGAAGGCGATTTCCAGCAATGGCTGGGTGTCGAGGAGATCATGCGCGCGGAAGCGCGTGAAGAGGCCGAGGCAACGACCGCGAAGGCGGCGCAGATCGTGCGTGAGAATATCGGCATCGATCCGGAGATCGTCATCCGCGAGGGGTCGGCCGCGGAGCAGATCAATGCGGTGATCGAGGACGACCGGGATATCGCGCTTCTCGTTCTTGCCGCCGGTTCCGCCAAGGAGGGTCCGGGGCCGCTGGTATCCTCGATCGCCGGCCGCGCCGCCGCCTTTCCGATTCCCGTGACGGTGCTGCCGGATACGTTGACGAATGAGGAAATCGACGCCCTGAGCTGAGTTGGCAGGGGCTATTTCTTGAGGGTTGGTCTCTTGATTGGAGCGACCAAAAAGCCTATCTTCTTTTGAAATATTCTAAAGTCGGCATGAGGCTTCGGCCCGCCGCATGGAGATCAAGATGTTCATTCAGACCGAAGCGACGCCGAACCCCGCAACCCTGAAGTTCCTGCCGGGCAAGGTGGTGATGGAAAGCGGCACGGCTGAATTCCGCAACGCGGATGAGGCGGAAGTCTCGCCGCTTGCCGCCCGCCTGTTCGACATTCCCGGCGTCAGCGGCGTCTATTTCGGTTACGATTTCATCTCCGTCTCGAAGGAAGATCAGGAGTGGCAGCATCTGAAGCCAGCCATTCTCGGCTCGATCATGGAGCATTTCATGTCCGGCAAGCCGGTCATGGGCGCAACGTCGGTTCTTTCCGAAGCGCAGGATGCCAGCGGCGAGTTCTTCGATGAAGGCGACGAGACGATCGTGCTGACCATCAAGGAATTGCTCGAGACCCGCGTTCGCCCGGCCGTCGCCCAGGATGGCGGCGACATCACCTTCCGCGGCTTCCGTGACGGCAAGGTCTATCTGAACATGAAGGGATCCTGCTCCGGTTGCCCGTCGTCTACGGCGACGTTGAAGCATGGCATACAGAACCTGCTGCGCCATTTCGTTCCGGAAGTGCAGGAAGTCGAAGCCGTCTAAGCCCCAAAAAATGCGCAGCGGTTTTTGGATGAGATCATGCAAAAACAAATGCTAGGGTGCCGCGACGATTCGAAGATAAGTCATCGCGTTCCAAGCGCGGCGTTTCGGAAAAATTGAGATGATTGTACTGGCGCTCGACACGGCGGGTGTGGATTGTGCTGCCGCTGTCTATGATAGCGGCAGTGATTCTGTGATCGGGGAGGTCACGGAGACGATCGGGCGGGGGCATGCCGAACATTTGATGGATGTTGTCGATGCGGCGCTGGCGAAAGCCGGGATAGCGCTCGCAGTCGTCGAGCGCATCGTCGTGACGGTTGGCCCCGGCTCCTTCACCGGCATCCGCATCGGCGTTGCCGCCGCCCGCGGTTTCGCGCTCTCCCTCGATGTGCCCGCCATCGGCGTCACGACCCTCGAGGTCATGGCCGCTGCCGCGCGGGGTAAGAATCCGGGTAAATCGGTTCTCGCCGCTATCGACGCCAAGCGCGAGGAGATCTATCTTCAGTCCTTCGATGCCGATGGCCGTCCGCTGGACGAAGCCCGCGCAGTGACGATCGATGAAGCGCTAGTGATCGCCGGCGCCTTCGACGGTATCGTCACCGGCACGGCTGTCGCCCGGCTCGGCGACGCGCCGCCGGCGGAGCGGCCCGACGCATTTCCGATCGCCGCCGTTGCCCGGCTGGGCGCTGCCAAACCTGTCAGCGAAAAGCCGAAACCGCTTTATCTTCGCGGACCCGATGCCAGACCGCAGGCCGGATACGCTGTTGCCAGGCTATAGACATGCTCGAATCCTATCTGACCCTGAAAGCCGAATACGAGATCGTCCCGATGCAGCTGCGGGACTGCGTCGAAGTGGCCGCCCTGCATGGCGAGCGGTTCGCGCGGGTCTGGGGCGATACCGAGTTCGAGGATCTGCTGGCGCAGGACACGACCTTCGGCTTCGTCGCCCGGCAGACCAACGCCATCCTGAAGAAGCCGCTTCCGGGCTTCGTGCTGGCGCGGCACATGGCGGGGGAGGCCGAAATCCTGACGATTGCCGTCAGCGCCAAGCTTGCCCGCTCCGGCCTTGGCTGGCGGCTGATGCAGGCGGCGTTGCGCGAGGCGCGCAATCGCGGCGGCGAAACCATGTTTCTCGAAGTCGACGGCGTCAATCAGCCGGCCGTCGGGCTCTACCGCAAGCTCGGTTTCGAGACGGTCGGCGAGCGCAAGGCCTATTATGTCGATGAGAACGGCGCGAAATCGACGGCGCTTGTCATGCGGCGCGTTCTTCGCTAGTCCGTTGTCATAGACGAAGTGGCCGAAGACCGTATTCCATGATCGATCCCGTAAAATCCCTGGAGGAGCTTTGCGCCGAGCGCGGCATGCGTATGACGGAGCAGCGCAAGGTCATTGCCCGCATCATCGAAAGTTCCGAGGACCATCCAGACGTCGAGGAACTGCACCGCCGCTCCGTCAAGGTGGATGCGAAGATATCGATCTCGACGGTCTATCGCACGGTAAAGCTTTTCGAGGATGCCGGCCTTCTCGCGCGTCATGATTTCCGCGATGGCCGCTCGCGTTACGAGACCGTGCCGGAAGAGCACCATGATCATCTGATCGATCTGAAGAGCGGTGAGGTGATCGAGTTTCACTCGCCGGAGATCGAGGCGCTCCAGGAGCGCATCGCCCGCGAGCATGGTTTCAAGCTCGTCGACCACCGGCTGGAACTCTACGGTATCCCGCTGAAGAAGGACGAACGCTGAAGTGATGACTGTCGTGCCGGAGCGAATGATTTGGTGACCTGGCTGCGCGTCGGCTGTGCCGCCATCGTTATCTGTGCCGTCAGCCTCGTCATGCTGCCTCTGCAGATTCTCTGCCTGCGCTTCGACTGGAAGCTCAGGCGCTATCTGCCGCGCTATTGGCACCGCATCGTCTGCTACTGGCTCGGCGTCCGCATCCATGTCATTGGACAGCCGGAAAGCAACCGGCCGCTGATGCTGGCCGCCAACCATTCGTCCTGGCTGGATATTCTCGTGCTGTCCTCCGTTGCCGACGTTGCCTTCATCGCCAAGTCGGAGGTGCGGGACTGGCCGATTTTCGGCCGTTTCGCTGAATGGCAGAAGAGCGTCTTCATCGAGCGCGAGCAGAAGCGCAAGACCGGCGATCAGGTGAACGAGATCGCCGAACGCATGGCCAATGGCGAAATCATGGTGCTGTTTCCCGAAGGCACGACCTCGGACGGCAATCGCCTGCTGGAGGTCAAATCCTCGCTGTTCGGCGCGGCGGCGGCGGCCCTGCCGAAAACGCCGGATGCCGTCGTGCATGTGCAGCCGGTGGCGGTCGCCTATACCCGCATTCACGGCATC
>DASWOH010000177.1:0-12266 GCA_036398815.1 Rhizobium sp. | reverse complement strand
CAGCCCGATCACCTCACGGATTGGATCGCCGAACCAGAACATCATCGGCTTTACCCTCAACAGGACATTCGACATCCGGTTTTGACGCTTCGCGCGCTTCGTTGCGGGCAATATAGTCGCGGGTCAGCGGAATGACGTCGTTGCGCTTGGCTATCTGGATCTGGAACACGACGAGATCCTCGTAGCGAAAAGCGGCTTCCGCGGTCGAAAGATAATATTCCCACATGCGGCAGAAGCGTTCGTCATAGAGCTTCACCGCCTCGTCCCGGCGCGCCAGGAAGCGCTCGCGCCAGCTTTCGAGCGTGTAGGCATAATGGAGGCGCAGCACCTCGACATCGGTGATCGACAATCCCGCCGCTTCGATCTCGGGGACCATCTCCGAAAGTGCAGGAATATAGCCGCCGGGGAAAATGTATTTGTCGAGCCAGGGCGTGGTGAAGCCGGGCGTCGCCGAGCAGCCGATGGTGTGAAGAACCATGACGCCGTCGTCTTCCAGCAGCTCGGCGCATTTGCGGAAGAAGGTCCGGTAGGACGACAGGCCGACATGCTCGAACATGCCGACCGAGACGATCCTGTCGAAGCGGCCCGTCAGGCTGCGATAGTCCCTGAGCGCGAATTGCACTTCCGCCGGCGTTCCGCCGATGCTGGCCGGAACCCGTTTCGAGGCATAGCCATGCTGCTCTTCCGACAGGGTGACGCCGAGGACGTAGCCGCCCGGCGCCTGCTCGGCCAGATGCAGCGCAAGACCGCCCCAGCCACAGCCGATGTCGAGAATGCTGTTGTCCGGCTCGATCAGCAGCTTGGCGGCGAGATGTCGCTTCTTGGCCAGCTGCGCCTCTTCCAGCGATTGATCCGGATGCTCGAAATAGGCGCAGGAATATTGCCGGTCCGCATCCAGGAACAGCTCGTAGAGCCGCCCATCGAGATCGTAATGATGCGCGACATTGGTCTTCGAGCGACTTGGCAGGTTGCGATGACGGAAAATCCGCAGCTTCGTGCGGATATGGTCGATGATGCGGGCGATCAGCGGATGCGTGCTGTTCTGCGCCTCCCGCAGCATCATCGCCACGAAATCGTAGAGCGTGCCCTGTTCGACGAGGAAGCGGCCGTCCATGTAAAGCTCGCCAAGCCTTGCATCGGCGTCGATCAGAAAGGCCCATTGCGCGCGATTGTCGGTAAAGCGGGCGCAGACGAGCTCGCCTGTACCATCGCCGAATGTCAGCGCGCGGCCGTCCGCTGTCGTCACGATCAACGATCCCCGCGACACGATGCTCGACAGGGCGCGCTTCAGGCTCCAATCCGCGAGACTGGATGCCATTGTGACATCCTTATTCCGGCGACGGTCTTCCGTTGGCAATCCGGACATTATCGATCCTCACCGCTGTCGGCGCGCAGCGAACCGCGCTTCGTGTCCCAGCCGTCTCCGCTCGCCGCCTCTCCGGAAGCGCCCGCGATCAACCAGACGCCCGTGAGGATCAGACCGCTGCCGACCACCTGCAGGCCGACGACCGGTTCGCCGAAGACGAACCAGCCGGTAGCGATGATCAACACGTAGCTGACGCCGGAAAGCGGGAAGGCCCGGCTGAGGTCGAGTTCGGAAAGCACGTTCATCCAGATGAAGAAGCAGGCAATCTCGACGGCGATCGCCGCCAGAATCCAATGCGAACCGAGCGCCTGCCACAGCCAGCCGGCTCCGGTCGCGTCGCCCAATTGCTCGGCACCATGTTTCACGAAAAACTGGAACAGCGTGTTCAACACCGGCACGGCAAGCCAGGATAGGCGCATGGACGACATCACTGACCCGCCTCGTCTGTGGAAAGCAATGGCGAAACCAGCCGCAATATCTTCTGGAGAACAGGATTGCGATGCCGGAAGAACATCGTGTTGGCGGTCAGCTGGCTCCCGAGCCGCACCTTGTTTTCATAATAGGCCTGACCGCTCTGATAACGGCCGATCCCGTGCTCGAGGCAATAGCGCAGATTGGTGAACCAGCTGAGAAAATAGAGATTATAGGGCCGCCCCGCTTCGCCATCCATGCAGAAGAATTTGTCGATGGCGATCTGCTTGTCATGCACGATCAGGTTGGCGGCAAGCAGCCGGTCCTCGACGAAATAAAAGGCGCAGAAGGAACGACCGCGCATATGCGCGAGGACGCCCTCGAAATAGGCGGGAGTAAGCTCCTCGAACTGCCATTCGCTGCGATTGCGCGTGTCATGGTAAAGCGCCATGACCTCGGGCAGGAAATCGCCGAAATCCGTCCGCATTTCGACCCTGACCTGCTCGAAGGATTTCAGCTTGCGGCGCATGTCCTTGCGGGTGCCGGGGGAAAGCCTGGCGAGATAGTCATCGATCGTCCTGAAATCCACGTCGAGCCACGCGGTCGGCAAGCCGCCGATCGAGGCATAGCCGCGGTCTGAGAGCATGCCGCCGAACTCGGTGGTCACCGGCGCGGGAATGTCCTTGATGCCCATCAGCGAGCAGCCTTCCGTGGCCGCAAGCTCCTCGAAGAACGACAGCAACTCGGCAAACAGCACCGCGCGGCGCTCCGGCGGCACGTCGGGGTGAAAACCGACCGCGCCCGTTTCAGTGCAGGGCGAACCGAGGCAGGCAAGACGCAGCGTCAGGAAGCTCGAGAAGTGTTGCCGTATGCGGCGCACCACCTTACGGAGCCGGCCGTCCTCCAGCGTGGTGTCCAGAGCGTAGGTGCAGAGGAAGACCGGCATAGCGGCGCTCACCCGACCGTCCTCGACGATGGTGATGTAGCGCCATTCGAAGCCGCCGATATCAGCTTCCTCGATGGCCAGCAGGCAATCATAATCCTCGACCTGACCGCGAAAACAGGCATTCCAGGCATCGTGGCCGATGGCGCGGATGCTGAAATGCACCTCGGCGACTGGATCCCGGTCCGGTGCGGGTAAATATCTAGGCAAGGGCTTGAGCATGGCTTGCCTCGAAAAAATCGGCGGTGAAATCCGCCACCTGGCGATGCTGACGGTCGACGTGGATCATGTGGTAACTGTCCTTGATCCATCTGAGCTCGTGCGGCCCACCGATATGGTCGGAAATGTAGCGCGCATGTTTGGGGCTGCTCAGATCATCGTCTTCGGCATGCAGGATCAGCGTCGGCGTCTTCATCTGCGGCAGCCGGCCGCGCAAGGTCTTGCCAAGCCGGTGCATTTCGACCAGCCCCTTGCCGGGGAATGTCTCGAGAACGCCCTCCCCCGCCATAGTCCCGATCAGCCGGCGCATGCGCTCATCCTTGATCCCAAGGGATGACGTCTCGCGAAAATTGAGACGATCGAGAAAGGGAATGCGCGACAACCAGCTGATCTGCGAAGACAGCAGTGGATAGTAGAAGGGGACATCCCAGCCGTCATAGTGAAAGCAGGGGGAATAGATGGCGACGGCACGGATCGTTTCGGGCTGACGTTCTGCCGCAAGCATAGAAAGCTTGCCGCCGACGCAGATACCGGCGGCGAAGACCTCTTGTGTTCTTTCGGCGAGCATCGACGATGCCTGAACGACGCTGTCCAGCCAGTCCTCCCATCGCGAGCGCCGCAGGGTTCCCGCATCCACCCCATGGCCGGCCAGCAACGGCGCATAGACGCTGTAGCCCTTGCGATTGAGGTGGCGTGCGACCAGCTTCATCTCGGCCGGAGCCCCGGTCAGCCCATGGATCAGGAGGACACCTTTTCCATTGGTGCCCTCGAGATAAAAGCTCAACTCATCGGCTTTCATGAGAAAGCTCCGACTGCCGGTTCTCCTTGGCCATGAAGCCAAGGGCATGGCAGGTGCTGATCACATGCGTGCCGGCCTTTTCCTGCTCGTCCTTGATTTGCTCGTGCAGCGTTGGCAGTTTCGTCCAGTGGGTCTTCGGGCGGTAGTGATGTTCGGCATGATAGCCGTTGCCGAACCACAGCCAGTTGTAGAACGGCTTGTGGCTGCTGACGCCCCAGGCGATCGGCTCGTCCGGGTCGCCGTGCAGATGCTCGTAATAGCCGTTCAACGACGACAGGCAGTTGCCCAGATAATAGAAGGGCACGAAGAACAGCACCGCCCTCCAGTCATAAATCAGCGCCAGCGCGGCGAGACCGAGGAAGAAGAACAACTCGAACCGGCCCCACTTCGCATCGAAGGGACGGCGGCGGGCGATAGCCTTGTGAATGTCGCCGAGGCTGTCCCGGAAGAAGCTCAGGAAGGTGTAGGACCACACATTCTCCGGCTCGCCGTTGCGGCCATGGCGATAGATCGACAGCAGGTCGATCGTCTCGCCCTTGTCATCCGGCCGGTCGCTGTTGCCGGAGTGATGACGCATATGCACCCAATGATAATAGGTCTGCGAGAAGCCGATCGCGACCGATTCCAGCAGGCTGAAGCCGTAATTCATCCAGCGCGGCCTGAAATAGGGCGTGTGAATGAAATTATGGGATATGCTGTTGATGTTCCACGAGATCGACACGGCATAGAGGCAGCCGAAAACAGCGGAGAGCCACAAGGGCCGGCTTTCGAAGCCGACGATCAGGTAGACGTCGAAGGCGAGATGAGCCACGGCGGCCAGAACCGGCGCCGCATCCCATCTGGTATGAGCAAAGATTTTCATAGTCCGGTTACTCCCACACAGGCCACGCCGGCGGTCACCAGGAACACGCCCGTCGCGTGGCGGAGATTGATGTTTTCCTTGAAGATCACGCCCCCGGCGAGCACGATGACGACATAGGTCAACGCCATCAGCGGAAAGGCCATGGTGAGGGGAACGCGTTCGAGCACGGCGGTCCAGGCGAAGAGCTCGATCGCCCAGAAGAGGATACCGAGCCATGTGACCGGCTTGGCCAATGCGACAAGCAATACGCTTTCATTTGCCGACTGCTTGAAGCAGACCTCGCGCGCCGTTTCCGCCAGCACGCAGAAAAGGATGAGACCGAGCATGGGAAGGGTCAAACTGCCGCTCATGCCATGTACTCCGCCAGCACTTCGAGCAGCGCGTGATTTGCGGCGCTGTTGATGTTTCTGGTCGTCTCGGCCTTCGGCCGGATGCGTGGTTGATCGATGAATATCTCGGCCCGCTTCATCAGCTTGGTTCGAAAATCGCCGGCATAGCTCGGCGCGGAATAATCGCCGATGACATCCGCGCCGATGATCCGATGCCGGCTACCGATTTCGCTGATCAGCGCCAGGAGATAGGGCAGCCGCATGCGGCCCTGATCCCAATTGGTGACGGCATCGTCAGCGGCGAGCACATCCTTGTCGATCGTCAGGTAGACGGCCTCGGTGCGAATGCGGCTCAGCATCCGGTCGATGAAGTTTTCCTCGCCGATCTCGGAGATGGATTTCCAGTGCAGCGCCCCCTTGTCCTGCCGGTAGCTGGCGCCGCTGCCATAATCGGCGAGCACCCGACTTGGCGGATGTTCATAAGGATAGAGTTCCAGCTTGCCTTCGCCGAGCCAGTGCAGATTGGCGCCCTTGCGCTCCGGGCTGCGGAGATCCCGGCTGCAAACGCCGATGGTGATGACTTTCTGGATATGACGATGGGCAAGGGCACTGTTGACCCAGGACCCGCAATGCATGCCGCCCTCGAAGGTGACCCAGTCCGGATGATTGTCGAAGTGAATGAGGGTCGTCGCAACAGGCTGTCGTTCCAGAGCCCCGTCGAGAAGCAGCGCCGTCACATGATGAAAGTCGCCCGAGCCCATGAAGCAGAGCTGCGGGTCCTTGCCGATCGCGGGGGTGTTCCTGGCAATATCGCGGCCGAGTTCGGCAAGCGCATTCTGCCTGCCCCAGAGCCGGATCGCTCTACCGGCTCCCTTGTCGAAATGCTGGCACGCGCCCGCAAGCTTGCAGGCGCGCACGAAATCCGGCTGCAGCTCCAATGCATCATCGAGATGAAGAAGAAGGAGCTGCACCGTCTTATCTCCGGGCTGCACGCGTCAGAAGTTGATCGAGCAGAGCCAGCGCCAGATCGATCTCCTCGTGGGTGATGAGCAGGTTGGGCGCGAAGGTGATGACGTTCTTGTGGTAGCCGCCGACATCGAGCACGAGGCCGTACATCTTGGCGCCGACCTGCAGATCGCCCTTCATGCCTTCGTCGCAAAGCCAGTCCATCGTGGCCTTGTCCGGCGTGTAGCTGTCGTCCTTGCAGATCTCCATCCTGAGCGCGAGGCCGAGCCCGTCGACTTCGCCGACAATGGCGTGACGCTGTTGCAACTGCTTCAGCCCATCGAGGAAATAGGCGCCCTTGGCCATGATGGCCGTGGCGAAATCCTCTTCTTCCAACATTTTCATCGTTTCGAGAGCCACGGCGGTCCCCATCGGATTGCTGGCGAAAGTGGAATGCGTGGAGCCGGGCGGGAAGATCGTCGGGTTGATCATTTCTTCCCGTGCCCAGACGCCTGAAAGCGGGTTGAGCCCGTTGGTGATCGCCTTGCCGAAGACGAGAATGTCCGGCGAGACGCCGAAGTGCTCGATCGACCAGAGCTTGCCGGTGCGATAGACGCCCATCTGGATTTCGTCGACAACGAGCAGAATGCCGTGTTCGTCCAGCACCTTCTTCAGCTCGACGAAGAAGTTCATCGGCGGAATGACATAGCCGCCCGTGCCCTGGATCGGCTCGATATAGAAGGCGGCATATTCCGACTTTCCGGCCTTCGGATCCCAGACGCCATTATATTCGCTCTCGAACAGACGGGCGAACTTCTGGACGCAGTAGTGCCCATACTCCTCCTTCGACATGCCCTTCGGGCCACGGAAGTGATAGGGGAACTCGACGAACTGCGCCCGGTCGCCGAAATGGCCGTAACGACGGCGATAGCGATAGCTCGAAGTGATCGCGGAGGCGCCGAGGGTACGGCCGTGATAGCCGCCTTCGAAGGCGAACATCAGGCTCTTGCCGCCGGTATAATTGCGCACCAGCTTCAGCGAATCTTCAACCGCCTGCGAGCCACCGACGTTGAAGTGAACGCGGCCCTTGTGCCCGAACTTGCGCTCGGCATCCTGGGCGATCATCGCCGCAAGCTCGACCTTTTCCCGGTGCAGATACTGCGAGGCAACCTGCGGCAGCCGGTCAAGCTGGCGATGCGCGGCGTTGTTCAGACGCTCGTTGCGATAGCCGAAATTGACGGCGGAATACCACATCTGCAGATCGAGGAACGGCGTCCCGGACCGGTCGTAGACGAAGGAGCCCTCGCATTCTTCGAAGAATTTCGGTTTTGCCGTGTAGTGGACGGTATCGCCGTGGGAGCAATAGGCCTCCTCGAGGATACGCAGCTCCTCTTCGGACTTGATCGGCAATTGCGTCTCGCCACTGAAGGCTTCGGCTACATTGGTTTTCATGAGATGCCTCTTGGTCTTGTTCATGCGGTCTTGGAATGCAGCGGCGCGCGCTGTCCGCGCGTGACGCTGGGAAGAACGGCTTTCATCTTCGGAAGCAGGTCGGTGAAGGTTTCGAAGGCGACATAGGGGATGTCGCGGTCTTCGCAGTAGCCGATGAGCTTGGCCTTTGCGAAGACAAGGTCGACCTTGTCGGCAACGCAGAAATCGCTTCGCCCATCGCCGATGTAGATCTGCAGGTCGGAGCTCTTGACGACCCGGCATTTGCAGACGCCGGACCCGGACATGCAGCCGCTTGCCGTCGGCGACGGGAAGAGGGAATAGGATTCCCGGCCATCGGCAAAGCAACAGGTCAACACGTTCGCGACGATCGGAATATCGTCAATGCCGTGGCGTGCCAGGATATGACGAATGAAGTAGTCGACGCCGTCGCTGACGATCGTGACGGGCAGATCGGTGCCGCGGCAGTACGACAGGAATTCTTCGAAGCCGGGATCGATGGACATCGTATCCAGCAGCGCGTCGAGATCCTTCCGGCTCGCCTCGACGAGGGCGATCTGCCGGCGCATGCACTCGCCCGACCCCATCAGCCCTTGCTTCCACTGCCGCTCTATGTCTTCCCACTCGGGACCGGCGAAACGGGATAGCACCATATCCGTCGCGTCTTCGATGGATATGGTTCCATCAAAATCGCAAAACACCTGCATGAAACGCCCTTTCGCCTTGTCCTTGAGTTGCGTTTAACAACCGTGGATGAGCCAGGCATGAGCGGAGGATGATGCGAAAATGAAAATTGTGGCGAAGTTGATTATTCTGTCTTCGGCAATCGCAGGTCGACACGCAGGCCCGTGCCCCAGCGCGGAGTGGACAGCTCTATCGTGGCCGCGAGCCGATCCGCCGTATCGGCGACGATTGCCAGGCCAAGCCCGGCGCCCTCGGTCTGCAGCGTATCGAGCCGATAGAAGCGCTGGAAGACCGCCTCGCGTTCGTCGGGCGGAATACCCGGCCCGCTGTCGCTGATCGATACGAGCCAAAATCCGTTGTGCGCCGCGATCATGACTTCGATCTTGCCGGCGGCAGGCGTGTATTTGATGGCATTGTCCAGAAGGTTGCTGACCGTCATGCGCAGCAGCGATTCGTCCGTCTTGACCTGCGCCGCTTCGTCGCCCTCCAGTATGACATCGAGTTGCCGGCTATGGATGATATTGCCGAACTCCGCCAGCACCGACGCCACCATATGATAGAGCGGCACCGGGGTCGGATTGAGGGGGTGATGGCTGACCCTGGCAAGCCGCAACAATTGCTCGATCAGATGTATGGCGCGGTTGTTGCTGGCAACGAGATCGGCGACGATCGACTGCCGTTCCTGCTCGCTGTCGCTGTTGCCCAGCATCTGCAGCAACAGCTTCACGCTGGCTTGCGGCGTGCGCAATTGATGTGCGGCGAGATCGGAGAAGCGCCGCTCGAGCGTCAGGGAATGGGCGAGCTTCTCGAGAAGCTGGTTGATCGAGCGGCCGAGCGGCAGCAGATCCCGTGGCAGGCCCTCGATCGGAATGGCCGAGAGATCGTCCGGCGACCGGGTGCGGATCTGACGCACCAGCCCGTGGATCGTTCGAAGCCCGCTGTTGATGCCGAGCCAGATGAGAAAGCCGATGATCGGCACGAGCACGAGCAGCGGAAAGAAGAGATTGAGCAGGATGTTGGAGACCAGCGTTTCGCGAAGGGCGATCTTTTCGCCGACCTCCATTACGATCGTCGAGTTCGGTATCGGCAGCGAATAGACGCGCCACTCCTCGCCGCGATAGGCGATGGTGGTGAAGCCGACCTTCTGCTGCGGCACATCCGAGAGGAACGCCGTGCTGCTGTAGAAGCGGATATTGCCGTCGTCCCAGGCACGAAACATATGCGCGTCGGCATAATCGTCGGCGTCTTCATTGAAGGCGAGTTGGTTGTCCATGTTGAAGTCGATGTCGTCGATCTGCCTCGCAGCGCGATCGGGCGTCCTCTCCAGCGGGTGACGCAGCAAGCTCCAAAGCACATTCGCATCGTTGATCAGCTGGGCATCGTAGATATTGTCAATTTCGCGCGTCGCGCTGTTGAACGCGAAGGCGCCGATTACAATGATCGTGACCACCACGACCGGCGCGATCCTGAGGAAGAGCTTGCGGGTAAGTGTGGAGTTGCTCATCGCTCGATCATGTAACCAACGCCACGGATCGACTTGATGAAATCGCTGCCGAGCTTCTTGCGCAGATTGTAGATGGTCACCTCGATGGTGTTGCTCTCGACGGTGCTTTCGGCATCGTAAAGCGCATATTCGATATCGTTCTTGGTCACGTATCGGCCGCTGCGCTCCATCAGGAGCTTCAGCAGATGGAATTCCTTGGCCGTGGTGTGAACCTGGGCATCGCCTTTACGGGCAACCATCGCCGAGGGGTCGACCTCGACATCGCCGCAGCGGATGACACTTTCGGTCCGTCCGTCGCGGCGGCGGATCAGCGCGCGCATGCGGGCAAGCAGCTCGTCGAGATCGAACGGCTTGACCAGATAATCGTCGGCGCCCTCGTCCAGCCCCTCGACCTTTTGGCGCACGGCATCGAGCGCCGTCAGCAGCAGAACGGGCACCGAATTGCCTCTCTGCCGAATGCCTCTCAACACCTCCATGCCGCTAAGCCGCGGCAGGTTGATATCGAGGACGATTGCCGCGAAATCCGAATGCCGGGCGGCTTCCAGACCGGACTCGCCGTCGCGCATCCAATCGACGCCATAGGCGTGCTTCTCCAAAGCCTTCTTCAGGGATGACCCCAGAATATTGTCGTCTTCAACCAGCAGAACACGCACGGCCGATCTCGCTTCGCCGATGGGAATTATGTGCCCGATGTGAACCGCAATTGGAGCGGGCTTGTGGCAAGACCATCAAACTTGCTCACCGGTCAATACTCGAACAGATTTCGCGGCATAGCAAGAATGAGGCTTTTCTCGCCACTGTCCGCCACTATCGCGTTCAAAAATCCGGCTTGCCGGCCCAGGATTGAGCCGTCACGGCAAGGCCTGAATGCGCCCACCCAATCTCCGCATCGCGGCCTCCAGCACGTCGAAAATCCGTGTGTCGGT
Source organism: Rhizobium sp. (assembly GCA_036398815.1). GTDB lineage: Bacteria > Pseudomonadota > Alphaproteobacteria > Rhizobiales > Rhizobiaceae > Rhizobium. The sequence goes on along the minus strand of DASWOH010000177.1, from coordinate 1,829 downwards.
CGATTGCGCGACGTTGAAGCGCAGGAAGCTGCCAGCCGTCTCCATCAGGCTGAAGGCATTGCCGGGCGCGAGGATGACGCCCTCGACGAGGCAAGCGCGAGCGACATCGGCAGCGTCGATGCCATCGGGCAGCCGGCACCACAGGAACATGCCCGCCTGCGGCTTCAGCCAGGGGGTGATGCCGATCGCCTCCAGGCGTGGGGCAGTCTCGTCCATCGCCTTGGCCAGCCTGGCTCGCAGTGCCTCCATATGCTTGCGGTAGCTGCCATCCTTCAATGCCGAAAACAAAAGTTCCGCCGAAAGCTGGCCGCTGCTGAAACTGGTCGCGACCTTCAGGTCGACAAGGCCATCGATCCAGTCGGGCCGCGCGGCGATGAAGCCGCAACGCACCGAGGCCGACAGGGTCTTGGAGAAGCTGCCGATGTGGATCACCCTATCGAGCCCGTCATAGGCGGCAAGCCGCGGCGCCGGCGTCTGCTCGAAATCGGCGAAGATATCGTCCTCGACGATGATCAGGTCGGAGGTATCGGCCAGCTTCAGCAGGCGATGCGCCGTCACCGGCGACAAGGTCGCGCCGGTCGGATTGTGAACGGCGGAATTGGTGATGTAGAGGCGCGGCCTGTGCTTCTCGAGCGCCTGGCCGAACAGCGCGATATCCGGCCCCGTCGGCGTGAAGGGCACGCCGACGACATTAGCCCGATGGGCCCGCAACAGCGCGTGAAAATTGAAATAACAGGGATCGTCGACCAGCACGCTATCGCCCGGTTCGAGCAGGAACCGGCAGATGAGATCGATCGCCTGCGTGCCGGACTCCGTCAGCATGATCTGATCGGGCGATGCGGCTATGCCGTGCTCGGCCATGCGCCTTGCCAGAAGCTGCCGCAAGGGCGGCAAACCGAGCTGCGTTCCATAGTCGGTGAGAACCCCGCCCTCGGTGCGCGCCAGGCTGCGCATCGCGCGGCGTAACGCCGCCTGCGGCATCCAGGAGGGCGGAAGCCAACCGCAGCCGGGCTTCAGCACATCCTCGCCCACCTCCAGCGATTGCCGCGAAATCCAGAGCGGATCGACATCGCGGTCAAGCCGGGGGCCGATTTCGGAGAGGGAAAGCGGCGCGAGCGGCCCGCAGACATAGAAGCCGGAACCGGGCCGCGAGCGGATCACGCCCTCGGCCGCCAACCGCTCATAGGCCTCGACCACGGTGGAAACCGACACCTGCATGGTCTTGGCAAAGCTGCGGACCGAAGGAAGCCGCGCGCCGGGCGCCAGGCTGCGCGCGGCAATACGCTCCGAAATCGCCGCCATCACACCCTCGATCCGAGTGATGCCATTGCCGTTCGCCGCAATCAAGCCGCTCATCCGTACCATACCCCACACCATAACAGTTCATATGAATTGTACTGCACCGTCTCTGGAAATACCAGCCGACTTCGCCGATATCGCGGACGACAAACCAGGAGTATGAGCATGGACAAGACGACGAGCGGCTGGATCTATGGACTGACGGGCGTGCTGATCTTCAGCGGCTCTCTGCCGGCGACGCGGGTGGCGGTGATGGATTTCGATCCCGTCTTCCTGACAGTCGCCCGCGCCGCGATTGCCGGCGTCCTGGCGCTCTGCCTGCTGCTCGCCTTTCGGGAGAAGCGGCCTGTCCGGGCCGATCTCGTGCCCCTCATCATCGTTGCGATCGGCTGCGTCGTCGGCTTTCCGCTGCTGACGGCCCTGGCGCTCAAGCACGTCACCTCGGCCCATTCGATCGTCTTCATCGGATTGCTGCCGCTGACGACGGCCATATTCGGCGTATTGCGCGGCGGCGAGCGGCCGCGGCCGGC
>DASWOH010000176.1:0-13960 GCA_036398815.1 Rhizobium sp. | reverse complement strand
GTTTCAGGCCGGCGACGGCCAAGAGCGTTGCGTCCGCCTGGCCTTCCTCCAGCTTGCGCAGCCGGGTCTGGACCGAGCCGCGAAAGGTGATGACGTTGATATCGGGGCGCAGGCGGCGGATCAGCGCCTGGCGGCGCAACGAGGCGGAGCCGACGGTCGCGCCATGCGGCAGGTCGATCAGTTTCGGCGCCGCGCGGCCGATAACCGAATCGCGAATATCCTCGCGGGGCAGGTAGGCGGTCAGCGCCAGCCCTTCCGGCAGCTTCGTCGCCATGTCCTTGGCCGAGTGCACGGCGAAGTCGAGCTCGCCCGAGAGCAATTTCTCTTCAAGCTCTTCCGTGAACAGGCCCTTGCCGCCGATCGCCGCCAGCGAACGGTCGGTGATGCGGTCGCCCTTGGTGGTCAGGACGACGATCTCGAACATTTCCTCGGGCAGGCCGTGCGCCGCCATCAGGCGGTCGCGGGCCTCGTGCGCCTGCGCCAGCGCCAGCGGGCTGCCGCGCGTGCCGATCCGGAAAGGTTTTGTTTGCATCCGCTTTGATCCGTTGTTACCGACAGTTCCCGTAACCATATTTCCGCTTTATCGCAATCGACCAACAGGCATCGAACGACTTCCATGGCGTCCTTTCTTCGCATTCTCGGCATCGAAACAAGCTGCGACGAAACCGCCGCGGCCATTGTCGAGCGCCAGGATGACGGCACCGCCATCGTACGCTCAGACATTGTTTTGAGCCAGTTGGACGAGCATAGCGCCTATGGCGGCGTTGTGCCGGAAATTGCCGCGCGCGCCCATGTCGAGGCGCTGGATACACTGATCGACGAGGCGCTGAAGCGCGCCAATGTGTCGCTGTCCGATGTCGACGCCATCGCCGCCACCTCCGGCCCCGGCCTGATCGGTGGCCTGCTCGTCGGGCTTATGACCGGCAAGGCGATATCCAGGGCAACCGGCAAGCCGCTCTATGCCATCAACCATCTGGAGGGCCATGCCTTGACGGCACGGCTGACGGATGGTCTCGCCTTCCCCTATCTGATGCTGCTCGTCTCCGGCGGCCATACGCAATTGATCCTGGTACGCGGCGTCGGCGAATACGAGCGCTGGGGCACGACGATCGACGATGCGCTGGGTGAAGCCTTCGACAAGACGGCGAAGCTGCTCGGCCTGCCCTATCCCGGCGGCCCGGCGGTCGAGGCGGCCGCGAAGAACGGCGATCCGGACCGATTCGATCTTCCGCGGCCGCTCGTCGGCGAGGCGCGGCTGGATTTTTCCTTCTCCGGCCTCAAGACCGCGGTGCGGCTGGCGGCGACGACGATCGCACCGGTGAGCGAGCAGGATATCGCCGATATCTGCGCCTCCTTCCAGAAGGCAGTGTCTCGCACGTTGAAGGACCGGATCGGGCGCGGCCTGCAGCGCTTCAAGAACGAATTCCCGAAGACGGCGGAAAAGCCGGCGCTGGTGGTGGCCGGCGGCGTCGCCGCCAATCTCGAGCTGCGCCGCACGCTGCAGGAGCTCTGCGATCTCAACGGCTTCCGCTTCATCGCGCCGCCGCTAAGCCTCTGCACCGACAATGCGGTGATGATCGCCTGGGCCGGGCTGGAGCGCATGGCGACGGGTGCCGCACCTGACGGTCTCGATGTGCAGCCGCGCTCGCGCTGGCCGCTCGATCAGAAGGCGGAAACGCTGCTGGGGCATGGCAAACGAGGAGCGAAGGCATGAGCGACAACGAACGGATCGCGGTCATCGGCGCCGGCGCCTTCGGCACCGCGCTCGCCGCCGTCATCGCCCTGACGGGCAAGAGCCAGGTGACGCTTGTCGGGCGCAAGGCCGCGCTGATGGCCAACCTTAATACCGACCGGATGAATGATGCTGCTCTACCCGGCATCGAATTGCCGGATTCGCTGCTATTTTCTGCCGAGCCGGATTCGATTTCGGATGCGGGTATTGTCTTGTTCGCCATGCCGTCGCAGGCTCAGGCGGACGCGGCACGCCATTACGGCCCCCATCTTGCTGCGGACGCCGTGGTCGTCACCTGCGCCAAGGGCATCGACAAGGTCTCCGGCGATCTCTTGACCGACATGCTGGAACGCGAATTGCCGCACCATGCCATCGCCGTTCTCTCCGGGCCGGGCTTCGCCGCCGATATCGCCAGGGGCCTGCCGACCGCCATGGCGATCGCAGCGGCCGACATGGCGGTGGCGGAACGGTTGGCGCAAGCGATTTCAGGCCCCACCTTCCGTCTCTACGCCTCTTCCGATCGTATCGGCGTGCAACTCGGCGGCGCCTTGAAGAATGTACTGGCGATCGCCTGCGGCATCGTCGAAGGGCGAGGGATCGGCGATTCGGCACGTGCCGCATTGATCAGCCGCGGCCTTGCCGAGATGTCGCGCTTCGTCTTCGCCAAGGGCGGCAAGGCCGAGACGGTGCGGGGCCTCTCCGGCCTCGGCGACCTCGTGCTGACCGCCACCAGCCACCAATCCCGCAACCTGCGTTTCGGCATCGCGCTTGGCCAGGGCGAGACGGTCGATCCCGCGCATGGAGAGCTGGTCGAAGGCGCCTATGCCGCCTCGATCGCGGCGAAGCTGGCGCGGGGGCTCGGCGTCGACATGCCGATCACCGAGGCAGTCTCGGCCATCATCGACGGCAAGCTGGATATCTCGACCGCCATCGAGCAATTGATGACACGGCCGATCACGACGGAATGATTAAGCTACTGTGCTCCGTTGAGCATCGTCCTTGTTAGATGTATTCCACTGACGAAGCTGGAGGGTTTCATGGACGAGCCAGAAAAGCACGATGATGAAAATCGGGTGGCATCTAGGTTGCCCAAAAAAAGGGTGGCGTGTGGGCCGCTTTACGCAATTCGTCACTCGTCGGAGTTGATCTTGATCTCCGGCGGCCTCGTACCAAAGTGCGCGAGATTTCATTTGGCGATGATTCCGCGGAAGCGGATCAGTCGCCGCATTTTCAAATGGAGAATAAAACAATGCTGTTTGCCTTTGTCTGCAAGGACAAGCCCGGTCATCTGAATGTCCGGATGGATACGCGTCCCGCTCATGTCGAGCATCTGAACAAGCTCAATGCCGAGGGCACGCTGAAGATGGCGGGTCCGTTCCTCGATGCCGACGGCAAGCCCAATGGCAGCCTCGTCATCGTCAATGCCGACACGATCGAGGCGGCGAAGGCGATTGCCGATTCCGATCCCTATGCCAAGGCTGGCCTGTTCGAGAGCGTCGAGGTCAAGCCGTTCAACTGGGTCTTCAACAATCCGGAGGCATGAGGCATGGCGCATTGGCTGTATAAATCCGAGCCGTCCTCCTGGTCCTGGCAGCAGCAGAAGGACGCCGGCGAAAAGGGAGCCGAGTGGACCGGCGTTCGCAATTATCTTGCCCGCAACAACATGCGGGCGATGCAGATCGGCGACAAGGGCTTCTTCTATCATTCCAATGACGGGTTGGAGATCGTCGGTATCGTCGAGGTCTGCGCGCTGTCGCATCCAGATTCGACCGCCAAGGAGGATCCGCGCTGGGACTGCGTCGATATCCGCGCCGTGCGCGATATGCCGAAGCCGGTGTCGCTCAAGGATATCAAGGCCAATCCGAAGCTTTCGCAGATGTCGCTCGTCACCTCCATGCGGCTTTCCGTGCAGCCGGTGACCGACGAAGAGTATCTCGAAGTCTGCCGCATGGGCGGCCTCGACAATCCGCCTGTTTGACACTCCCGAGTCGAGGGCGATTTGAAGACCGATCCGGAGACATTCATCCGCGCGAACACCAGCGTCATGGCGCCGCCGCATACACCGGAAATCCGGCTGCATCTGGCCAGCGAAGCCCATGATCTCTGGCTGAAGACGGAGGAAGAACTTGAGGAGATCGGCCTGCCGCCGCCCTTCTGGGCTTTCGCCTGGGCCGGCGGGCAGGGGCTTGCGCGCCATATCCTCGATCATCCCGAGGAAGTCGCCGGCAAGCGGGTGCTCGATTTCGCCAGCGGCTCGGGGCTGGTGGCGATCGCGGCGAAGCTTGCGGGCGCAAGCCGCGTGCTCGCCGCCGATATCGATCCCTGGGCGGAAACGGCGGTACGGCTGAACGCCGTGGAAAACGGCGTCATGCTTGATTTCACCGGCGACAATCTCGTTGGTCAGGCGTTGGATGCTGATGTCGTTCTTGCCGGGGATGTGTTTTACGACCGCGACTTTGCCGATCGCCTGATCCCCTGGTTTCGGCGGCTGGCGGGGGAGGGCCTTCTGGTTCTGGTCGGCGATCCCGGCAGAGCCTATCTGCCTGGGGATCGCCTGGAGGCCCAGGCCAGCTATCAGGTGCCGGTGACGCGGGCGCTGGAAGACAGCGAAGTCAAGAAGACGACGGTCTGGCGATTTCTCGCCGGCTGACGACCGTCAGGGACGAATCACGCAGACGCCGGCTTCATAGGAGCAGGCATCGCCGGCAAGCTTGACGTCGATCACCTTGGCCCGCGGCTTCAGCCGGGGCGCAGGCCTGCCCGGATATCGATCATAGCCGCCATCGCCGAGGACATAGGTCCCATCATCGGCCCGGTAGATATTTGTCGTGCCGGCATAGGTTCCGATGCTTGCCGCATATGGCCGGTCCATGAGGACGATTCTGGCCGGCTGCGGCTGCGGCCAGGAGATTTCCTGCAACCTGTGGGGTCCGGAATGGCGGAACGGCCGATGTTCCCGGCGATAGTCGCCCGCCAAGGCCGATACGGATGAAAGAACGGCGGCTGCCGCCAAAACGAGCGCCGTTGCCTTGAAAAGATGCTGCCGCATGCGTTTTTCCCGCCCGCTAAATCCTTAATGAAATATGAAGAACAGAATGCCGCAAGAGCGAGGTTAAGTCCACTTGGCAGGCGGGAAAATTATATTGAGGCCCCAATTAGGGGATATGGTTTCGGCCTACGCGCTAAAGATGTCGAACGATCCGAATCGATTAAATTCGAGGCAGACAGCAATTGTGCTTGTCGGCGTGCCTTTCCGTGATTAATGGTCGCAATTGATGCAACGCACACAGGATTTTTCCGCGCGTGTGCGTTGCCCCGGAGAGTTCCGGGATCGAAGCGTATCGTAACGCCGCGAGGTTCTGATGGCGAACGTCACACAAAACCGGCCCTTGTCGCCGCATCTGCAAATCTACAAGCCTATTCCCACCATGGTCATGTCGATCGTTCACCGCATCACCGGTGGCGCGCTCTATTTCGGCACGCTGCTGGTTGCCTGGTGGCTGATCGCCGCGGCGACAGGCCAGGGTTCTTTCGAACTGGTCAACTGGATCATGGGCACGATCATCGGTCGACTCGTGCTGTTCGGTTACACATGGGCGTTGCTCCACCACATGCTCGGCGGGCTGCGCCATTTCATGTGGGACCTCGGCTACGGCTTCGGTAAGGAGTTTTCGACCAAGCTGGCCAAGGCGACGCTCGTCGGTTCGCTCTGTCTGACCGTGCTGGTCTGGATCATCGGTATCGCCATCCGGCTGGTTTGATTGGCATGTCCTGTCCGAAGCCGCCTTGCGGTCCTCGGCTCGGGATCATGCTTTAAAGGATATTTCTCATGGATATGCGCACCCCTTTGGGTAAAGTCCGCGGCCTCGGTTCCGCCAAGGAAGGCACCGATCATTTCTGGCGTCAGCGCCTGACCGCCGTCGCCAACGTCCCGCTTTTCATTTTCTTCGTCGTTTTCCTGATCATTTATGCTGGCGCTCCCTACGCGGAGGTCGTGCACGCCCTGTCGAATCCCTTCGTCGCCGTCATCATGGGCCTGATGGTGATCTCCGGCATCATTCACATGAAGCTCGGCATGCAGGTCATCATCGAGGACTATGTCCACGGCGAATTCGGCAAGATCGTCCTTCTCATGCTCAACACATTCTTCTCGATCGTCATGGCGGGGCTCTGTCTCTTCGCCATTCTGAAGATCGCGTTCGTAGGATAATTGCATCATGGCACCGAACTCATCCGCTCAGAATGGCAAAGCCTACAAGTATGTCGATCACTCCTATGACGTGATCGTCGTCGGCGCCGGCGGCGCCGGCCTGCGCGCCACGCTCGGCATGGCCGAGCAGGGCTTCCGCACCGCCTGCATCACCAAGGTCTTCCCAACCCGCTCGCACACGGTCGCGGCCCAGGGCGGCATCGCCGCCTCGCTGCGCAACATGACGCCGGACAGCTGGCAATGGCATCTCTACGACACCGTCAAGGGCTCCGACTGGCTCGGCGATGTCGACGCCATGCAGTATCTCACCATGGAAGCGCCGAAGGCGGTCTATGAGCTGGAGCATTACGGCGTGCCCTTCTCGCGCAACGAGGAAGGCAAGATATATCAGCGTCCGTTCGGCGGCCACATGCAGAATTACGGTGAAGGCCCGCCGGTACAGCGCACCTGCGCCGCCGCCGACCGTACCGGCCATGCCATCCTGCACACGCTTTACGGCCAGTCGCTGCGCAACAACGCCGAATTCTTCATCGAATATTTCGCGCTCGACCTGATCATGTCGGACGACGGCAGCCGCTGCACCGGCGTCGTCGCCTGGTGCCTCGACGACGGCACGATCCATCGCTTCGCCGCCAAGATGGTGGTGTTGGCGACCGGCGGCTACGGCCGCGCCTATTTCTCGGCGACCTCGGCCCATACCTGCACCGGCGACGGCGGCGGCATGGTGGCCCGCGCCGGTCTGCCGCTGCAGGACATGGAGTTCGTGCAGTTCCATCCGACCGGCATCTACGGTTCCGGCTGCCTGATCACCGAAGGCGCGCGCGGTGAAGGCGGTTATCTCGTCAACTCCGAGGGCGAGCGCTTCATGGAGCGTTACGCGCCGTCGGCCAAGGACCTTGCCTCACGCGACGTCGTTTCGCGCTGCATGACGCTGGAAATCCGCGAAGGCCGCGGCGTCGGCAAGAACAAGGACCATATCTTCCTGCATCTCGACCATCTCGATCCGGCCGTGCTGCATGAGCGCCTGCCGGGCATTTCCGAGAGCGCGCGCATCTTCGCCGGCGTCGACGTGACCCGCGAGCCGATCCCGGTTCTGCCGACCGTCCACTACAATATGGGTGGTATTCCCACCAACTATTGGGGCGAGGTGCTGAATGCCGACGGTGACAATCCGGAACGCATCCTGCCGGGCCTGATGGCTGTCGGCGAAGCCGGCTGCGCCTCGGTGCACGGCGCCAATCGCCTCGGTTCCAACTCGCTGATCGACCTTGTGGTCTTCGGCCGTGCCGCCGCGATCCGCGCCGGTGAGGTCATCGACCGCGCCAGCCCGGTTCCGGCGATCAACGAGGCCGCCTGCGACAAGATCATGGATCGCTTCGATGCTCTGCGCCACGCCAGCGGCTCGACGCCGACGGCGGTGCTGCGCGAGAAGATGCAGCGCGCCATGCAGGAAGACGCCGCCGTGTTCCGTACGCAGGAATCGCTGGAATCCGGTTGCCGCCGTCTTTCGGCGATCTGGAAGGAACTGCCGGACATCAAGGTCACCGACCGTTCGCTGATCTGGAATTCCGATCTCATCGAGACGCTGGAGCTGCACAATCTGATGGCCAACGCCATCGCGACGATCTACGGCGCCGAAGCCCGCAAGGAAAGCCGCGGCTCGCACGCCCGCGAGGACTATACCGAAGGCAAGTTCGGCGGCCGCGACGACGAGAACTGGCGCAAGCACACGCTTGCCTGGGTCAACGAAGCCGGCGACGTCAAGCTCGACTATCGTCCCGTCCATACCGAACTGATCGCCGATGGCATCGATCCGCACAAGATCGAGCCCAAGGCCCGCGTCTATTGATCTGAGAGGAACTGACCATGGTTGAACTCGCTCTCCCCAAGAACTCTCAGATGCGTGAAGGCAAGGTCTGGCCGAAGCCGGCGGGTGCCAAGAACACGCGCGAATTCCGCGTCTATCGCTGGAGCCCGGATGACGGTCTGAACCCGAGCATCGACACCTATTACATCGATGTCGACGATTGCGGCCCGATGGTGCTCGACGGCCTGCTCTATATCAAGAACAAGATCGACCCGACGCTGACGCTGCGCCGTTCCTGTCGTGAAGGCATCTGCGGCTCCTGCGCGATGAACATCGACGGCACCAATACGCTGGCCTGCACCAAGGGGCTGGACGAGATCAAGGGCACGGTGAAGATCTATCCGCTGCCGCATCTGCCCGTCGTCAAGGACCTCGTGCCCGATCTGACGAACTTCTACGCCCAGCACCGCTCCATCGAGCCGTGGCTCAAGACGGTATCGCCGCCGCCGGCCAAGGAATGGAAGCAGAGCCATGAGGACCGCCTGAAGCTTGACGGCCTTTACGAATGCATCCTTTGCGCCTGCTGCTCGACATCCTGTCCGAGCTATTGGTGGAACGGCGACCGTTATCTCGGCCCCGCCGTCCTGCTGCAGGCCTATCGCTGGCTGATCGACAGCCGCGACGAAGCCAAGGGCGAGCGCCTCGACAATCTCGAGGATCCGTTCCGCCTCTATCGTTGCCACACGATCATGAACTGTGCCCAGACCTGCCCGAAGGGCCTGAATCCGGCCAAGGCGATCGCGGAAATCAAGAAGATGATGGTCGAGCGGCGGGTCTGACCGCCGACGGTCGTTCAATCATCGCATTGGACGATGAGGATCGAAGCGCATGACGATGGGAGCCGCTGCCGAAAACGGTTGCGGCTCGCAGGGTTTTTGTCGCCTCGCCCGCGCCCTGCCATGGCCTGTCGAGATACGGTCCGTCATCACCGTAGTGCGATGGACGGACGCAGGAATATGCCGATGATTTCTGTCTGGACAAGGTTCGTCGGGATAGGCCTTGAAACGACCGGATTCCTGCTCCGCTATGCCTTCTTGCGATTTCTGCCCGTAGCGACTTGATTAACCAAAGTGAAATACGATAATTCCAACGTAATTAAGCAACAGTTTGCAAACGTCAGTGGTGGACCATTAGGAGTATGATGATGCAATTGAGATATGCAGTGACTGCTGCGGCGATAGGTCTGTCGCTTGCCGGTTGCCAGCGCACAGCATACAACAACGACGACAACAATTATTCTGCTGCTCCTCCACCATTGCAGGCCCAGCCTGTTCCTTCCGTCCAGTCCAGCCAGCTACCTCCGGTGAACGGCAGCAACGGTTCGCAGTTCCCGGCGGCGCCGACGAACGCGCCGAGCGCGGCCAATCAGCAACAACAGCAGGCGATGGCTGCTTCGGCGCAGGACGTGACCAAGGAATCCATGGTCGGCAGCTGGAAGGTCAGCAATGGCGGATCGAGCTGCGATATGTTCCTGACGCTCACCAATCTGGGCAGCGGGTCGCGCGGCGGCACGCGCGGTTGCGCGGGCGAGCTGACGTCGATGGGCTCCTGGGAAGTGTCCGGCAAGCAGGTCATCCTCAAGAACCGCGATGGCACCCAGATCGGCTCGCTCTACAAGACGGCCGATTCGCGCTACGACGGTTCGACCGCGTCCGGCCAGCCGCTCAGCCTCAGCCGATAATGCTTTCTTGAAGGGGTCGGCCCCGTCCGGCCGCCTCCTCTCCTTTGCACAGGCGGATATTTCCCCATGCAGCCCATGCCCGACTATTCCATCAGCGTCGGCGAGCAGCTGAAGGCGCTGACGGCCTCCGGATCGCTTCAGGTGGATTCGGCGCAGATCGATGTGGCGAAATCCCTGGATCGCGTGCTTGCCGATCTCAAGCAGAAGCGACCGGCAACCAAATCGAGCGCTCTCGGCTGGATGTTCGCGCGCAAGAAGCCGGCCGAGATCGTTCGCGGTCTCTATATCCATGGCAGCGTCGGGCGCGGCAAGACCATGCTGATGGACATGTTCTTCGCCATGGCGCCCTGCCGCAAGAAGCGCCGGGCGCATTTCCATGAGTTCATGGCCGATGTGCACAACCGCATCGCCGCCCACCGGCTGAAGTTCAAGAATGGCGAGACCAAGCAGGCCGATCCGGTACTGCCGGTCGCGGCCGACCTCTATAGCGAGGCCGAGCTGCTTTGCTTCGACGAATTCACCGTGACCGACATTGCCGACGCGATGATCCTGTCGCGGCTGTTTTCCGAATTGTTCTCACTCGGCTGCGTGCTGGTCGCCACCTCGAATGTCGAGCCCGACAACCTCTACCGCGACGGCCTCAATCGCGGCCTGTTCCTGCCCTTCATCGATCTCCTGAAACGCCATGTCGAGGTCGTCACGCTGGATTCGCCGACCGATTACCGCATGGAGAAGCTGAACAGCCAGCCGGTCTATCTGATACCGATCGACGAGCGTACCGACATGGCGATGGATGCGTCCTGGGTGCAGGCGCTGCATGGCCGCAAGGCACAGCCCCTGGATATTCCGATGAAGGGGCGGTCCATCCATGTGCCGCTGGCCGCCGATCGCATGGCGCGCTTCTCCTTCGCCGATCTTTGCGACGTGCCGCTGGGCGCTGCCGATTTCCTGGCCATCGCCAAGCGGTTCGACACGATCTTTCTCGATCGCGTGCCGAAGCTCGGACCGGAGAAGCGCAACCAGACCAAGCGTTTCATCATTCTTATCGACACGCTTTACGATCACGGCATTCGGCTTTACGTTTCGGCGGCGGCGATGCCGGAGGATCTGCTGGTCGAAAGGCGCGGCACGGAAGGCTTCGAATTCGACCGCACGGCTTCGCGGCTTTTCGAGATGCGCAGCGCGGAATATCTCGCTCAGACTCCCGCGAAACGGGCCGCCGAGTAACAATTCGATGACAGAATGTCTTACGTTTACGTAAGACATTATCGATCTAACCGATTGAAATCCCTGCTCTCAAAATAATCAATTGCCAATTTCGGCCGTTGGGTCTATGCGATTGGCGGCAATGGTGGATGCCTTGTGGGCGTCCCGCCACGGATTTTGATCGCAAAGGATACCCCGAAATGGCGCGCAACAAGATCGCACTTATTGGTTCTGGCATGATTGGTGGCACGCTGGCGCATCTCGCCGGCCTGAAGGAACTGGGCGACATCGTCCTGTTCGACATCGCGGACGGCATTCCCCAGGGCAAGGGTCTCGACATCGCCCAGTCTTCACCGGTCGAAGGCTTCGACGCCAACCTGACCGGCGCCAGCGACTATTCCGCGATCGAAGGTGCCGACGTCTGCATCGTCACCGCCGGCGTCGCCCGCAAGCCGGGCATGAGCCGCGACGATCTTCTCGGCATCAACCTCAAGGTCATGGAGCAGGTCGGCGCCGGCATCAAGAAATATGCCCCGAACGCCTTCGTGATCTGCATCACCAACCCGCTCGACGCCATGGTCTGGGCGCTGCAGAAGTTCTCGGGCCTCCCGGCCAACAAGGTCGTCGGCATGGCCGGCGTGCTCGATAGCTCGCGCTTCCGCCTCTTCCTCGCCAAGGAATTCAACGTTTCCGTCGAAGACGTCACCGCGTTCGTTCTCGGCGGCCACGGGGACTCGATGGTGCCGCTCGCCCGCTACTCCACCGTTGCCGGCATTCCGCTGACCGACCTGGTCACCATGGGCTGGCTCACCAAGGAGCGCCTCGAAGAAATCATCCAGCGCACCCGTGACGGCGGCGCCGAAATCGTCGGTCTCCTGAAGACCGGCTCGGCCTATTACGCCCCGGCCGCTTCCGCCATCGCAATGGCCGAATCCTACCTCAAGGACAAGAAGCGCGTTCTGCCCTGCGCCGCCCATCTCGATGGCCAGTACGGCGTCAAGGACATGTATGTCGGCGTTCCCACGGTCATCGGCGCCGGCGGCATCGAGCGCATCATCGAGATCGACCTGAACAAGGCCGAGAAGGAAGCCTTCGACAAGTCGGTCGCATCTGTCGCCGGCCTCTGCGAAGCCTGCATCGCCATCGCGCCGTCGCTGAAGTAATTTCCGCGTTATAACAGGGATAAATCCATGAACATTCATGAATATCAGGCCAAGGCTCTGCTGAAGACCTATGGCGCACCCGTCGCGGACGGCGTTGCCATCTTCTCCGCCGACGAAGCCGAAGCCGCCGCAAAGCAGCTTCCGGGCCCGCTTTACGTCGTCAAGAGCCAGATCCATGCCGGCGGTCGCGGCAAGGGCAAGTTCAAGGAACTCGGCCCCGACGCCAAGGGCGGCGTTCGCCTCGCCAAGTCGATCGAGGACGTCGTCGCCAATTCCAAGGAAATGCTCGGCCACACGCTGGTGACCAAGCAGACCGGCCCGGCCGGCAAGCAGGTCAACCGCCTCTACATCGAGGACGGCGCCGACATCGACCGCGAACTCTACCTCTCGATTCTGGTCGACCGCTCGGTCGGCCAGGTCGCCTTCGTCGTATCGACCGAAGGCGGCATGGACATCGAGACCGTCGCGCACGACACGCCGGAAAAGATCATCACCGTCGCCATCGATCCGTCGGCGGGCGTCACGGCTGCCAATTCGGCTGCTCTTTCCGACGCGCTGAAGCTCGAAGGCGCTGCCCGCGAGGATGCGGCCAAGCTCTTCCCAATCCTCTACAAGGCCTTCGTCGAGAAGGACATGGCCCTGCTCGAAGTCAACCCGCTGATCGTCATGACCAACGGCCGCCTGCGCGTCCTCGACGCCAAGGTCTCCTTCGACGGCAACGCGCTGTTCCGCCACGAAGACATCGTCGCGCTGCGCGACACGACCGAGGAAGACGCCAAGGAAATCGAAGCGCACAAGTATGACCTCGCCTATGTCGCCCTCGACGGCAACATCGGCTGCATGGTCAACGGCGCCGGCCTTGCGATGGCAACCATGGACATCATCAAGCTCTACGGCGCCGAGCCGGCGAACTTCCTCGATGTCGGCGGCGGCGCCACCAAGGAGAAGGTCACCGCGGCCTTCAAGATCATCACCGCCGACCCGGCTGTCGAAGGCATCCTGGTCAACATCTTCGGCGGCATCATGAAGTGCGATGTCATCGCCGAAGGCGTGCTCGCAGCCGTCAAGGAAGTCGGCCTGAAGGTTCCGCTCGTCGTGCGCCTCGAAGGCACCAACGTCGAACTCGGCAAGAAGATCATCAATGAATCCGGTCTCAATGTCATCTCGGCCGATGACCTGGACGATGCCGCCCAGAAGATCGTCAAGGCAGTCAAGGGAGCCTGAGGCAAGATGTCCATTCTCATCAACAGAGACACCAAGGTTCTCGTTCAGGGCCTGACCGGCAAGACCGGCACCTTCCACACCGAGCAGGCGCTCGCCTATCACGGCACGAAGATGGTCGGCGGTATCCACCCTTCCAAGGGCGGCGAAACCTGGACCGGCAAGGACGGCGAAAAGCTGCCGATCTTCAAGTCGGTCGCCGAAGGCAAGGACGCCACCGGCGCCAACGCCTCGGTCATCTACGTGCCGCCGGCAGGTGCCGCGGCTGCGATCCTCGAAGCGATCGACGCTGAAATCCCGCTGATCGTCTGCATCACGGAAGGTATTCCGGTTGCCGACATGGTCAAGGTCAAGGATCGTCTCGACAAGTCGAAGTCCCGCCTGATCGGACCGAACTGCCCCGGCGTGCTGACCCCGAACGAATGCAAGATCGGCATCATGCCGGGCTCCATCTTCAAGAAGGGCTCGGTCGGCGTTCTCTCGCGTTCGGGCACGCTCACCTATGAAGCCGTGTTCCAGACCACCAACGAAGGCCTCGGCCAGACGACGGCTGTCGGCATCGGCGGCGATCCGGTCAAGGGCACGGAATTCATCGACATCCTGGAAATGTTCCTCGCCGACGACGAAACCAAGTCGATCATCATGATCGGCGAAATCGGCGGCTCGGCGGAAGAAGAAGCCGCGCAGTTCCTCAAGGACGAAGCCAAGAAGGGCCGCAAGAAGCCGATGGTCGGCTTCATCGCCGGCCGCACGGCACCTCCCGGCCGCACCATGGGCCATGCCGGCGCCGTGATCTCCGGCGGCAAGGGCGGCGCGGAAGACAAGATCGCGGCGATGGAAGCGGCAGGCATTCGCGTGTCGCCGTCGCCGGCGCGTCTCG
>DASWOH010000175.1:0-3965 GCA_036398815.1 Rhizobium sp. | reverse complement strand
CAGCGCTTGCTCTTAAGCCCTATGCCGAAACGCTGGCGACCACGGCCGCCGCTCTGCTGCGCGCCGCCTCCGGCACCCGCGACACGGTGAGCGGCACCGTCCGCATCAGCGCCAGCGAGGTGATCGGCACCGAAGTGCTGCCGTCGATCCTTTCGGCATTTCAGGAAAAGCACCCTGGTCTGACCATCGAGCTCTCCGCCTCGGACGAGGTCGAGGACCTTCTCCAGCGGGAGGCCGACATTGCCGTGCGCATGGTGCGGCCATCGCAGGACGCGCTTCTGGTACGCCACATCGGTATCATACCGCTCGGCTTCTTCGCCCATCGCAGCTATATCGAGAAACACGGCACGCCCGAACGCGTCGAAGATCTCGGCAGACACCGGCTGCTCGGCTTCGACCGCCAGTCCGGTTTTATCAGGGCGATGAGAAAGCGCTATCCGCTGCTCGACGGCATTTCCCTCACCTTCAAATCGGACCACAGCATCGCCTTGCTGAATGCGCTGCGCGCCGGCATGGGGATCGGCTTTGCCCAGGTGCCGGCGGCCGGCAAGGACGCCAGCCTCGTGCGGGTATTGCCGGAGGTGGAAGTGGCGCTGGAAACCTGGGTCGCCATGCACGAGAATCTGAAATCCTCGCCGCGCTGCCGGGCGACATTCGACGCGCTGGTCGAAGGGCTGCGCCGCTATCTGGCAGGACGATGAGAAGGCGTTCAGCCGCTTGCGACCGTTGAAAGCCGCTCAGGCTCCGGATGCGGCCTCGGCCGGGGGAATATGCAGCGAACCGTCGACGACCTCGGTTTCCGGCCGGTCGCCGCCATCGGTATATTCCTCGTGCCATTTTCCCTTTTCGTCCTGATAGCTGATCTCGGCCGCATCGCCGCCGACCTGCTGTTCGGCCGCAACGATCCTCGCCGCCTCGACGGCCTCGGCATGGGTCGGGAACGCTTCCGAATAGACATCGCCAAACTTGTAAGCCCAGCCGCCGTCGTGCGGGACGATTTCATACGTGACCTTGACCATGCAAACGCCTCCTCTTCTTCCAAGGCCGCAGGCGCCGGATCGCGATCCGGCCGATCGCGGGCCGCCTTGTGCCGTTTCTTCGGGAGATCCACGATAGTCGTCTGGCGGACCGTTGGAAGACAGTATTTCATTAAATCGGGCCGACTGCAAATTTCCAGCCCTCGTCTGCAAGCTTGATGTGTAAAATCATTGCTTTAGATTGGGATGATGAATCGAAATCGGAGCGGGACCTTGGGACTGTCGACCATCCTGAAAGAGGAGAAATTCCTGTTCGTCGCGCTGGCGGTGGCACTGGTCGCCTATGCCGGCGAACACGCCATCCTGGAAATGGGCCGAACCGCAGCGCTCGTCGCCGCAGCCGCGCTGATCGCAACCATCGTGCTCGCCTCGATGCGGGTTGCGCACCATGCCGAAATTCTCGCCGTCAAGGTCGGCGACCCCTACGGCACGATGATCCTGACCCTGTCGGCCGTCGCCGTCGAAGTTATCATCCTGGCGATCCTGATGGGCGGCGAAAGCTCGCCGACGCTGGTGCGCGACACGATCTATTCGGCCGTCATGCTCGATATCAACGGCATTCTCGGCCTTGCCGCCCTGCTCGGCGGGCTGAAGCACGGCGAGCAGCCCTATAACGACGATTCCGGCAAGACCTATGGCGTGATGATCCTGACGGCCATGGGCATCTCCATGATCGTGCCGGAATTCATCCCGGATGCGAAATGGCACTATTATTCCGCCTTCACCATCTGCGCCATGATCGCGCTCTATGCGCTTTTCCTGCGCATGCAGGTCGGCCAGCACAGCTATTTCTTCAGCTACAGCTATCCGCGCGTGGAAAGGAAGAAGGAGAGCATGGAGGAAGACGGTGCCTCCGATTCGGCGACCACCTCGATCATGATCATCCTCGCCGGCGTGGTCATCATCGGTATTCTAGCAGAGTTCATGTCGGCCTTCATGACGACAGGCCTGAAGGACAGCGGCGCTCCGCCGGCCGTTGCCGCCATCGTCGTTGCGGCCATCTCCGCCGCTCCGGAAATCCTCACCGCATTGCGCGCAGCCCTGCGCAACCGCATGCAGGCGACGGTCAACATCGCCATGGGCGCCTCGCTTTCGACCGTCATCCTCACCGTTCCCGTCATGGAGGCGATCGCGCTCTACACGGGCCAGCCCTTCATCATGGCGATGTCGCCCGTGCAGACGGTGATGATCATGATCACCCTCATCGCCGCCGCCATCAATCTCAACGACGGCGAGACCAACGCCATCGAAGGCATGACCCATTTCATCCTCTTCGCCACCTTCATCATGCTCTCCGCATTGGGGCTTTGAGTCCGAAATCAACGGGTTGGAGGAAGAGGCGGAATCGGATTGGGAGGAGATTGAAGCGGAATGTGAACCGCCTCACTCCTCCCCGACATTGTCTCGGATAGCCAGCACTGCGACTTTCAGAGGCGCAATATTCTCAGCCACCACCGCCCAGACGATGTCATCGGCGATCTTATGATATTCATGGCGCAAGATGTTGCCGATACCCCGGATTTGCTTCCAGCGAATATCCGGCGCGATTGGAAGCAGCTCATCCGGAATATGCCGGCTGGCTTCCGATATTATCTCCAGCGCCCTTTGAACCGCCAGTCGCAGAAGCCAGTCGCGCTTGAAATCCTCGAGCGATTTGCCTGCTGTGGCGGTCTCGATGCCTTCGATGGTTTCGAGGATTTCGGCCAGCACCGGCGCTATCTTGCGCGCCATCAGAAAACACGCACCGCAGAGCCTTCGATATCGGCCCGCAACATCGGGTGAAGGCTATCGCGGGTCGTTACATCAACCTCGACATCGAGCTGCTCTTCGAGCAGCTGCTTGATGCCCACGAGGTCGATAAGCGAAAAACTCCGATACGGATCATAATCGATGAAAATATCGAGATCGCTCGTCTTGCCCGCTTCGTCGCGTGCCGTTGAACCGAACAGGTAAAGCGCAGTCGCCCCCATGCCTTTCACGGCATCGGCATGCTGCTTCAAGCTGGCAATGGCATCGTTCCTGTTCATGAGAAGAACATAGGGCAAAATTCCCGATGTTTCCATCTCAAGAACAGGTGCCCGCATCCAAACGAAAAAGCCCGCCATCGCTGACGGGCCTTTTCTCTATTCGGCTGATTGCCTGTCTTCTCAGCTGCAGGCGTTGCAGAAGCGCTGGATGCGGCGGCACGCTTCTTCCAGCAGTTCTTCCGAGGTCGCATAGGAGATGCGGAAGTTCGGGCCGAGGCCGAAGGCTGAGCCGTGGACGACGGCGACGCCTTCCGATTCCAGCAGTTCCGAGACGAAGTCCTCGTCGGTCTCGATGACCTTGCCCGAGGGCGCGGTCTTGCCGATCAGGCCGGCGCAGGACGGATAGACGTAGAACGCGCCTTCCGGCACCGGGCATACGATGCCCTTGGCCTGGTTCAGCATGGAGACGACGAGGTCTCGGCGGCCTTCAAAGATCTTCTTGTTGCGCGGGATGAAGTCCTGCGGACCGTTCAGCGCCTCGACGGCAGCCCACTGCGCCATGGAGGCGGCGCCGGAGGTCTGCTGGCCCTGGATCATGTCCATCGCCTTGATCAGCTGCAGCGGGCCGGCGGCATAGCCGATACGCCAGCCGGTCATCGCATAGGCCTTGGAGACGCCGTTCATCGTCAGCGTGCGGTCATAAAGCCTCGGCTCGACCTCGACAGGCGTGACGAACTTGAAGTCGCCATAGGTCAGGTGCTCGTACATGTCGTCCGTCAGCACCCAGACGTTCGGGTGGCGCACCAGGACGTCGGTCACCGCCTTGAGCTCGTCATGCGTGTAAGCCGCGCCGGACGGGTTCGAGGGCGAGTTCAGCAGCACCCACTTGGTGCGTGGCGTGATGGCACGCTCGAGATCCTCGGCTTGCAGCTTGAAGCTCTTGGCCATGGTGGTCGGCACG
>DASWOH010000174.1:0-3660 GCA_036398815.1 Rhizobium sp. | reverse complement strand
ACGGCCATGTCGACGCACTGGTCGGTCATTATTCCGGTGATGATCAGATTTTTGATACCCAGGTTGCGAAGCACGTAATCAATGTTCGTGGAATTGAAGACGCCTGACGAAGTCTTCGGTATCAGGATCTCGTCGCCCCTGGGGGCCAGGTTTTCCGGGGGCAGACCTTCAGGACGGCTCGGAGCAATATGAATGGGCGTAAGCTTGTGGTCGAGTGACCGATCCCTTCCGTCCTCGGTCAGGCTCTGGATAATCGTGTGGATCACCTCGATGCCATTGTTGCGAGCGGCAGCGAGAAGACGCTCGCTGTTCGGGATCGTCACCGAACTCGTCTGTTTGTAGAAGTAGTGGTCTGGACCGCGCTCCGGATGGTCGGGATCGAGGCCGGGCTCGAGCCATATTCGCTGCATGTCCACCAGAAGCAGCGCCGTGTGTCCAGGGCTGAAACCGGAATCCCGGCTGGCTAGTTCACTTGTCATTTGGATCTCGTTTTTCCTTGCTTCGGCCCCGGTCCGGGAACCTTAGGCTTTCCGTTCGCGCGGTGCTCCGCGCCGTCCACGGTCACGGCGTTGTTTAAGCGGACGCTTTCGAGGTGCTCGATCCGCTTACGGGTGGTGTCGTTCAAAGACCCGATTATGTGAGCGACCAAGGCTTCGGTCTGGGCGACTGCCGGAGCCATGGTGTCGTACGGTGACGGTACTTCCAAAGGACAGATGATCGAGACCTCAGCGTAGGCGGAAACGGGCGAGAGCCATTGATCTGTGAATAGGATGATCGTAGCGCCTTGCTCGCATGCCTGCCTCGAGAACTCGATCACGTCGCTCTGATATCTTCGGTAGTCGAAGACGATCAGCACATCACGTTTGCTGAAATCGATAATCGAGTCGAATGTTTGAGAGGAAAGCGCTCCCAGTTCAAAAACGCCCGGCCTGAATTGACTGAGGTACGACCCCATCATTCCGGCAATGTGCCTGCTGAACCTGCCGCCCAGCAGTCCCACGCGGCCCTTTGCGTCCATAATCAGGCGAGCCGCGCGCTCGTAGGTGCTTGCAGGTGTAGAACTGATAGTCTTGTCGATTGTCTCGGATACCGCATGGAGGTAAGTTTCCGCGATGCCCGAGCGTTCCGCTGCTGGTCGCTTCGTTTCCATCATGAGAAGTGGAGAGTGAAGACGAGCTTCCACTTCCGACAACAACCTGCGCTGAAAGTCCGGAAATCCGTCGAAGCCGAGTTTGACAGCTAACCTCACCACTGTCGCGTCGCTGACGCCTGCCTTTCTGGCGAGATTGTTTGCCGTACCCAATCCTGATGTGGGGTAGTCGGCAAGCAAAATCTGCACAATCCTCTCTTCCGAAGGAGTGAGTGACAGCCTCGCTTCGAGCATGATCTGTTTGATATCGTTCGCCACCGCAGCCCCTATGCATGAATTATTTCAATATAGCAGAATTTTTGACAATTTGAAATATTGTCTGCACAGGAGATCGAATTTTTGAATGTCTTCCGGCCATCATGTAAATTGCCGACAGAACGCGCATCAGCGCGGCATTCCAGACAATATTAGCCCCGAAATCGTGGCCGACGAGGATTGCACTCTGAAGTTCAAGCGCATCGAGCAAGCCCACGAGGTCGCTTACTGAATGTAGCACAGTTTAGAGCTCGGGTTCGCGTGGGACCGAACTCTTGCCGTATCCGCGCATGTCCATGGAGATTGCCCGAAAGCCTGCCGATGCAACCGCTTCCATCTGGCGACGCCAGCCTCGCCACGTATCTGGAAATCCAGGGCAAAAAAGCACTGCGGGGACCAGCTTGAAGCGGAACACTCACGACATCCTAACCGCGGCAGGCTCGCCGTGGCCCTGGACCGGCAAGCTCTGTTGGTTTCCACGCAGAACTGAGCCGGTTAGGCGCATAATTTCCATTGAGAATTGAGCCATGTGAACCTTGCCCCAACGCGGAGAGCGACGGGGGCAACGGAGTGATCCACATGGGACTTTTAAACATTATCCGTCGGATGGCATTGCGCGAGAAGCAGTCGATCCGCGAGATCAGCCGGAGCATAGCGTTTCCTCGCCCGCCAAACAAAACATCACAATCAGATTGTCACAAGACGGCGACTGGGTCGTGTTGAGAGAGTTGCTTCGATCCCGTCGACAACGGTATCCAGGTTGGATCGCTCATCCCGGAACCAGTTGAGCGCCTGGATCACGCGCATTGCCGGGCGTCCCGCCCAGAAGGCGGTCTTTGCCGAGATGCGCTTGAAATCCAACGTGTACGTAACGGGTTTTGTTGCGTTCGGGTCGCCGGTATTGGCTTCGATCTCGATCGTCCTCGGATAGGTATCGGCATAGATCGTCGAGCGCGCCGGGACAGCTGTCGTCAGGCCCAAATCGTTGGCGGCTGTCATGCCATCCACGAGGACCCGCAGCTTATCGCGCCGTGCAATAGCATCGATGAATGAGGCCCGTGGCGGAAAGACCATCTTTCCCGTCAATCCGCTCATGGCACGCAAGAAAGTGCGACGTCACGACGCAGCGCGGGCAATACGGTGCCGCGCCGGAGGTTCGTGACACATACCAGAAGATGTTCAGCAAGGGCGTGCCGTTTGACGGAGTGGTTACCGCCAAGGCCGGTTCGGCGATCGCGGCGATGTATCTCGATCTCTGCCACGATGAAGGCGGCAGTCGAAACTATGGCCAAATATATGGGGTTCGATCTGGGAGAGCGGCGGATCGCCGTGAATTGCTTCGCACCCGTCGCGATTGACCGACTTCAGCGGTGGTGTGGTCCGCAACAATCCCGATGTTGCCAAGGCTATTGCTGGGATGACCGCTCTCGGTCGGCCCGGTCAGCCGGATGACATCGGGCCAATGATCGCCTCGCTTCTGTCAGAAGACCATCGCTGGGTGAACGCACAGCGGATTGAGATTTCTGGCGGAATGCGAATCTGAGGGGGATGCTAACTCATCGCTCGGCAAACGATCCGGCCTACGTCGAAAAGACGCGGCCGGTCTTTCGAGCAGACGATTTAGAGCATTCCCAAAGGGCGGCGCTGAAAATCAGCTAATCGATATTAGCTTCTTCGACAAGCCAATCAACAAAGTCACCAACCAGATTTCCCGGATCAACCTGACGCGGGACGACCGCGACATATCCCGTCCTTGGAACCCGGATGCCCGGCAGTGGCGTCATCAGCCTCCCAGTCGCAATATCGATATTTAACATCGGTAACGGTCCAATCCCGATACCGAGCCCATCCTCCACCGCCTGGCGCGTCACAAAGAAATGGTCGAATGTCTGGCGGGGAAGCCTGGTTAGATGCTGGAGCGCGGCCGCTTCAAGCCAGTTCGCCCAATCACCGGCACGGGTTTCGCTTGCCAGCAGAGTATGTTCCTCGATGTCGGTTGGCTTCTGGATTGGACGTTTCTCGAACAGTGCCGGACTCATGATCAACGTGTCCACGTCATCCAGCACCGGAATGACATGATGTTGAGGCCATACGTCTTCTCGAGCGACACCACGCCGGATCGACACATCGACGCCGCCACGCAAGTCCTCAAGCACGCACGATACCGTCGTAACCGAGACTTCGATGTGCGGATGGGCCGCGTGATAGCGATCGAGCCGGGGGATGAGCCAGCGCATCGCAAGACTGGTCGGGGC
>DASWOH010000173.1:0-11301 GCA_036398815.1 Rhizobium sp. | reverse complement strand
GATGCCTCGGCGGGGGCGACGATGTAGTAGGCCGGCAGGGCGTATTTCGTGTGCGGCAGCGAGATGTTAACGATCTCGGCGCCGGCATCCTTCAGCCAGGCGATACCCTGCTGCCAGAGCGTTTCGATCTCTTCCGGCATGCCGTCGACGCGGTATTCGTTCGGAATGCCGATCTTCATGCCCTTCAGCGACTGGCCGAGCGAGGCTTCGTAATCCGGCACCGGCAGATCGACCGAGGTCGTGTCCTTGGCGTCGACGCTGGCCATCGACTTCAGCAGGATGGCGGCATCGCGGACATCGCGGGCGATCGGGCCGGCCTGGTCGAGCGACGAGGCGAAGGCGACGATGCCCCAGCGCGAGCAGCGACCATAGGTCGGCTTGATGCCGACCGTGCCGGTGAAGGCGGCAGGCTGGCGGATTGAGCCGCCGGTATCGGTGGCCGTGGCACCTGCGCAGAGATGCGCGGCAACGGCAGCGGCCGACCCACCCGAGGAACCGCCCGGAACGAGCTGCTGGTTCGAGCTGGTAGCACGCCAGGGGTTGATCACCGGACCGTAGTAGGAGGTCTCGTTGGAGGAGCCCATGGCGAACTCATCCATGTTGAGCTTGCCGAGCATGACGGCGCCATCGTTCCAGAGGTTCTGGGTTACGGTCGATTCGTAGCGCGGCTTGAAACCGTCGAGAATGTGGCTGCAGGCCTGGGTATGGACGCCTTCGGTGCCGAAGAGATCCTTGATCCCCAACGGAATGCCTTCCAGCGCACCAGCCTTGCCGGCGGCAAGACGCGCGTCGGAAGCCTTGGCCATGTCGCGGGCCTTTTCCGGCGTCACCTTGATATAGGCGTTGAACTGATCATTGACCGCATCGATCGTCGAGAGATAGGCCTCGGTGAGTTCGGTGGCGGTGATATCCTTGGCGCGCAGCTTGTCGCGGGCTTCGGCAATGGTCAGGCTGGTCAGTTCGCTCATCTTGTTTCGCTTCAGATCTGGAAAGGGGCAATGGGTCGGAACAGGCTCGAACCGAGCCCTTATTCGACGACTTTGGGCACCAGGAAGAAATTCTGATCGGTATTCGGCGCATTGGCGACGATATCATCGGCCTTGCCGCCATCGGTGACCTCGTCCGTCCGCTTCTTCATCGCCATCGGCGTCACGGAGGTCATCGCTTCGATCCCGTCGACATTCACTTCGGAGAGCTGCTCGACGAAGCCCAGCATGCCATTAAGCTCGCCCACCATCCGTTCGGCCTCGTCATCGCTGACGGCGATGCGGGCAAGATGGGCGACGCGTTTCACGGTGGCAAGATCGACGGACATGGTACTCTCCGGGTAGCAGATACACCGCTGAAGGGTGCAATTTATACCCACGCTATAAAGACCATGTCCGCCATACGCAACGTACTTTTGTCAGACCGAAACGCTCTCGCCCGGCTTGGGTGCCGCGACCGCCGTCTTCGAACCCTCCAGGCCGACAATGAACTTTTCCGGGGTCTGGTCGATGATCGGGAAAGTGCCGTAGTGGCACGGAATGGCAGTCTTGAAGTTGAAGAAACGCTGGCAGGCGAGCGCGGCAACGGCGCCGCCCATGGTGAATCGGTCACCGATCGGCACGATGCCGATGTCCGGCTGGTGCAGTTCGTTGATCAGGCCCATGTCGGAGAAGATATCCGTATCGCCCATGTGGAACAGCGACGGCTCGTCGTCGAAATGCAGCATCAGGCCGTTCGGATTGCCGAGCGCATGCGAAACGCCGTCCTCGGTGATCTGGGCTGAGGAATGCAGCGCGTTGGTGAAGGTGGCGGAGAAACCGCCCAGGGAGACCGTACCGCCGGTATTGCCCATTTCCAGCTTCTCGACGCCCTTGGTGCCGAGCCAGGCTGCGAGATCGGCATTGGCGAGGACGACGGCGCCGGTTTCTTTGGCGATCGCAACGGTATCGCCGACATGATCGCCATGGCCGTGGGTGAGCAGGATATGCGTGACGCCAGCCGTGGCATCCTTGAGATCAAGACCCGCGAAGGACGGATTATAGGTAAAGAACGGGTCGACAAGGATTTTAGCCTTGGCCGTTTCAATACGGAAAGCGGAGTGGCCGAGCCAAGTGATCTTCATGGATTTCTCCTTAATGCTTGATTTGAAATGCGAGACTGGTGTTAGGACATATCCGAAACCGTCACAAAGAAAAGCGGCGCGGAGTTCAATTTGTTTTGACGGGAGACAAGAGCCTGATGACGACACTGACCATCGAAGACCTTGCGGCGATGCTGCCGCCCGGACAGGCGATCGCCGGGCTCGATCTCGGCACCAAGACGATCGGGCTCGCCATGTCCGATCTCGGCCGGCGGTTCGCCACGCCGCGCCCGGTGATCAAGCGGGTGAAATTCACCCAGGACGCCCAGATCCTGCTTGCCTTCGCCGAGAAGGAAAAGGTCGCCGCCTTCATTATCGGCCTGCCGGTGAACATGGACGGTTCAGCCGGGCCACGCGTACAGGCGACGCGGGCCTTCGTGCGCAGCATGGCCGACAAGACTGCCCTGCCCTTCGTCTACTGGGATGAACGCCTGTCCACGGTCGCGGCCGAACGGGCGCTGCTGGAGATGGACGTTTCACGCGCCAAGCGCGCCGAACGCATCGACTCGGCCGCCGCAAGCTTCATTCTTCAGGGCGCCTTGGACAGGCTCTCGGCTCTCGGCAGGCCGGCCTTTCCCAATCTCGATTCCTGACGGCGCTTCCACCACGCCAGAATGTCGGCGCGCTTGCGGAAAGCGAGGATCGCGAAAACCAGCAGGCTGTCGAAGGCAATGGTGCGGGCCACCAGCGGCGGAATGGCCTCCGGCGGGATGCCGAGGATATTGCCGTAGATATGGAAGACAAGATCGTGCATCTGGCGCGTGAGCATGAAGATGCCGAAGCTCATGTCGTAATATGACAGGTAGTACCACGCCCCGAGGAACGAGACAGGCGCGGCCCAGAAGATCAGCAACCACTTCATGCGGTTCCCCTTCGACGCTGATATTGCGTCGTTCCAGTCGAAAGGACCAGCCAGTTCGTCAGCGCCATGGCGCTCAACACCAGTGCCGGCACCGTTATATCTAGTGCCAGAATGGCGAAGAACATCATCGCCGCGATGAGAAACGCGATTTTTGCGGGTCTGGACCCCATGGCTGCACGCTTATTGGTTAACAATCAGTCTGCGCACAGTGGCGAGTTAACCGACGCGGCGCAATGTAAACCAATTGTTAAGGTTAACGGCCGGGCGGGGCTGTGGATATCTCCCATATAGTCGGAACATCAGCCGTAGACGCCGCGCACGATACGCCGCAGTGCCGTGGCCGCCTTCTCCCAATCCTTCGATGTTTTCAGCGCAAGGCCGGCGCATTGGTCACCAACGGCGGCGGAGAGAACGAGATGCTGTATGGCCGAGAAGATCAGCGCATTGACGGCCACCGCATCGATCCCCTTCGGCGGTGTCAGCGAGCCGCGCATGCGCTCGATCCAGCCCGCAAGAGCCTTTGAACGCGCTTCCGAAAGCCGGCGCACCTGCTCGGTATTTTCGGACACCTCCCAGGCGACGATGCGGCGCATCAGCGGATCGGCGCGCAGCGCATCGAGGAAAAGCAGGGCCAGACGCTCCATCAGGTCGCCATAGGTCAGCAGGAACATGCCGCCGGTATCATCGGGGATACGATCCTTCACCCAGCTTCCGAGATCCGTGCCGATCACCTCCACCAGCCCGTCGAGACCGCCGTAATAACGGTAGATCAGTTGCTTGTCGCAGCCGGCGCCACGGGCGACCGCGTTGATGCCGAAATTCTGAAACCCCTCTTCCGCGAGCAACCGCTTGGCGGCATCGAGGATAGCCTGCTCGGTGGCGGCACGATTACGGATTCGCTTTTCCGGCTCGGCCGGCGTTTCGATCGGTTTTTTCAGAACGGCGTTTGCGCTCGGCATCGAGTCGACTCCAATTAGTCACCAGTCGGTGAATAACAAGCGGAGCACAAGCGAACAATGACGCGACGGGCATGGCGGCATCTTAAACTGTGGAATCCACAGATTAGAGATGTTGGCCAAACCAGACAGTGCTCTCCGATGCAAGCGCCGACGGCAATTCCACCTGCGTAAACCCGCGCGACGCCCAGAATCGAATCCCGCTGTGATTGCCCATGCTCGCGCCGAGGTGCACGCCTTTGACGCCCTTGTCACGGGCATTCGACAGCCATTTGTCGAGAAGCGCGCTGCCGATACCCTGCCCCTGCGCGCGCGGCAGAAGGTTCATATGGATATGCGCCGGAAACGGGCCGGTGAGAACGGCGGGCACTCGCTTCGGATGGTGGATCGCATGGCTGCGCCGCTGATCCGCATTCCAGGTCGAAGGATCGCCGGATGGTTCCGGATAGCGTCTGCGCAGGTCCGGCCACCATTCGCACTCCAACCTCTCTTTGAAAGCAACCGTGTCGAAGACGCCAGCGATATAGCCGCAAACACCCTCCCCGTCCTCGGCAACAAAGACGGTCTCCGGACTCAGAACGGCATAGGGTACGGAATAAATATGCCCAATCATCCGCCCATCGCGATGAAGCGCCGTCGCATCCTTGCCGGCATCGCCAGTGACCAGGGAGATGACATAGAGCTGGTCGATGTCGGCGGGCTGGACGGGGCGGAGGTTGATCATGGGGGCCTCAATAACTGCTTTTGCGTTTACATCTCGCGGGCCGATGTGTATGATTTATTATCTCCATACACAATGAGATTGCAAATGCGAACGAACATCGAAATTGACGACGCATTGATCGCGGAAGCGATGGCTGCAACGGGACAGTCGACGAAAAAGGCGACCGTCGAAGAGGCCTTGCGGAGCGTCGTTCGGTGGCATCGCCAGAAAAAAGCCTTCGACGACCTTACCGGACTTGGCTGGGAAGGCGATCTCGAAGAAATGCGCAGAGATCGGCAACCGTGATCGTTATCGACAGTTCCGTTTGGATTTCGCTTTTACGCGCAACGGAGACGGAAGCCGTGCTTCGCTTGCGAAGCATACTCACCGCTGGACCTCCCGATATTCTGGTCGGTGATTTGATTCTTCTCGAGGTTCTTCAAGGTGCCCGGGGCGAGCGACAGGCGACATTGATCGAACGAAACCTTCGCCAATTTACCATTCGACCGATGTTGAACGATGAACTTGCCGTCAAGGCAGCGCGCAATTATCGCCTGCTGCGTGCGCAGGGAATTACGGTGCGCAAGACCATAGATGTCATCATCGGTACGTTCTGCATCGAAGAAGGGCATACTCTTCTCCATGATGATCGAGATTTCGATCCGATGTCCGAACATCTTGGTCTGCAAATCGCCCTATAGACCTAACCCGGTGACCTAAGTCGCCGGCGGATAGAGCAGATCGACGATGTAGCTGGCATCGAACCGCGCGTCCAGCATGCCGTAAGTGGAGCGCCAGCCGCCGGCCAGGCGGGTTTCGATGAAGGCGTCGGCGATCTTGCCTGCGCCCAGCCGATAAAGCTCGGCGGCACCGGCAGCGAGCGCCATCTGTTCGATCAGCAGACGGGCAGCGCCCTCGTCCTGCTCGCATAGCGCCATGGCGGCGCGGAGCACGTCGATGGTTTTCTTGCCAGCCGGGCCGAGATCGCGGGCAAGGCCGGCAAAGACGGTTTCGAACAGGTCCCTGCCCCGGTTCAGCACGCGTAGCACGTCGAGCGCCATCACATTGCCGGAGCCTTCCCAGATCGCATTGACCGGCGCCTCACGGTAATGCCGTGCGATCGGGCGTTCCTCGATATAGCCGCTGCCGCCGATGCACTCCATTGCCTCGTAGATCAGCGCGGGCGCGATCTTGCAGCACCAGTATTTGGCGACCGGCGTCATGACGCGGGCATAGGCGGCGTCTTCGCTGCTGCTGCTGGCCTTGTCGAAGGATTCGGCCAGGCGGAAGGCGAGCGCGGTCGCGGCCGCGACATCGAGCGCCATATCGGCCAACACACGCGTCATGATCGGCTGCTGGACCAGCGTCTTGCCGAAGACGCTGCGGCCGCGCGTATGATGCACGGCCTCGGCGAGCGAAGCGCGCATGATGCCGGCAGAGGCCAGCGCACAATCGAGGCGCGTCAGCGTCACCATGTCGAGAATCGTGCGGATGCCGCCATCGGGCGTACCGAGCAGGAAGCCGAAGGTATCGCTGAACTCGACTTCGGAAGAGGCATTCGAGCGATTGCCGAGCTTGTCCTTCAGCCGCTGGAATTGCAGGCCGTTGGCGGAGCCGTCTTCGAGCAGGCGCGGTACGAGGAAGCAACCCATGCCGTCCTTGGTTTGCGCCAGCATGATGAAGGCATCGCTCATCGGCGCCGACATGAACCATTTGTGGCCCGAGAGCCGATAGATGCCGTCGCTGACCTTGTCTGCGGTCGTCCTGTTGGCGCGTACATCCGTGCCGCCCTGCTTTTCCGTCATGCCCATGCCGATGGTGACGGCGGACTTCTGCATGGCCGGCTTGTTGGACGAATCATATTTGCGCGACAGAACCTTCGGCGCCCAGTCCTTCTGGACAGCCGGCGACGCCATCATCGCCGCGACGGAAGCGCTCGTCATGGTCAGCGGGCAGAGATGGCCGCATTCGAGCTGCGCCGTCAGGTAGAAGCGCGCGGCACGAACCTTGTGCGACTGGCCTTTCGCATCCGGATCGGCCTGGGCGTCCCAGATCGAGGAATGCAGGCCCGCCGCCATCGAGCGGCGCATCAGCGCATGCCAGGCCGGATGGAATTCGACCACGTCCAGACGCTCGCCGCGCGGGCCATGGGTGCGCAATTGCGGCGCACCCTGGTTCGCCATGCGCGCCAGTTCCTGCGCCTCGTGCGATGTGACGTAGCGGCCCAACTGCTCCAGGTCCTCACGCGTCGAGCGCGGCAGGGTGGAGGTGAGATCGACGATCAGCGGATCGGAACGATAGGCATTGATGCCGGACCAGAGGCTCGGCTGGTTCAGTTCGGCAAATGTATCGTCATTCCGGGTCGATTGGGTCATATTTCGCTTTTAGAGCAAGAGGATTGCAAAAGGAAACCGGAAGTTTCGTCTTCCGAGATTAGCGCTGTAACGAGATTCGAATCAAATTGCATGGGGAACAAATGCGCTTATCCAAAGCCCGCGCTTGCCCCTGAGGCGCTCCCTCTTTATAGACCCCCTGACGAAATCCAGAGGGCAGGTTCATGGTCTTCTTTCCCCACCGCCACCTCATCGGCATCAAGGGCCTCACCGAGCAGGATATCACCTATCTTCTCGACAAGGCCGACGAGGCTGTGAAGATCAGCCGTCAGCGCGAAAAGAAGACATCGACGCTTCGCGGGCTGACGCAGATCAATCTCTTTTTCGAAGCCTCTACGCGCACGCAATCCTCGTTCGAACTGGCCGGCAAGCGGCTCGGCGCCGATGTGATGAACATGTCGGTCGGCAACTCCTCGGTGAAGAAGGGCGAGACGCTGATCGACACGGCGATGACGCTGAACGCCATGCGCCCCGACGTGCTGGTCATCCGCCATTCCAGCGCCGGAGCGGCCGCGCTGCTGGCGCAAAAGGTCTCCTGCTCGGTGGTCAATGCCGGCGACGGACAGCACGAACATCCGACACAGGCGCTGCTCGACGCACTGACCATCCGCCGCGCCAAGGGCAAGCTCTCGCGCATCATCGTGGCGATCTGCGGCGACGTGCTGCATTCGCGTGTCGCCCGTTCCAACATTCTGTTGCTGAATGCCATGGGCGCGCGCGTCCGGGTCGTGGCACCCGCAACGCTCCTGCCCGCCGGGATCGCCGATATGGGCGTAGAGGTCTTCCATTCGATGAAGGAAGGGCTGAAGGACGCTGACGTAGTGATGATGCTGCGCTTGCAGCGCGAGCGCATGTCCGGCGCCTTCGTACCGTCCGTGCGCGAATATTATCATTTCTATGGGCTCGACGCCGAGACGCTCAAGGCGGCCAAAGAGGATGCGCTGGTCATGCATCCCGGCCCGATGAACCGTGGCGTGGAGATTGCCTCCGAAGTGGCCGACGGCCCGCAAAGCGTCATCGCCGAGCAGGTGGAAATGGGCGTTGCGGTGCGCATGGCGGTCATGGAGACGCTGTTGATCTCGCAGAACCAGGGGCCGCGCACCGAGGGAGCTGGCGCATGAGCAACTCGATCGTCCTCCAGAACGTCCGCATCATCGACCCCTCGCGCAATCTCGACGAAGTGGGCACGATCATCGTCGACAACGGCGTCATCGTTGCCGCCGGCAAGGATGCGAACGCCCAGGCCGTACCTAGGGGTGCCGAGGTGCGGGATTGCACCGGCCTCGTCGCCGTTCCCGGTCTGGTCGATGCCCGCGTGCATGTCGGCGAGCCCGGCGGCGAGCATCGCGAGACCATCGCCTCGGCAAGCCGCGCGGCCGCGGCCGGCGGCGTGACCTCCTTCATTATGATGCCGGACACCGATCCCATCATCGACGACATTGCGCTGGTCGAATTCGTCAAGAAGACGGCGCGCGACACGGCTGTCGTCAATGTCTATCCGGCAGCGGCGCTCACCAAGAGCCTCGCCGGCGAAGAGATGACGGAAATCGGCCTCCTGCGCGAAGCCGGCGCCGTCGTCTTCACCGACGCGCATTCCGGCGTCCACGACACGCAGGTCCTTCGTCGGATCATGACCTATGCGCGCGAATTCGGCGCGGTCATCTCCTGCGAGACCCGTGACAAATATCTCGGCGCCAACGGCGACATGCATGAGGGGCTGTTTGCGAGCTGGCTCGGCCTTTCCGGCATTCCGAAGGAAGCCGAACTCATTCCGCTCGAGCGCGATCTGAGGATCGCGGCCCTGACGCGCAGCCATTATCACGCGGCGATGATCTCGGTGCCGGAATCGGCGGAGGCAATCCGTCTTGCCCGTTCGCGCGGCGCAAAGGTCACCTGCGGCATCTCCATCAACAATCTGGCGCTGAACGAAAACGACATCTGCGAATACCGCACCTTCTTCAAGCTCTATCCGCCGCTACGCTCGGAAGACGACCGCACGGCGATGATCGAAGCGCTGGCGGACGGCACCATCGACATCATCGTCTCGTCGCATGATCCGCAGGACGTGGACACGAAGCGCCTGCCGTTTGGAGAGGCGGAGGACGGCGCGATCGGGCTGGAAACACTGCTCGCCGCAGCCCTTCGCCTGCATCACAGCGGTCAGGTCAGCCTGATGCGGCTCATCGACGCCCTGTCGACGCGGCCGGCGCAGATTTTCGGTCTCGATGCCGGCACCCTGAAGCCGGGCGCGAAGGCCGATATCGCCCTGATCGATCTCGACGAGCCTTGGCTTGTCGCCAAAGACATGCTTCTGTCCCGCTCGAAGAATACACCGTTCGAAGACGCAAGAATGAGCGGCCGTGCCGTTGCGACCTATGTCTCGGGCAAGCTGGTTTACAGTCTCTAGGTGAAGCTGGGGCTTATAGGGAAGTAAGACGTGATGGCGGAATTCTGGACATGGCAGCTCACCCCGCAGACTGCGCTCGCAGCAGCCGTCATCGGCTATCTGCTCGGCTCCATTCCCTTCGGCCTGATTCTGACGCGCATGGCCGGTCTCGGCGATGTCCGCAATATCGGCTCGGGCAATATCGGCGCAACCAATGTGCTGCGCACCGGCAACAAGGGGCTGGCGGCGGCAACGCTCCTGCTTGACGCCTTCAAGGGCACCGCGGCCGTGCTGATCGTCTCGCACTTCTTCGGTGAGGACGCGGGCGTGCTTGCCGGCTTTGCCGCCTTCCTCGGCCATATCTTCCCGGTCTGGATCGGCTTCAGGGGCGGCAAGGGTGTTGCGACCTATCTCGGCATCCTTCTCGGCCTCGCTCCGTTCATGGCCTTGATCTTCGCCATCGTCTGGCTGGTCATCGCCTTCACTACCCGCTACTCCTCTCTTTCCGCGCTGGTTGCAACTCTTGTCATTCCGGTTGCATTGTGGATACTGGGCGCCGACAAGATCGCCGCCGCCATGGCGCTGATGACCGTCATCTCCTGGTACAAGCACCGGGCCAATATCGCCCGGCTGACCGCCGGCACGGAAACCAAGATCGGAGCAAAGGGGTAATGGTGGCAGGCAGCGCAGGACGAACCGGAATTGCGCTGACGGAAAAACAAAGGATCGCCTGGCTCAGGCTCATCCGTTCCGACAATGTCGGCCCCTCGACCTTTCGCGATCTCATCCAACATTATGGCTCCGCCGAAGCCGCTCTCGCCGCCTTGCCGGACCTGTCGCAGCGCGGCGGCGCGACGCGGGTGATCCGCATCGCCAGCGAGCAGGATGCGTTGCGTGAACTGGAGGCAATACACCGCTTCGGCGCCCGCCTTGTCGGCATCGGCGAACCGGACTACCCGCAGGCGCTGAAAGAGATCGACGGCGCGCCGCCGCTTCTGACTGTCAAAGGCAATCTATCGGTGGCGGCTCGGCCGGCCATCGGCATCGTCGGCTCGCGCAACGCCTCGATCAGCGGCGTCAAATTCACGGTGATGATCGCCCGCGCCTGTGGCGAGGCCGGCTATGCCGTCATCTCGGGTCTCGCTCGCGGCATCGATACGGCCGCGCACCGCGCCAGCCTTCAGACCGGCACAATCGCCGCCATGGCCGGTGGGCTCGACCAGCCCTACCCGCCCGAAAATGTCGGCCTGCTGAATGAGACATGGGACGGCAACGGCCTAGCCGTCAGCGAGATGCCATTCGGCTGGGAACCGCGCGCACGTGACTTCCCACGCCGCAACCGGCTGATAGCGGGCATTTCTCTCGGCCTCGTCGTGGTCGAGGCGGCAACACGCTCCGGCTCGCTGATCACCGCGCGCCTTGCCGGCGAATTCGGCCGGCTGGTCTTTGCCGTACCCGGCTCGCCGCTCGACCCGCGCTGCGAGGGCACAAACGGCTTGCTGAAGGACGGCGCCATGATCGTGACCCGTCCGGAAGATATCGTCGAGGCGCTGCGGCCGCTGGCCGAACCCGATCTGTTCCGCCCACAGCTTGCCGAGACGCCGGTCGAAAAGAGCGGCAAGGCGCTGTCGCCGCCGCCCGACGATACCGACCGCGATCAGATCGTCGTCGCACTCGGGCCGACGCCGGTGGAGATCGACGATATTGTCCGGCATACCGGCCTATCAGTGTCGTCGGTCCATTCGGTGCTGCTCGAACTGGACATGGCCGGCCGGCTGCACCGGCATCCCGGCGGATTGGTGTCGATCTCAATGCTGGATTGAAAGCATGGCCGATCATCCCGATATGATGGCTGCATCCCCGCCGGAAGCAT
>DASWOH010000172.1:0-3212 GCA_036398815.1 Rhizobium sp. | reverse complement strand
GTTCGTCGTTCAGACCGAGAACGCGCTGATTTTCCTCCTCATCGGACGGAGCGACGGCGAAACCGGTGCCATGCTGCTCGCCATCTCATCTGGACCAGCCTGACCGACGCCCTCCAAAATCACCACTTCAGCATCGGGCTGGTAAGTTGGGTATCAAAGACCGGCACACCGGCATCGAGGAGACCACCCTGGATATGCCCCATCGTGCGCGTGCGGATGATCGGCGAGGTGCGCGTCAGCAGCACACCGTAAGGCACCGCGCGCCCAGTCATCTTCTCATGCAGCTTGAGCACGTGGATGGCTCGGCTCGCCTGCTTGGCATCGAGCTGCGAACCCTGCATCGGGATCACCACGAGGTCGGCCTGGCTGACGGCCAGCAGCACGATTTTGGCTGCCGTGCCTTCCAGATCGACGACGACGAAGGGCGTCTTGGCGGCGGCGTCCTCGATCCGGTCGAGAATATTGCCCTCATCGACATCGGCTATGATCGAAAGGCTGGCGGGAAGCATCGCGCGCTTACCCCAGGACGCGATGGGATGATTGGGATCGGCGTCGATCACCGACACTTTCGTGCCCCGTGTCAACTGTGAGGCGAGGAGCAGGGCGGCAGTCGTCTTGCCGACGGCCCCCTTGGGGTTGATGAAGGCGATGGTAGGCATGAGATAGCTATCTGGTATCCATACGATACCATATCGTCGCTGCAAACCAATGCTTAAAGTTGCATCCGGCGTAAGGATAGACGACACAGCCGCTGCGCTCGCTTTGTCCGGCCTGACGTCGGACGTATGTGTCACATGAGGAATATATGAAAACTGCGATAGTAACGGGAATTTCCGGCCAAGATGGTGCTTATCTGGCCGAACTGCTGCTGGCCAAGGGATACAAGGTCTACGGCGCCTATCGCAGGACGAGTTCCGTGAACTTCTGGCGGATCGAGGAGGTCGGCATTGCCAATCACCCCAATCTGACCTTGGTGGAATATGATCTGACGGACCTGTCATCCAGCATCCGGCTGCTGCAGAATACCGGCGCCACGGAAGTGTACAACCTTGCCGCACAAAGCTTTGTCGGCGTGTCCTTCGACCAGCCCGTCACTACCGCCGAAATCACCGGAATCGGTCCACTCAACCTGCTGGAAGCGATCCGGATCGTTAATCCCAAAATCCGTTTCTACCAAGCGAGCACGTCGGAGATGTTCGGCAAAGTGCAGGCCGTGCCGCAAAAGGAAGACACGCCTTTCTATCCGCGTAGTCCCTATGGCGTTGCCAAGCTCTACGCGCACTGGATCACGGTCAACTATCGTGAAAGCTACGATATTTTCGGGTGCAGCGGCATTCTCTTCAACCATGAAAGCCCGCTGCGAGGCCGCGAGTTCGTGACCCGCAAGATTACCGACAGCGTCGCCAAGGTGAAGCTCGGCAAGCTCGATTGCCTGGAACTGGGCAATCTCGATCCGCGGCGCGACTGGGGCTTTGCCAAAGAATATGTCGAAGGCATGTGGCGGATGCTGCAGGTCGACGAGCCCGACACCTATGTGCTGGCGACCAACCGGACGGAAACCGTCCGCGACTTCGTGCAGATGGCGTTCAAGGCGGCGGATATCGACGTTGAATTTTCCGGCAAGGAAGACAAGGAAATTGCGATCGACACCACCACCGGCAAAACGGTCATGCGGGTCAACCCGCGCTTCTATCGCCCTGTGGAAGTCGACCTGCTGATCGGCGACCCGGAAAAAGCGATGAACAAGCTGGGCTGGAAGCCGGAAACCACGCTCGAGCAGCTCTGCAAGATGATGGTCGAAGCCGACATCTTGCGGAACAGCGTGAATGCATCCTTCTGACATCCCTGACAGGAAGTCGGTCGATTAAAGAGGGGGGCCGGTGGTGCTTGCCGCCGCCGGGTCGCGCATTATCAACGACGGTGAGATGGTTATGAGCAGAATATTGATTACCGGCGTGGATGGCTTCACGGGCCGCTATCTGACGACATTACTGGCAAGGCAGGGGCATGAGGTGGTCGGCATCTCGCACAGCGCCATTGCGGCGGCGATCGAAGGCTTAGCATCCTCCCACATATGCGACCTTACCGACGCGCAGCGCCTTAAGGACGTCCTTCTCGCCGTGCAGCCAGACAAGGTCGCCCATCTGGCTGCAATCGCTTTCGTCTCTCATGGTGTCATCGAGGACATTTACCGTACCAATATCGTGGGCAGCCGCAATCTTCTGGAGGCGGTGAGCGCCGTCGGCAGCGCCGATGCGGTGCTCCTTGCCTCCAGCGCCAATATCTACGGCAATCGCGTCAGCGGCGCGATCGACGAGACCGTCTCCCCCGATCCGATCAACGATTATGCGATCAGCAAGCTGGCGATGGAGTTTGTGGCTCGCCTCTATCAGGACCGGCTGCCGATCATCATCGCACGGCCTTTCAACTATACCGGGGTCGGGCAGGCGATCAATTTCGTCATTCCCAAGATCATCGATCATGTCCGACGCGGAGCGACGACGATCGAACTGGGCAATCTGGATGTAGCACGCGACTTTTCCGACGTCCGGGACGTGGTGCTTGCTTATGCCGCACTGCTAAATGATCCTGCCGCTATCGGTCAGGTTTTCAACATCTGTTCGGGTAAGGCACAGACGCTGCGTGATGTAATAGCGATGATCCAGGACATTTCAGGGCATGATTTCAATGTCACCGTCAATCCCGCTTTCGTCCGCCAGAACGAGGTCAAGATGCTGTGGGGCGATCGCAGCAAGATCGAAAATTTGATTGGCCAGCGGCCCAACCACGACTTGCACGACACACTGGTCTGGATGCTTGAAGGATAATATTACGTGCTCGGCGTGCCAATACGCCTTGGCATTGCTCTGGAGTGCAATATCGGGAAACGAGTATACGGCTTCGTTGGGGGCTTCATGTCGATCAAGCCAGCGCAAGCCTGAAGCCATTGCTTTATTCAAATCCGCCCCCTTGGCCAACGGGGCGCATCGTTGAAAAGTTTTCCGATCAATGGGTATCCTGTCCCGCGCTCAGAACTCTGAGGACGCCATGCTGTGGCGGGCAAACTCGTTGATGCACTTCTTCACGGTGGAGAATGTGCGCTGGCGTGCATTGCCGGAGCGTTTCGGACACTGGAATACGGTCTGGAAACGTTTCGATCGGCTGAGCAAGGCCGGGGTCTTCGAAGCCTTCTTCGATACGCTCGCGGCAAT
>DASWOH010000171.1:0-5298 GCA_036398815.1 Rhizobium sp. | reverse complement strand
ATGGCGCCCTCGGGCACCTCGATCTCACCGTCGCCGTCCGCATGGATTGGCACGAGGGCTTCCAGCTCTATGGCGAGAACGGCTCAGTGCTCGCAAAAACCTTCAATCCCTGGTACTTCCGCTCCAGCGAAGTCGAGATCTTCCATGAGAAGGATGCGACGAGCAGAAAGCCGCTCGGCGCGGACGGACATTTCTTCCGCAGGCAGCTCGAAGGTCTTGCCGATACGGCGCTGAACGGTGCGCCGATGCGCGGCGCCAATGTCGAGGACGGCATCGCGTCCATCCGCGCGATGGTGGCGATCGCCCGGTCGGTGGAGACCGGCGAACGGGTCGAGCTGGCATCCGTGACGGGGGCCGTCTGATGCAGGTCGGGATCTTCGCCAAGACCTTTCAGGGGGCCGATCCTCTGAGCGTGCTGTCGGCGGCGCGCGACAGTGGCTATGCGGTCACCCAGTTCAACCTTGCCTGCTGCGGGTTGTCATCCATGCCCGATACCGTGCCGGGTTCCGTCATAACAGCGATCCAGGCAGCGGCGGCAACGACGGGTGTTTCGCTGGTCGCCCTGTCCGGAACCTATAATATGGCCCATCCGGATATCTCTGTGCGGCAAACGGGCCTGCGCCAGCTTGCCGTGGTGATCGAGACGGCAGCGGCCCTTTCCATTCCGCTCGTCACGCTCTGCACCGGCACCCGTAATGCCAACGACCAATGGGCGCACCATCCTGACAATACCGATCCCTCAGCCTGGGCCGACATGGCGACGGAAATGTCGAAAGCCTTGGCGCTGGCGGAAAAGCATGGGGTCGATCTCGGCATCGAGCCGGAACAGGCGAACATCGTAACTTCGGCCGAAGACGCCAAACGGCTGATCACCGAGATGGGATCGAAAAGACTGCGGATCGTCCTCGACCCGGCCAATCTCTTTGAAAGCGCGACGCCGGAAGAAGCCCGGGATATCGTCGAGCGCGCGGTTGAAACGGCGGCCGGGCATATCGCCATGGCACACGCCAAGGATCGCTATGCCGACGGGCGTTTCGCAACTGCCGGCCAAGGCGTTGTGGATTTCCCCGATTTTATCGCCCGGTTGAAAACCGTCGGCTTCGACGGCCCGCTCGTCACCCATGGCCTGTCCGCATCGGAAGCGCCGCAGGTCGCCGCTTTTCTCAAGGAATTGGTCTGATGGGCGGAGCGACGGCTTTCAGGCGTGACGATGCCAGCCTTGCCGTCTTCGATGGTGGGCAAGGGCTTCCGGTGCTCTTTCAACACGGCTTGGGCGGCGACGAGGCGCAGGTTGCGCAAACCTTTCCACCAGCCGACAACGTGCGGCGGATCACGGTGGAATGCCGCGGACATGGCGCGTCGTCGCTCGGCACGGTGCGGCCCTTTTCACTGCATATGTTCGCCGAGGATGTGCTGACTGCGGCGACCGAGCGCGGATTCGATCGCTTTGTCGTCGGCGGCATTTCCATGGGCGCAGCCCTTGCCCTGCATCTCGCCCATCATTACCCGGAGCGCATTGTCGGGCTCGTTCTTGTCCGTCCCGCCTGGACCTTGACCGCAGCTCCCGACAATCTGGAGCCGATCCGTGCGGTGGCGGCCCTGCTCCGCTCGCATCCTATCGACGAGGCGCGGGCGCTGTTTGCAGGCTCCGAAATCGGTAAGCGGATCAAGGCGGATGCGCCCGATAATTTCGCCTCGCTGCTCGGCTATTTCGACCGGCCGAACGCGGTCGCTTTCGCGTCTGTGCTG
Source organism: Rhizobium sp. (assembly GCA_036398815.1). Taxonomy (GTDB): domain Bacteria; phylum Pseudomonadota; class Alphaproteobacteria; order Rhizobiales; family Rhizobiaceae; genus Rhizobium. The sequence goes on along the minus strand of DASWOH010000171.1, from coordinate 3,549 downwards.
GCGGACATAGCGGCCGATGGACCGGGTGTGTCACAGGCGGCAGCGTCGGCGCTTGCCATCCCCACCCTCATCATCGGCAACCAGCAGGATGCGATCCATCCGATCTCCTGCGCGCAGACGCTCGCCGACACCATTCCCGACGCAGGCTTTGTCGAGGTCACCCCCAAGGCCGCCGATAAATCACGGCATTTCGCCGAAGTCCAAGACGCCATTACTCGTTTCCTCGCATCCAAGACAATCCGGAGCCTCGTTCCATCATGACGTCCAAAACCCTTTCAGGCCCGGCGGCTATCGCCGCCCTGCCCCGCAACCGGCTCCTGGGCGAATTCTCGCTCTGGTCGGCCGATCTGGCCAATATGGAAACCGATCTCAAGCGCATTGAGCCCTATGTCGACCTGCATCACATCGATGTCGCCGATGCACGCTTCACGCCGGGCCTTCTGTTCTTTCCGGATTTTGTCGCGCGCATCGCGAAGGCAACCGCCAGGCCGATCCATGTTCATCTCATGGTCGAGGCCGAAATCGTCGAGGAGCAAACGCGCCAGTTCATCGAAGCGGGCGCCGACCTGATCAGCGTTCATGCCGAAAACGGCGAAGCGGGTTTGCGCGCGGTCGCGCTTGCAAGGGAACTGGGTGCGGAAGCCGGTGTCGTGTTGCGGCTGGAAACCCCCGTCTCGGCGATCACGCCCTTCATTGGCCATGTCGCCTTCGTGACCCTGCTTGGCACCTCGATCGGCGTCAAAGGGCAAAGCCTTTCCGAAAAGGCATGCGGCCGGCTGATCGAGGCGCGCGCCCTGCTGAGACAGGCGGGCCGGGAGGATCAGGTGATCCTGGCGGCCGATGGCGGCATTCGCGAGCAGACGGTGCCGGACCTGCGTGCGGCCGGCGCGCAGACCGTCGTTCTCGGGTCGCTCGCCTTCGGCGATAAGGACCTGGGCAAGCGGATAGAATGGCTGCATGGTCTGGAGAGCCGGCTTCCGTGAAAAAGGTCGCTCTTGCCTTCGATCTCGGCGGAACGGAGCTTCGCGCCGCACTGGTGGACAAGGAGGGAAACCTTCTGTCGTTTTCCGCCGTGCCGACGCAAGCGGCCGCAGGGCCGGATGCGGTGATCCGGCAGATGGAGTTGCTGGCGGCGGCAGTGCTGGCGGAAACGCCCGATCTTCTCCCCGTCGGCATCGGGATCGGCTCCCCCGGCCCCCTCGATCCAGAAGCCGGTGTCGTCATTGCTGCGCCGTCCCTGACCGGATGGCATGAGGTTCCGCTGGCCGGCATTCTCTCCAGCCGGTTCCAATTGCCGGTGCGGCTTGAAAACGATGCGAATGCGGCCGCACTCGGCGAATGGCGGTATGGTGCCGGCCGTGGTGCCAGATCGATCGTGTTCGTTACCGTCTCGACCGGTATTGGCGGCGGCGTGATTGCCGATGGGCGAACCTTGCATGGCAGGCGCGGTCTGGCAGCGGAAATCGGCCACATGACGATCACAAGCGAGGGCGAGCGATGCTTCTGCGGTGCGGTCGGCTGCTTTGAAGCCGTTGCCTCCGGAACGGCGCTCGGCAGGCGGGCAACGGCGCGCACCCGGCAATCCGACGGCTCGATGTTGCGCGCACTATCGGCCAACGCCGATGTGACCGGGCGGCATGTGGTCGACGCCGCGCGAAACGGCGATGCCCTGGCGCTGGAATTGCTGAATGCCGAGGCACGATGGCTGGGAATCGGCTTCACCAACCTGCTCCACCTCTACTCCCCGGACATTCTGGTGATGGGCGGCGGCATATCGCACGGTTTCGATCTTCTCTACGACACCATGATCGCGACGGTTCACGACCGTGCCATGCCGGCCTATCGAGGCGTGCCGATCGTTCCGGCACGGCTCGGGCGTCATGCGGGCCTGATCGGCGCCGCCAGTCTCATCCTCGGAAGCGAGGCGCAAGCCAGTTCCGAACCATCGAGCCTTCCAGGCTCGGATCATCTTGACGCGGATACGTCCGCCGGCAAAAAGGAGGCCAGCAATGGCTAATCTCAAGCTCCGTGACGCCCGTAAGACCTACGGCTCCCTCGAAGTCATCAAGGGCATCGACCTCGATGTGGACGACCGCGAATTCGTCGTCTTCGTCGGCCCTTCCGGCTGCGGCAAGTCCACGCTTCTGCGCATGATCGCCGGCCTGGAGAAAATCAACAGCGGCGATCTGGTGATTGACGGCACGCGTTCCAACGACATCGACCCGTCGCAACGCGGCCTGGCGATGGTGTTTCAATCCTACGCGCTCTATCCCCACATGACGGTCGCCGAGAACATGGGATTCGCGCTCAGAATTGCCGGCATTCCGTTGGCCGAGCGCGAGCGGAAGGTCAAGGACGCCGCCCAGATTCTGGAACTGGCGCATTTGCTCGACCGCCGGCCGAAGGATCTGTCGGGCGGCCAGCGCCAGCGTGTCGCCATCGGCCGGGCGATCGTGCGCAATCCGAAGATCTTCCTGTTCGACGAACCGCTCTCCAATCTCGACGCCGCGTTGCGCGTCAACATGCGGCTGGAACTGATGCGCCTACACGAAAGACTGGCCGCGACGATGATCTACGTCACCCACGATCAGATCGAAGCCATGACCATGGCCGACAAGATCGTTGTGCTGAACAGCGGCCGGATCGAGCAGGTCGGCTCGCCGCTCGAGCTTTACAATCGTCCGGCAAACATCTTCGTCGCCGGCTTCATCGGCTCGCCGAAGATGAATCTTCTGACGGCAACCATCGAGAAGGCCGGCCCGAGCGGCATCTCCGTCACGCTGCCGGGCGGAAGCACGATCACTGTTCCGGTGGCAGCAGGAGCGGCGAAGGCCGGTTCGAAGCTGACCCTGGGCATCCGCCCCGAACATATCCGCATCGGCCAGGGCGGCCAGTTTACCGGACAGGCGATCCTTGCCGAACGGCTTGGCGGCCTGACGGTTCTTCATATCGATATCGCATCCGACCAATCCCTCGTCGTGCAGACGGAAGGCACCGATACGACCCCGCTGCACACGCCGATTTCACTACAGATCGACCCTGCCGCCTGTCATCTCTTCGACATGGAGGGAAGAACGCTTGCCAGGCTGAACTGATCGGTGAATTCTGCTGCTCGTAGACCGGCATGCTTTTTGCTACGTAATGCCTGCCAACGATCCATCGGCCATACTGCTCAGGATCGTCGGCGGACGTCCCACGCAAAGGAAGGCTCCCCATGACGCAGATCGATGCCGCTCAGTCCTCGCCGATCGGCGAGGCCGTTCTTTCCGTCAAGAATCTGACGGTCAGCCTACCGAAGGCCATGGAACGCGCGCATGCGGTGGAGGATGTCTCCTTCGACCTGATGGATGGCGAGATCCTTTGCATCATCGGGGAATCCGGCTCGGGGAAATCGGTGACCGCCAGCGCGATCATGGGCCTGCTGCCGTCGATCATCAGGGTGACGGCGGGTTCGATCTGGTTCAAGGGCATGGACCTGGTGAGCGCGGACGACGTTGCGCTCAGAGGCCTGAGGGGACGCGCCGTCTCGATCATCTTTCAGGACCCGCT
>DASWOH010000170.1:0-45242 GCA_036398815.1 Rhizobium sp. | reverse complement strand
TGATGAAGCTCGTCTATTTCGCCTGGGTGCGTGAGCGGATCGGCAAGGGAGAGGAAGAGATTTCGCTTCCCGCCGATGTGGTCACCGTCAGCGATCTCCTGAGTCATTTGAAGACCTTGGGCGAGGAATACGAGACGGCGCTTCAATTTCCCGATGCGATCCGCGTCGCCATCGATATGGAACATGCCGATCACGACGAACCGATCACCGGCGCCCGCGAGATCGGCATATTCCCGCCGATGACGGGTGGGTGAAATATGGTTGGGCTGCGGAGATCAGAAGAGGTTTTCCCTTCTCCCCATCGGGGAGAAGGTGGCGTGCAGCGCCGGTTGAGGGGGCGTTACCGGGCTGAACTGCCTTTCGCTTCTCGCTCAAGGCGCTCGGAGCTTCGCACCTCGCCCCCCTCATCCGCCCTGTCGGGCAGCTTCTCCCCGCTGGGGAGAAGGAGAGCAAGTCGATGACGTCCCCGCTCGTCAAAGTCCAGCGTGAGGACTTCGATCTCCAGACCGAGATCGATCGCCTGACGAAAGGGCAGCACGGTATCGGTGCGGTCGTCACCTTTTCCGGCCTCTGCCGCGACGAAGGCGGAATGCTGGGTGCGCTGGAGCTCGAACACTACCCCGGCATGGCGGAAGCGGAAATCGCCCGCATTACAACGCTCGCCATCGAGCGTTTCGGCCTGAGCGGCCTGACCGCCATTCACCGCTACGGCAAGATTTCTCCCGGCGAGAATATCGTCCTCGTCATCGCCGCCGCCCCGCATCGGCAAGCCGCCTTCGACGGCGCCAATTTCGTCATGGACTTCCTGAAGACCTCCGCGCCCTTCTGGAAGAAGGAACACGCCAGGGACGGCACGGAAGGCGACTGGATTTCCGCCAAGGATAAAGACGATGCCGCGCGGGACAAATGGGCCGGCGACAAATAGGCTCTCAGGGAACCACGCGCTCGCGCCGGCTCAGCACCAGCAGCAGGACAAGCAGCGAGAAGATCACGAAATCGCGCCACAGGAACGGGCCGTAGGCGCCCCATAGGGTCTCGAACAGGCCCAGCAGCGCCGCCCCGCCCGCCGATTTCAGCGGATCGGAATAGCCTCCAACGGCGGCGATCATCAGCACCTTCAGCCCGAACATCAGCCCGGCGCCGAAATCCATCGTGCCGTAATAGGACGTCGCCAGCAGGCCGCAGACGGTCGCGACCAGGGCGGAGGCGACATAGGCAAGGAGAAAAACGCGGTTGGCGCTTGTGCCGCAAAGCTCGGCCGCCAGCGCATCGTCCGTCACCGCCCGCCAGATGCGGCCCCATCCGGTATATCTAAGCACATAGGCCCCGCCGAGGATCATCAGGATCATCAGTGCCGTGTTGATGAGCTGGATCTCGGTCAGCGTGACGCGGAAATCGCCGCTGTCCCAGAAGACGATCATCTCGTTCAGGAAGGGCGGCAGCCAGATGCCGCGCGTATTGGAAGCAAGCCGCGCCGTCTCCATCAGGACGATCATGATGCCGAGAGCCGCGACGATCACCATGTTCGGCGACTGGCGCGATAGCGGCAGCATGACCGCGCGGCCGACGAGAACGCTTGTTCCCAAGGTGTAGGCGGCCGCGATGGCGGCGCCAAAAGCAAGAGCCGCCGGCAGGATCAGGATGAGCCTCGTATAGCCGACGTCGGTGAACAGGACCAGAATCTGGCCGGCAAAGGCAAAGAGCGCCCCATAGGTGATATCGGCTCGCTTCATCACGCCGAAGGCAATGGCATAGCCGAAGGCCAGCGCGGCATAGAGCGCGGCGAGCGGAACGGCATTCGCCAATTGCTGCAGGAGATAGGCCATCGATCCTCCGACTGTCCAGAAATAGTAACTGGTAAAAGTGATTTTACCAGTTATAATTTTGGCATGAGCTTTTCCTGGACCCCGCATCGTTTTTCCGGTGGCGCGCTGGCGCTGGATGTCGCCAACAGCGTCATTCTGCGCCATGACGACAAGCGGCGCACCGACCGCTTCGAGGCGCCGGGACAGATGGAGAGTTTTCCGAAGGCGGCAGTGAATTTCTGTGCCGAGCGGGCGCTGTTCGGCGATATCCTGCCGGTGAGGCCAGAGAGCAAACGTGACTTCATCGACCTGCGCGAGGCGATCGACCGCTATTTTCGCGCCCGTGTCCTTGAGCACGGCGCCGATGCATTGCTGGCCGATTTGCTGGAAGCGCTATCGAAGGTGCTGCGCCAGGCCGCTTCTCCCGATGGGCTCGACGCCGCGACGGTGCATTCCACCCTGCGGCTGATCGCGATGCCGGACCCCGAGCGCATGAAGATCTGCCGCAACTGCGGCTGGCTGTTCATCGACCGCAGCAAGAACAAAAGCCGGGCCTGGTGCGACATGGCGGTCTGCGGCAACCGCGCCAAGGCAAACCGGCATTATCGCCGCAAAAAGGAGGAGAGCACGCCATGAGGACCGGAACGATCGTTTTGATGGCGGCAATCGCCGGGCTCACCATTGCCGGCTGTCAGCGAGAGCCGGAAAGCGGCCCGACCGAACTCAGCGGCCGCCTCTTCATCTTCAACTATCGCGTCGCGAGTGCGAGCTACATGATCACCCTGAAAAAGATCGCGCCGATCCCGGAAGGCACGACGGCGGTGGCGGAATTCGAGAACCCGGCAGGTGGCGCGCCCCTGGTGATCCGGCAGAAGATCTTTACGTTCTGGGACAAGATCACGCTCGAAAGCCCGGATCTGCGCTGCGTACGCAAGGACCGCCCCTATTCCGTCTCGATCAAGCTGGTCGATGCCGGAGACAAGACGATCCAGACCATCAAGACCGAGGTGAAATCCGACCTCGACCAGACCGTGCTGCCGACGAAGCCGCTTGTCGTCGGCCCGGTCTATACGGAAAATCCGGATGTCTTCAAAAGCGACGGCAGCGTCGACTACGGACGAGATACCGCCTGCCCGGCATGAAAAAGCCGGAGCGCAAGGCCCCGGCTTTTTTGAATCAATTCAGTCTCTTCAGCGCGCAGGCTGAGTGACTGATTCAGCCAACGATTTCGGTTTCGGAGAACCAGTAGGCGATTTCGACGGCAGCGGTTTCCGGAGCGTCGGAGCCGTGAACGGAGTTTTCGCCGATCGACAGGGCGTGAATCTTGCGGATCGTGCCTTCAGCGGCGTTGGCCGGGTTGGTCGCGCCCATGATTTCGCGATTCTTCAGGATGGCGCCTTCGCCTTCCAGAACCTGAACGACGGTCGGGCCGGAGGTCATGCCCTCGACGAGTTCGCCGAAGAAAGGACGTTCCTTGTGAACGGCGTAGAAGCCTTCGGCTTCGCGCTTGCTCATCCAGACGCGCTTGGAAGCGATGACGCGCAGGCCATTGTCTTCAAAAATCTTGGTGATGGCGCCGGTCAGGTTACGCTTGGTTGCGTCCGGCTTGATCATCGAAAAAGTGCGTTCAATCGCCATGGGTCAATTCCTTGTATTCAGAGAAAAGTGGGCGGTCTTTACCCGCCTCACAGCCTGAAAACAAGGGGGATACGCCAATTTCACGCCGCTGTCACAGTCCGGATGGGCGATTCGCGGCCTGGCCGGCAGAGGCGCGGCAGTCCATCAGGTCGCCGCTGAAGCTCGATATGATCCGTTTCCTGTGCGGAGACGGGCGCTGCCCGATGTGAAGCGCGGTGCAAGCCGCCGCTCTCAAATATGGTCACGCGTCGCTCGATTGTCTAATTTTGATGCAAGATCACATCGATAAGACATTTCGTTCATGTTGCCTTAACCTGCGCGCCTGCAAGTTGGAGAGATATATCAGCCGGGCGGCAATCAGAGAGTAGGCATGAAGAGTTCCAAGGCAGGCGTTCCGGCATATTCCACCGGCAATGACGATGGCGAGGCAGAGACCGAGCTTGAGACAATCGGCCGCCACATGGCCGAACTGAAGGTCAGGAGCCTGCCGCGCAACTACCAGCTCTTCCATGAGGCGCTCTACGGCCATGATCGCGGGATCGCCAGCGAGATCGCGGCGCTCGGCCCTGCCCCCTCGCAAGCCGGGCTCGACGATATCGGCCTGAAACATCACCTCGTCAGCCATTGCGGCCTGGTCGCCCGCAAATCCGAGAGCGATGCCGCCGAGATGCTGCGCGACGTGGCCGATCAGCTGGCCGAGGGGCTGATGAAGAAACAACGCTTCACCCGCGAAAGCGAAACGTCGCCGCATGCCGCCGATGCCATGGACTGCCTTAATGCCTCACTCAGCAATCTGCTGCTTTACGAAACCGAGCTGACCGAACGGCTGCGGGACTGCGCCAACCTGCCTGTGCAAGTACGCAACACCCGCGCCTAAGGCCTTTCCGGCTCTTGCCTTCGGCGCGGAGTTCCGCCAAAACCGCGCCATGATTTCGATTTCCGATCTTTCCGCCCGCATTGCCGGCCGCCTCCTCATCGACCATGCCAACGTGACGCTTCCAGCGGGCACGAAAGCTGGGCTTGTCGGCAAGAATGGCGCCGGCAAATCGACACTGTTCCGGGTGATCACCGGCGATTTCGCCGCCGAAAGCGGTTCGGTCGCGATCCCGCGCAACGCCCGCATCGGCCAGGTGGCGCAGGAAGCGCCGGGCACCGAAGAGCCGCTGATCGAGATCGTGCTGAAGGCCGACAAGGAGCGCACTGCCCTGCTCGCGGAAGCCGAGACGGCGACCGATCCGCACCGCATCGCCGATATCCAGACGCGACTTGCCGATATCGGCGCCCATTCCGCCGAAGCGCGCGCCGCCAGCATCCTGGCCGGTCTCGGCTTCGACCATGAGGCGCAGCATCGCCCCGCCTCCTCCTTTTCGGGCGGCTGGCGCATGCGTGTCGCGCTTGCGGCCGTGCTGTTCTCCGAGCCGGACCTGCTCCTGCTCGACGAACCGACCAACTATCTCGATCTGGAAGGCACGCTCTGGCTGGAGGATTACATCCGCCGCTATCCGCATACGGTCATCATCATCTCGCATGACCGCGACCTGCTGAATACGGCCGTCAATGCCATCGTCCATCTCGACCAGAAGAAACTGACCTTCTATCGCGGCTCCTACGACCAGTTCGAGCGGCAGAAGGCGGAGGCTGACGAGCTGCAGACAAAGGCGAAGGCGAGGAACGATGCGGCCCGCAAGCACCTGCAGAGCTTCATCGACCGCTTCAAGGCCAAGGCAACGAAGGCCCGGCAGGCGCAGTCGCGCGTCAAGGCGCTGGAGCGCATGGGCACGGTCGCCGCCGTCATCGAAGATCACGTAATGGGCTTCAGCTTTCCCGAGCCGGAAAAGCAGGCGGCCTCGCCGATCATCGCCGTCACCGGCGGCGCGGTCGGATACGAGCCCGGCAAGCCGATCCTGAAGCGCCTCAACCTGCGCATCGACGCTGACGATCGCATCGCGCTCCTTGGCTCGAACGGCAACGGCAAATCCACCTTCGCGAAATTCGTCTCAGGCCGTCTCGATGCCGACAGCGGCGACGTGAAGCTGGCGCCGAACCTGAAGATCGGCTTCTTCGCGCAACATCAGCTCGACGACCTCGTGCCGAACCAGACCGCCGTCGAGCATGTGCGCCGCCGCATGCCCGATGCGCCGGAGCCGAAGGTACGCGCCCGCGTCGCGCAGATGGGCCTTGCGACGGAGAAGATGGACACGCCGGTCAAGGATCTGTCCGGCGGGGAGAAGGCGCGGCTGCTGATGGGCCTTGCGGCCTTCGACGCACCAAACCTTCCGATCCTCGACGAACCGACCAACCATCTCGACATCCACAGCCTCAACGCCCTGATCCAGGCACTGAACGACTACTCCGGCGCCGTCATCCTGATCTCGCACGACCGCCATCTGATCGAGGCGACCGTCGATCAGCTTTGGCTGGTGCGCGACGGCACGGTCTCCACCTTCGACGGCGACCTTGAGGAATATCGCAGCCTCGTCATCGCCAGTCCCAAGGCCAAAGACGACAAGGCCAAAGTGAACGGCACCGACGATTCCGTCTCCAAGGCGGACCAGCGCAAGCTCAACGCCGACCGCCGCGCCTCGCTCGCGCCGCTCCGGAAAAAGATCAACGAAATCGAATCCTTGACGGCTAAGCTGGAGAAACTGATTCAGGCGCTTGATGTGGAACTTGCGGATCCAGCCCTCTACGAGAAAGCACCCGCCAAGGCCGCCGAAAAGGCCAAGCAGCGTTCCGACGCGGCGGAGAAGCTTGCCGCCGCCGAGGAGCAGTGGCTGGAGCTTTCCTCGGAATATGAAAGCGCGATGGCTGGCTGAAACCGCTAATTCCGTGAGCGGTCACGCGCCGATCCTAACCGATCATTAACCATAATCGGGGAAAATACGCCCAACATTCAAACACATATGTTGAGCGCTTCCGATGACCTACCGTCTTCTATTGGCCGGCCTTGCCGTGTCCCTGTCCCTTGCCGGTTGCGCCACGAAGCCGGGGGGCGAGGCTTCGCTGAAGACGAGCTTTGCCGCCGAGGAACCGCAACGCAGGGCGTTGAAGGCCAACGACCCCGTCGACATGGAGCCGACCAAATGGGCGAGCGCCGATGTTGAGACACGCGAAACAAGCGACGAAGCCCGCTCTCACACGCTCGCCGGGCGCACGCTGGAAGTCTCTTCCCTGCAAGACCTGAAACTCGCCGACAAGGAAGTCATCCTGAGCTTCGACGACGGCCCTGCCCCCGGCAAGACGGAGCGCATTCTCGCGACACTCGACAGGTTCGGCGTCAAGGCGACGTTCATGATGGTCGGCGAGATGGCGGAAGCGCATCCGGCGACCGCCCTCAAGGTCGTTGCCGCCGGCGAAACCATCGGCAGCCACACCTTCCGTCATCCCGATCTCGACAATATGAGCTTCGATATGGCGATGGCCGAGGTCATGCGCGGCAGGAACGCCGTCGCCAAAGTGGTCGGCACGGATGTCCCCTTCTTCCGTTTTCCCTATCTTGCCGATTCCAAGCGCCTGCGCAGGGCCGTCACCATGCGCGATCTCGTCATCATGGATGTGGATGTCGACAGCAAGGACTATTTCACCACGTCGCCCGCCGCTGTCGCGGCGCGCACCATGAACGAGCTGCGCAAGCGCGGCCACGGCATTATCCTGATGCACGACATCCATCAGCGCACCGCCACCATGCTGCCAGCCCTTCTGACCCGCATGGAAAAAGAGGGCTACAAGGTCGTGACGCTCAAGTATAAAGCCGCCCCCAAGCCGGGCTCCGATCTGGTCGCCCAGGCCGATATCAAAATGGTGCGTTGAGGCGGATAGACACCGGAAATCTGTATGACGGGATGCACTTGGGGAAGCATGGTTGCTTCTGCGAGTGCATTTTGATTTGTTTATATACGATTCACATCATCAATAGCGTATCAGGTTCCCATGCATCTAAATCTCGAGCACGACGACGATCCACTCACCTTGCAATTCGTCGCCGAGAGGGATGCGCAGTCGGAACGAGCCCTCGTGACGCCGGAATTCGAGGCCGACAGCGCGGCGATCAAGGCGCTGATCGAGCGTGAGGACCGGCTGATCCAGGTGGTTCGTCGTGGCAAGTGGCTGTTCGACTTCCACCGCAGCGCGGATCATCCCCTTGGCAGATGGTATCGGCTTCCGGCCAATCTGGACCCGGTGCCCGGCGCTCCCTGGGAGCCGATCTTCGATCTCGACGCCTTCTGCGCATCGGAGAGCAAGCTCTGGATCTGGCGCGGCGCGATCACCTGTCCCTGGGAGCCGACGCGGGTGCTGATCTGCCTTTCCGATGGCGGCTCCGACCTCGCGCGGCTGCTGGAGTTCGATTGCGAGGCCAAGAGCATCGTCGAGGGCGGCTTCGATACGCCGCCGGCACGTTGCCACGCGACATGGCTCAACCGCGACGAAATCGCCTATTTCGGTTCGATCGATCGCCTGTCCTCGACGCGTTCCGGCTGGCCACGCGTCGGTCGCCGCCTGAAGCGCGGCCAAGCGCCGGCAAAGGCGCCGCTGCTCTATGCCACCGCCGATACAGACGTTTACGGTTCCTGCGTGGTCATCGACCCGGTTCTCTCCGGCATTGCGAAGAAGGGGACGGCCAAGCCGATCCGCCTGTTCATCACCGGCCACGAGATCGGCAGTTGCAGCGTCTTCGTCAAGGAGCCGGATTTCTCGTTGCGGCGCATCGATCTGCCGAGGGAAATCGACGTCCAGTTCAACTATTCCTATTGCCTCTGGCTCGCCAAGACCGATGAGCGCATCCCCGCCGGCAGCCTGGCGCTGCAACCCTTGCCGCGAGAGGCCGGCGACATCAGCGCCGAGGCGATGCGCATCCTGTTTTCGCCCAGTGAACGGCAATCCGTGTCGCAGTTCCTTTTGATGCGCGAATGGTGCGTTTTCGTCGTCTCCGACAATCTGCAACCCCGTCTTTTCGTCCTGGATCTGACCAAGCCGGATGCGGAGGTCCAGGAGATCCCGCTGCCAGCGGATGTCGAAACGGTTGCGCTCCAGCCGCTTTATTCAGAACTGCATCTCGGCGACGACACACTGCAGGTCTATGGCGAAGGCTTCCTGCAGCCGCCATCCTGCTATCGCCTGGAGCTTGCCAACCGCAGGAAGCCGCTTGAACTGGTTCGTGCCGCCAGCTCACCCGCCTATTTCGACAGCGACGGCATGACCTCCGAATTGCTCGAAGCCACGTCAGAAGACGGCACGAAGGTGCCGTATCGGCTGGTCTTGCCGAAGACATGGACGCAAGGCGAACTGCCGGTGCTTATGTACGGTTACGGCGGCTTCGATGTCTCGCTCAGTCCGCATTATTCCGGCGTCATCGGCCGCTGGCTGGAACAGGGCGGCGCCTATGTGCAGGCCTATATTCGCGGCGGCGGAGAACTCGGCCCGAACTGGCATCGCTCAGCCAAGGGCCACGGCCGCCACAGGGCCTTCGCCGATTTTGCCGCCGTCGCCCGCGATCTCGTCGCCCGCGGCTATACCAGGCCGTCGCGCATCGCGGCCAATGGCGGCAGCAATGGCGGGCTTTTGACCGGCGCGATGCTGACCCGCTATCCTAGGGATTTCGGCGCGATCTGGTGCCAGGTGCCGGTGCTGGACATGACCCGCTTCCACGTCTTCCCCGCCGGACGGGCCTGGATCGACGAATACGGCAATCCCGATGATCGGGCGGACCGGGATTACCTGCTCTCCTATTCGCCGCTGCACAACCTCAGGCCGGCCTCGGACGTCACCTATCCGCCGATCTATATCGAAAGCTCCAGCAATGACGACCGGGTTCATCCTTCGCATGCGCGTCGGTTCGCGGCGCGCATGGAGGAGCTTGGCCACCATCCGCTATTCCACGAATTCGGTTCGGGCGGCCACGGCGGCGATGGCGCGTCGACCGATCTCGCGGCGCGTGTCGCGCTGGGGTACAGCTTCCTCCGGGAGACGATCATGAAGCCGGCCAAGGACTGAATCGGCACATCGGAGATCATGCTTGCCCGCTCTTGCCCGCCCGTGTCGTTCTGATAAAAGACCATACCAATAATCATACTAATCGAGAGACACCCATGTCCCCCATCAACCTCGCTATCGTCGGCGTCGGCAAGATCGTCCGCGACCAGCATCTTCCGTCCATCGCGAACAATCCGGATTTCAAGCTGATCGCCACGGCAAGCCGCCACGGCACGGTCGAAGGCATCCAATCCTTCACCACCATCGAGGCCATGCTGGACGCGGTTCCCGAGATCGATGCCGTCTCGCTCTGCATGCCGCCGCAATATCGCTACGAGGCCGCCTACAAGGCGCTCCAGGCCGGCAAGCATGTCTTCCTGGAAAAGCCGCCGGGCGCGACGTTGAGCGAGGTCGCCGATCTGGAGGCGCTTGCCAAGGCAAAGGGCGTTTCGCTGTTTGCAAGCTGGCATTCGCGCTACGCCCCCGCCGTCGAAGCCGCCAAGGCTTTCCTCGACGGGACGACGATCAAAAGCGCCCAGGTGATCTGGAAGGAAGATGTGCGCCACTGGCACCCCAACCAGGAATGGATCTGGCAGGCCGGCGGTCTCGGCGTCTTCGATCCGGGCATCAATGCGCTGTCGATCGTCACCCACATCCTGCCACCGCTCTTCCTGACCAGCGCCGTGCTGGAATTCCCCGAAAACCGCGATTCTCCGATCGCCGCCGACCTGCACTTCAAGAGCGGCCAGGGTCTTGCCGTGCGCGCCGAATTCGACTGGCGCCAGACCGGCAAGCAGAGCTGGGATATCGTCGCCGAAACTGAAGCGGGCCAGATGGTGCTCTCCGAAGGCGGCTCGAAGCTCTCCGTCAACGGCGAACTGACGTTCACCGCGCCCGAGGCCGAATATCCCTCGCTCTATCGCCGCTTCGCCGAGATCGTCAAAGCCGGCACGTCCGATGTCGACCTCGCGCCGCTGCGCCATGTCGCCGACGCCTTCATGCTCGGCAAGCGCAAGTTCGTCGAGGCTTTCCACGACTAGGCTCGATTGACCGATGAGATGCGCCGCGCCAGATGCTAAAGTGGCGCATCTTCATTTGTCAGGGGGATTACGGTGTCGTCGGAAGGCGGGGAGAACTTCGGGCTGGGCGTCAGGAACAAGTCCGTTACGCTCGCCGAGCCGAATGCCAAATGGCAGAAGGCCTATGTGCTGGAAGAAGCAGCCATTCGCAGGGTGCTTGGCGACCTTGCCGTCGACATCCAGCATATCGGCAGCACATCGATACCTTCGATCAAGGCCAAGCCGATCATCGACATTGCCGTCGGCGTCAAGCGCTTCAACGACGGTTTATCCTGCATCATGCCGATGGAGAAAATCGGCTACGACTATGCCGGCAACCAGATCGTCCCGGACGATCATATTTTCGGCCGTGGCATCAAGGGTGAGACGCGTACGCATCTTGTTCACATCGTCGAATATGGCGGCATCAACTGGAATCGGTGGATTCTATTTCGCGATAGGCTCCGGGCGAGTCCTGATCTGGCGCAGGCATATGAAATGCTGAAAATCGACCTGGCTGGGAAATATGCCGAGAACCGGGCTGCCTACACAGAGGCGAAGCGAGCCTTTGTCGATAGCGTCGTCACGATGCCTGGCGATTAGATCATTCCATTCGCCCCGGCGGGGAGAAGGTTGCGCGCCACGCGCAGCTTAAGGGGCGTTACCGGGAGAAACGATCTCGTTCGCAAGATTACGGCGCCTCTTGGTATGCCGCGCCACCCCCTCACCCGCCCTGTCGGGCACCTTCTCCCCGAGGGGAGAAGGAGGAGCGTCACGCCTTCTTTTCCCAGCGCCCTTCCTGGGTCTGCTGCCAGTAGGTGAGACTATGCCCCTCGCCCTTCAGCTTCTTCCACTGCGCGCGGGCGCCTTCCAATTGTTCCTGATCGTAGCCGTCGAAGATGAAGACGACGCGCTGGTAGGCCTCGATATCCGAGGCTTCGGCGCCGTCGATGAAGAAGCGGACACTGGCATTGTTCGGATTGTCTGGCGAGACGGTCAAGAGGACCGGCTGCTTGTCCGCCATCTCGCTTTCGTCCGTACCATGCGGCAGGAAGCTGTCTTCGCGATAGGTCCAGAGATGCGTGTCAAGCGCATCGCGCCTGACCGGATCCCGCGTCTGGACGGCAACCTGCCAGCCGCGCTCGACACTCTTGTCGATCAGCGGCGGCAAGGCATCTTCAAGCTTCGATTCCGTCAGGTGGTAGAAGAGAACGTCGGTCATGCCGCCTCTCCTATCTCAAACACGCCCGAAGGTCACGATTCGTAGTTCTCGCGAACCAGTTCGTCGAGCAGGCGCACGCCATAGCCCGAACCCCAGGACTGGTTGATCTCGTCCAGGGTCGAGCCCATCGCCGTGCCGGCGATGTCGAGATGCGCCCAGGGCGTTTCCTGCACGAAGCGCTTGAGGAACTGCGCGGCGGTGATCGAGCCGGCATAGCGGCCGCCGGTGTTCTTCATGTCGGCGAACTTGCTGTCGATCATCTTGTCGTAGTCCTTGCCGAGCGGCATGCGCCACAGGCGCTCGTTGGTGACAAGGCCGGCGGCGGTGAGCTGGTTCGCCAGCTGGTCGTCATTGCTGAACAGACCAGCCTGCAGATTGCCGAGCGCGACCAGGATCGCGCCGGTCAAGGTCGCCAGATCGATCATGAACTGCGGCTTGAAGCGGTCATTGGTGTACCAGAGCGCGTCGCAGAGCACGAGCCTGCCTTCGGCGTCGGTATTGATAATCTCGATCGTCTGGCCGGACATGGAGGTGACGATATCGCCCGGACGCTGGGCATTGCCGTCGGGCATGTTTTCGACCAGGCCGATGACGCCGATGGCGTTGACCTTGGCGCCGCGTGCGGCAAGCGTGTGCATCAGGCCGGTCACGGCGGCGGCGCCACCCATGTCGCCCTTCATGTCTTCCATGCCGGCGGCGGGCTTGATGGAAATGCCGCCGGAGTCGAACACCACGCCCTTGCCGATGAAGGCGACCGGCTTCTCCTTCGCCTTGCCGCCCTTCCATTGCATGATCACCAGACGCGGCGGGCGCACCGACCCCTGCGCCACGCCAAGCAGCGCGCCCATGCCGAGCCGCCGCATCTCGCGCTCCGTCAGGATCTCCACCTCGACGCCGAGCTTTTCCAGCGCCTTGGCCTTGGCGGCGAATTCGACCGGACCGAGCACGTTCGGCGGCTCGTTGACGAGATCGCGGGCCAGGATAACGCCGTCGGCGATCGCCTCCGAGGCGCCGAAAAGCTTCTTCGCGGCCGCGACGTCCGGGGTGACGATGGTGACCTTTACGGATTTCTGCCCGCCGTTCTTATCCTCGTCGTCGGCCTTCTTTGTCTTGTATGTGTCGAAGCCGTAGGACCGCAGCAGCATGCCGAGCGCAAAATCGGCGGCCGCCTTGCCGCGGGCTTCCGTGCCGGGCAAATCGATGAAGATCGCGGCCTTGTCGACATTGCGGATGCGTGCCGCCGCAGCGCCACCGAGCTTCAGCCAGTCATGCGCGTTCAGCTCCTTCGCCTTGCCGGTGCCGATGACGACGATCCGGTCGACCGGCGAGCCTTCGGGTGCGACGATATCGAGGCTCGCCAGGCCCTTGGCGGTGAAACGGGCGATGCGCGCGGCCTTGGCGAAAACATTCGCCGGATCGGCGCTTGCGGCCCCCGCCGGCAATTCGCTGTCCGTGTCTTTAAGGAGAATGGCCAAGCCTCCATTGAGCCGAGCCGTTTTAACAAAGGAAATCTCAAATTTCACAGACATTTCTGCTCCGATAGATATGCGTATTACAAAATTGAATTGTAGATTTCGATCATTCAAGCTTTTCCCATCGAAGACAAGCTTTTGGCGGGACATTCGGCAAAAGAAGCGTCTTTGCCGCCTTCAAATCCTTGTCATCTGTTGTCGCTAGCCTATCGGCGCATGCGCTGCGTGCCGCCGCCTGCCCGGCGTTATCACTGACCGGAACGCCACCTTGATTATTGATTTCAACAGCTTCGATCGCCAGGACCGTTTTCCCGAGATCCTGCGGCCGCGTACGGCGGGCGATACATTCGTCGCTCTCTTTTGCCTGTGGTGGGTACTGCTCGGGCTGTTTTCGATTCTTCCGCAGATCGATCTCGCCGTCGCCAATATGTTCTTTCTGCCGGAGCAATGCATCGTCCCCGCCAGGTCCGGTCAGGTCTGCGGCATTTTTCCGTATGGTGACGATCCGCATATGCGCCTGCTCAGGGGGATATTCTTCCAGCTTCCCTATCTCGCCGCCTCCGTCCTCTGTTGGATGCTGATCCAGTGTTGGCAGCAGCACGGCGCAACTTTCAAGAGGATGCGAGCCTGCAATCTGAAGATCGCGCTCGGTTCGCTGCTTCTCGGACCCGTGCTGATCGTCAATCTCTGGCTCAAGGCATTCTCGGGCCGCCCGCGGCCACGGCAGACCGACCTGTTTGGCGGCACGCTCGACTTCGTTCATGCCGGCTCCTTTGCCGGGAAATGCGTCAGCAACTGTTCCTTCGTCTCCGGCGAAGCCGCTGCCGCCGGTTGGCTGTTCTGCCTGATCTTCATCATCCCGCAGCCCGCCCGCACCGCTCTTGCGGCGCCGATCGTGGTCGTTTCGATTCTCATTCCAGCCCTTAGAGTGGCTTTTGGAAGCCATTATCTGTCGGATGCCGTGCTTGGCTGGCTCTCCTCCCTTGTCATATTCTTCGCACTTGTGGCCCTCTCCCAAACAACACACAGCAGAAAAATCTCAGAAAATTAAAGAATTTTTTGCGAGTGGGTTGTCGCCAAAAAAACGCAAACAGCGTAGAGGAGGATGAATCTCTGCCGGCTCGCCCGATGGAGCGTTGCGTTTAAGGGCCGGCATGAAGTTATTCGAAACATATATCATACGGCGTGTCGGCATGATGTTCCTGGTAGCCCTGCTGCCGGTGCTCGCTATTATCTGGACGACTCAGGTACTGCAGCGCATCAATCTCGTGACCGATAGCGGCCAGTCGATCGGTTCGTTCGCAACGCTCGCGACCCTTATTCTGCCGACTATCATTCCCGTCGTTTTACCGTTCGCATTGGTCATCGGCATCACGCAGACCCTGACCGCGATGAACGGCGATTCGGAACTGACCGTCATGGAGGCGGCGGGCGCGAGGCGGAGCATCATCATCCGCCCGATCATGATTCTCGCCATAGCGATCAGCGTCTTCTCTTTCCTCGTTGATAATATGGTCGAGCCGAAAGCCCGCGTGGCTGCCCGGCAAATGGTCGCGGAAGCCTATGCCGACCTGCTCTCGACCGTGATCGAGGAGAAGAATTTCCGACGCATCGAAGACGGGCTTTACGTGCAGATCACCCAGCGCCTGTCGGGGCGAATCCTGAAGGGCCTGTTCGTGGTGGATTCGCGCGATCCCACTTTCGATCTCATCTATTACGCCAAGGAAGGCGCCGTCGATGCGAGCGGCTCGTCGCTACTGATGAAGGATGGCGAAGTCCACCGCAAGACAGCCGATGGCAACGTCTCCGTCATCAAATTCGATTCCTATTCCTTCGATCTTTCCGACATGACGCAGAGCCGAGGTCAGGCAACGTTGCGCGCCGGCGATCGCGGTCTCGGCTTCCTGCTCAGTCCGGATCCGAACGATCCTGACTACAAAGCCAAACCAAGCGGCTACCGTTCCGAACTGCACCGACGCCTCACCGATTGGGCGCTGCCGGCCATCTTCGCCCTGATATCCCTGGTGATCGCCGGCGACGCGCGATCCCATCGCGAAGCGCGACTGCATCCGATGGTATCGGCGCTGACCATCGCTTTTGCATTGCGTTGGGCGGATTTCTACGCGGCCAACCAGATCGAGACCGCGCCCTATTTCGTCGGCATCCTCTATGGGATCAACATCGCCGCAACGCTGATTGCGATCGTCCTGCTGTTCAGGAACCGGAAAATGTCCATGCCGGTGTCGATCCGCAACCGTTTCGGCACCTGGCGGCAGAAGCTCCAGGAGCGCATCCCGACACCCGGCAGCTCGAACGGGAGCGGCGCATGATCTTCAGCACGCTCGGCCGCTACTTCTTCGCGCGCTACATCATCACGACGCTCTGGTTTTTCCTCGGCGTCACCTCGCTGGTGTATCTGATCGACTTCAGCGAGACCGCTGGCCGGCTCGCTGGCCTTCCGGGGTATACAGTCCGCATCGGCCTGCTGATGACGGCGGTCAGGTTGCCGTTCATCATACAACAGACGGTGCCGTTCATCGCCCTCTTCGTCGGCATGACCGTGCTGATCGCGCTCAACCGCCGCCGCGAACTGGTGATCGCGCGCGCGGCGGGCATCTCCGTCTGGCAGTTCATGACGCCCTTCGTGGTCGGCGCCTTCTGTGTCGGGTTGCTGACCATGTTCGCCCTCAATCCGGTCGCGGCATGGGGCCAGCGGCAGGCGGAAACGATGGAAGCCGATCTGCGCGGCGACCCGTCCTATCGTAATACACTTTCCATTCCGTGGCTGCGTCAGTCGGATGGCAAGAGCGATATCATCATCGGTGCCAAGGCCGTTCTCAACAACGGCACGACGCTGATGAACGTTGTCTTTATCCACTTCGATTCACAGGGAAATATCGTTCTGAGGCAGGATGCCCAGTCGGCAAAGTTGGAAGATGGTTACTGGCTTCTTAACAGTGTCGTCGAGCGCGCGCCGGGCGAAATTCCCGTTCACAAAAACACGACACAGGTTCGTACGAATCTGAAACAGGATTTCGTCTCCGAGCGTTTGGCGCAACCGGAAACCATTGCTTTTTATGATCTTTCTAATCGAATAGCGATTGCCAAGTCCTTTGGCATCTCAACCAAGGCGCTTGAAACGCAATTTCACTCGTTGCTGTCGCAGCCATTTCTTTTGGTGGCAATGACGCTGATCGCAGCAACCGTGTCCCTAAAATTCAGTAGATTCAACCAATCGCGCTCCGTGATTCTGGGTGGAATCCTCTCAGGCTTCGTGCTTTATGTTGTCACCGTGCTTGTAAAGGCATTCGGGAGCAGCGGAGTGGTTCCTCCTTTCGTGGCGACATGGATACCCGTGATCGTCGCTTTGGCATTCGGAGCAACGATCCTGCTTCATCAGGAGGACGGCTAGTGGCGGCAGGCAACCGCAAGAGTATCAGGAAATTTGTGGCTGCCCTCATCACGGGCACGGCCGCATGCGCATATGTCATGAGTCCGGTCGTAGCTTACGCCCAGGCCACCGACAATAACAGCGGTGCCGGTGCTGCGACCTCTCCCATCAAGGTCAAGGTGCCGGACGGCTCCAAGCTGATCCTTTCGTCCAACGAATTGGTCTATAACAAGGATAACCAGATCGTCACCGCCACCGGTGCGGTGCAGATCAACTATGGCGGCTACAAGATGGTCGCCCAGAAGGTTGAATATAATCAGAAGACCGGTCGGATGACGGCCCTCGGCAATGTCGAGCTGATCAGCCCCGACGGCAATCGCATGTATGGTGACAAAATGGATGTCACCGACAGCTTCTCCGATGGTTTCGTCAACGCCCTGCGCATCGAAATGCCGGACAATACCCGCATGGCCGCCGAAAAGGGCGAGCGTGTCGGCGGCACGCAGATGATTCTGACGAAGGGCGTCTATACGGCTTGTCAGTCCTGCTCCGAACAGGGCCGCGCACCGCTGTGGCAGGTCAAGGCGCAGCGCGTGGTGCAGAACGGCGTGACACATACCGTCCGCCTCGAGCATGCCCGCTTCGAGCTGTTCGGGCAGCCGATCGCCTATATTCCGTGGATCGAGGTTCCGGACAACACGGTGAAGCGCAAGTCCGGCTTCCTGTTCCCGTCGATGAGTATTTCGGAACACCTCGGCTTTGGCCTGAAGGTTCCGTATTACTACGTCATTTCGCCGAGCATGGACGCAACGATCAGCGCCACCGGCTATACGAACCAGGGCCTCCTGCTAGAGGGTGAATTCCGGCAGCGCTTCGAAAACGGCACGCATATTCTGCGCGTCGCCGGCATCAACCAGATGAACCCCGATGCGTTCACCGCCAATACCAGTGATGCCGAGAACAAGACCCGCGGCATGATTGCCTCCAAGGCGGATTTCAAGATCAATCCGCGCTGGACGTTCGGCTGGGATGTCATGGTGCAGAGCGACAACAACTTCTCGCGCACCTACGGGCTGGATGGTCTCAACCAGAGCACCCATACCAACCAGGCCTACCTGACCGGTCTCGGCAAGCGCAATTATTTCGATATGCGCGCTTTCTATTACGACGTCCAAGACACCGATAACAACAGCACCGCCGAGAAGCAGCAGGCGATCGTCTATCCGAGCGTCGACTATCACTATGTCGATCCGAAGTCGGTCTATGGCGGCGAATTGTCGGCGACCATGAACTTCACGCACCTGTCGCGTGATACGGCATCGGTGCTCGACAACGTCAACAACCTTGGCGACGGCAGCCTGAACGACCGCTTCCTGGGTCTGTCTGGAAGCTATACGCGCCTGAGTACCGAATTACAGTGGCAGCGCACCTTCACCACCGATCAGGGTCTGGTGTTGACACCGCTGGCGGCAGCTCGCGGCGACGTTTACGGCCTCAATATGGATTCGCCCAGTGGCGACTATTCCGGCAACTATGACACCAGCGACTACGCGACGCGCGGCATGGTGACGGCCGGCCTCGAGGCCAAATACCCGTTCCTCATCACCACCAACAACAGCACGCATGTGTTCGAACCGATCGCGCAGATCTATGTGCGCCCGGACGAGCAACTTGCCGGGCAACTGCCGAACGAGGATGCCCAGAGCTTCGTCTTCGATGCGACCAATCTGTTCGATCGCGACAAGTTCTCGGGCTTCGATCGCATCGAAGGCGGCACGCGCGCCAACGTCGGTTGGCGCTATACGGGCAGCTTCGACAGCGGCTACAAGTTGCAGCATATCTTCGGCCAATCGTTCCAGCTTGCCGGCCGCAACTCCTTTGCCGAGAGCGATCTTGCCGGCGTCGGCACGGATTCGGGGCTTGAAACCGCCCGCTCCGACTATGTGACCATGTTCGGCCTCACCACGCCGCAGGGCTTCTCGCTTTCGCAGTCCTATCGTTTCGATGAAAAGGATTTCGCATTCCGTCGCGGCGATACCACGGTCGGCTTCGCCAACGATGTCTTCCAGACTACCGCGACGTACACCCATATTGCCGCACAGCCGCAATATGGCTTCACCTCGAATCAGGATGAAATCCAGACGCGCGCTCAGATCAAGTTCAAGGAATATTGGTCGGTGTTCGGTACGGTGAACTATGACATCAACGATAGCGAGATCACTCGCCAGGGCGTCGGCCTCTCCTATGAGGACGAATGCACGATCTTCAGCATTTCCTTCCTGAACAAGAAGGATTCGACGAGTGCATCGGCAAGCAACTGGTCTGTCGGCGCCCGAATCACGTTCCGCACGCTCGGTGACGTCAATCTCGGCAGTACTCAGGACGCCACGTTCTGATCCAGCAAATTCACAAAAAGGGCCGGCTCCACGCCGGCCCTTTTTGTTTGAAACCGGCCGCCGCTCCCTTCCTCGTCATCGTTTCGCCGCAAGGATTTTGCAATTCGTGGTGCTTGTTGTAGACATGTGGCGCAAAATTGCCGTATTGCGCGAATGGCGTCCCGATGTGACGCAGTGCGGATAAGGACCTTTGGGAAGGGGTAATTAATGTTCTCTGGAAAGACACCGATGCGCGCTGTGCTATTCGGAGCCGCGGCGCTGGTCATGGCCACATTCGCCATGCCGAGCAGCGATGTTGCCTTCGCTGCGAGCGAAGTGAAGGTCGTAGTCAACAATTCGGCGATCACCTCGGGCGATATCGCCAAGCGCGTCAACTTCCTCAAATTGCAGCACCAGAAGGGCGACCTCAACAAGCTGGCACAGGAACAGCTCATCGACGAGACGCTGAAGCGCTCTGAAATCGCCCGCGTGCGCATGTCTGTTTCGACGACGGACGTCGACAATGCCTTTGGCCGCTTCGCCGCAAGCAACAAGATGTCGCCGCAGCAGCTTGGCCAGATCCTCGAAAAGATGGGCGTCGGCGTCGATCACTTCAAATCCTATATCGCCATCTCGATGAGCTGGCCGCGCGTCGTCAATGCCCGCTTCGGCTCGAGCAACGCCAACAAGCTGTCAAACGACGACCTCGTCACGCGTATGACGGAAAACAAGACGAAGCCGGTGACGACGGAATACTTCCTGAAACAGATCGTCTTCGTCGTCCCGACCGCGAAGCGGAACGCCATCCTCAACCAGCGCAAGGCCGAGGCGGAAGCCTCGCGGGCCAAGTTCCCCGGCTGCGAACAGGCGAAGGTCTTTGCCGCGACCATGCGTGACGTTTCCGTCCAGGATCTCGGCCGCGTACTCGCTCCCGATCTTCCCGAGGTCTGGAAGCCGCTGCTTGAAAAAGCCCAGGGCAATACGACCAGCCCTGTCGTCACCGACCGCGGCGTTGAATATGTCGCCATCTGCTCGCAGCGCCAGGTGAATGACGACGTCGCCGCCGCGGCCGTCTTCCGCGCCGAAGACATCGGCAAGGCGGGCGCCCAAGGCGTCAGCGCCAACGACAAGAAGTATATGGACGAACTGCGCTCCAAGGCGCAGATCCTCTATCGCTGATCGACGCGATGCCGCAGCACCCTTCCCGCCCTCTCGCGCTCACGCAAGGGGACCCAGCAGGCATCGGACCTGACATCACGCTCGCCGCCTGGCTCCGCCGCGGCGAGCTTGCTTTGCCGCCCTTCCTGTTTCTTGGCGATCCGAACGTCCTTGCGGCGCGCGCCCTGCAATTGAACCTCGATGTACCCCTGCGGGAAACCGACGCATCGACAGCCTGCGGCATCTTCACCGACGCCCTGCCCGTGCTGCCCATCGGTGCCGGCATGAGTGTGGTCGCCGGCGAGCCGCATGTCGCGACGGCGAAGGGGACGATCGCGGCCATCGAAACGGCGGTCTCGCTCAGCATGAATGGCGACAGCTGCGCCGTCGTCACCAATCCGATCGCCAAATCGGTTCTCTACGATGCCGGCTTCGGCTTTCCCGGCCATACCGAATTCCTCGCCGACCTGGCGGCGCGTGCGACAGGCAAGCCGGTGATGCCGGTGATGCTTCTGGCCGGGCCGAAACTACGAGCCATACCGGTCACCATCCATATTCCCCTGAAAGACGTGCCGGCAGCGCTGACGGCCGATCTCATTATCGAGACCTGCCGGATCACCGACCACGATCTCAGGACCCGCTTCGGCATTGCAAAGCCGCGGCTGGCGGTCGCGGGCCTCAATCCACATGCCGGCGAGAACGGCGCGATCGGCAAGGAGGATGAGGAGATCATCCGCCCGGCGATCGAGGTGCTGCGCAACGAGGGCATCGATGCCTTCGGTCCCCTTCCCGCCGACACGATGTTCCATGACGACGCGCGCCGTCGCTATGACGTCGCCATCTGCATGTACCACGATCAGGCGTTGATCCCGGCCAAGGCGCTCGGCTTCGACGATTCCGTCAATGTCACGCTCGGCCTTCCCTTTGTCCGCACCTCGCCGGACCATGGTACGGCCTTCGGCATCGCCGGCAAGGGTGTCGCCAAGGAGGATAGCCTCGTGGCCGCCCTCAGGCTGGCAAGCGAGATCGGCCGCGCCACGGGAAGCGACCGCTAATGGCCGCGCTTGATGGCCTGCCCCCGCTTCGCGATGTGATCCAGCGCCACGGCCTCGATGCACGCAAGGCGCTCGGCCAGAACTTTCTGCTCGACCTCAATCTGACCCAGAAAGTCGCCCGCACCGCCGGCTCGCTGGAAGGCGTCACCGTCTTCGAAGTCGGGCCGGGACCGGGCGGGCTGACGCGCGCCATCCTGGCACTCGGCGCCGCCAAGGTCATCGCCGTGGAGCGCGACGCACGCTGCCTGCCGGCGCTCGCCGAGATCGCCGATCATTATCCCGGCCGGCTGGAAGTCATCGAGGGCGACGCGCTGAAGACGGATTTCGCGGCGCTGGCGCCGGAAGGCCCGGTGAAGATCATCGCCAACCTGCCCTATAATGTCGGCACGCAGTTGCTGGTGAACTGGCTGTTGCCGGGCCACTGGCCGCCCTTCTGGCAATCGCTGACGTTGATGTTCCAGAAAGAGGTCGGCCAGAGGATCGTCGCCGATGAGGATGACGATCACTATGGCCGTCTCGGCGTTCTCTGCGGCTGGCGTACGCAGGCGCACATGGCCTTCGACGTGTCGCCGCAGGCATTCACGCCGCCGCCGAAGGTAACCTCGACGGTGGTGCATCTGACGCCCAGGGAAAACCCGATCCCCTGTGCCGTCGACAAGCTGGAAAAGGTGACGCAGGCCGCCTTTGGGCAGCGGCGGAAGATGCTACGGCAGAGCCTGAAGCCGCTCGGTGGCGAGGCGTTGTTACAGAAAGCCGATATCGACCCGCAGCGACGCGCCGAAACGCTCTCCGTCGAGGAATTTTGCCGCCTGGCAAATTGCCTCTGATTGGATCAGAGCTTCTGATCGGGATCAGAGCGTCGGCGTTTCTTCCAGGAGACCGCGTACGAAATCGAACATGCCGTGACGACGGTCGCGGCGCAGGCGTTCGGCCTTGACGATCGACTGAACCGAGTCGAAAGCCGTGTTCAGGTCGTCATTGATGATGACATAGTCATATTCGCGCCAGTGGGCGATCTCGGATCGCGAATTGGCGAGCCGCGTGGCGATCACCTCCTCGGAATCCTCGGCGCGGCGGTGTAGACGCGATTGCAGCTCCGTCATGGTCGGCGGCAGCACGAAGATGGAGACGACATCGGCGGGCATCTTCTCCTGCAGCTGTTGCGCGCCCTGCCAGTCGATGTCGAAGAGCATGTCGCGGCCCTCGGCCATCGCCGTTTCCACCGGCTCGCGCGGCGTGCCGTAGAAATTGCCGTGCACCTCGGCCCATTCGAGCAACGAATCGGAATCGCGAAGCCGTTCGAACTCCCGCTGCGAGACGAAATGATAGTGCACGCCGGCGATCTCGCTCGGCCGGCGCTGACGCGTCGTGACGCTGACGGAGAGGCCGACCTGCTTGTCGGTGTCCAGCAGCGTGCGGGCGATCGTGGATTTCCCCGCGCCCGACGGCGAGGAAATGGCCAGCATCAGCCCCCGGCGGGCAATCGGAATGGATGTGGATGTCGCCGGCTTCATAGGCCTACTCCAAATTCTGGACTTGTTCGCGGAACTGGTCGATGACCACCTTCAATTCGATACCGGCGGCGGTGACCGCCGCGGCATTCGATTTCGAACAGATGGTATTCGATTCCCGGTTAAATTCCTGTGCAAGAAAATCAAGCTTGCGTCCGACCGGACCGCCTTTGGCGATGAGCTCGCGGGCAGCCGCCACATGCGCCTTCAGCCGGTCGATCTCCTCACGCAGATCGGCCCTGGTGGCGATGAGCGCGGCCTCGGCATGCAGCCGGTCGCGATCGAAGCCAGCCGCGCCGTCGAGGAGCATGGCAACCTGCCCCGCCAACTTCATAGCGACCTCCTGCGGAGAACGCGAAGGATCGCGCTCCACCGTCGCCGTCAGCGCCTCTATCGTGGCGACGTGGCCGAACAGGATCTGGCCGAGCGCCCGCCCTTCCTGTCCGCGCATCTCGCTGAGATCACCGAGCGCCGCGTCGAGGCCCGCCATGATGTCGGCATCGCGCGCCGCGAGCGCTTCCTCGCTCTCCTCGGCTTCCTTGAACTCCACGATGCCGCGGATGCCGAGCAGCGTGTCCAACCGCAACGGCGCGGGATCGATGATGCCCGTGAGCTGATCGCGCAGCGCCAGCACGGTCGCCAGCGCATCCTGATTGACGATGGCTTCGACCCGGCTTTCATCGACGGACACGGAAAGGCCGACCTGGAGATTGCCGCGCGAAAACCTGTCGGTGATCCGCTTGCGCACATCGGTTTCCAGCCGTTCCAGCCCCGGAGGCAGGCGCAGGCGGAAGTCGAGGCCCTTGCCGTTGACCGATCGCAACTCCCATGCCCAGCGAGAGCGCCCGCTCGTTCCCTCACGCCGGGCGAAACCGGTCATGGACTGCAGCACCATGCAAGCCTCCGATGATTCTAGTCCGTCATTCGCCGAAAATCAGCGTATTGCGGGCGATTGTAAAGTGAGTCCGCCCGTGCGTCCCATCGAAAGCACGGCGCGGGCCAAGGATCAGTTCGTCTTCTTTTTCTGCTGCGCGCCGGAAGCGGAACCGGCGGCGGCAGCGGCGCCATCGTCGGGCTGACCGTCGACTGCGATCGCGCTCGGGTCCTCACCCTTCTCGGCAACGAGCTTGCGCCAGCGCCTGACGTTGGCATTGTGCTCTTCCAGCGTTGCGGCGAAGACATGCCCGCCGGTGCCGTCCGCGACGAAATAGAGGTCCTGCGTCTTCCAGGGATTGGCGACCGCTTCCAATGCATCCCGGCCCGGATTGGCGATCGGCGTCGGCGGCAGACCCTTGATGATATAGGTGTTGTAGGGCGTCTCTTTCTTCAGATCCGACTGGAAAATCGGTCGGTCGGTCGGTTTTCCATCGCCGCCGAAGAGACCGTAGATGATCGTCGGATCGGACTGCAGGCGCATGCCCTTGCCGATGCGGTTCAGGAAGACGGAGGCGACATGGGCGCGCTCATCCACCAGACCGGTTTCCTTTTCGACGATCGAGGCCAGCGTCACGAATTCCTGCTTGCTGGCAAGCGCCAGGTTCGGATCGCGCTTCTCCCAGATCTGATCGACCAGCTTCTCCTGCGCGCCCGCCATCTGCTGAACGATCTCCGTCCGCTTGGTGCCGCGCGTGAACTTGTAGGTATCGGGCCGCAGGCTGCCTTCCGTCGGCAACGCCGACGGCAGATCGCCTTCCAGCACCGGGTCGGCCTGCAGCTTGTTGAAGATCTGGCGCACGGTCAGCCCTTCCGGCAGGGTGACCGAATAGAGGATCGATTTGCCGGATTTCAGCAGCTCCATGATGTCCTTCATGGAAGCGCCGGCCTTGATCTCGTATTCGCCGGACCGCAACGTCTCGCCGTCGTGCAGATAGGTGGCCGTCAGATAGCGGAAGATGCGGGCGTCGGAGATGATATTGTTGGCTTCGAGCCGATTGGAGATTTCGGCGAGGCCGGCGCCGTTGCGCACGATGAAATTGCTGTTGGTCGTCAGAGGGCCGGCGCTCTGATAGGCAGAGATGGCATAATAGGCGCCGATCATCGCAAGAACGATGACGAAGACGACCAGCGTCATCAGAAAGTTCAGGAAGATCACCATCTGACTGCGGGCCTTGCGGGAACGCTTCGGCGGATCCGGAACACGCTCCGGACGCAGCGCTTCATTGGCCGATTTCGGGATGATCGGCCCCTTCTGCCCGTTCGGAGTTCCGTTGCTCTGATTCGTATCGCTCACCGGCAATCCCTTCATTTTGTCGTTGCCTGCTGTTTGGCCAAGCAATGCGGCAAAAAACAGGTTCAGGAGATAAAGCGGAGCCCGGTGGAGCTCCGCTTTCGACCGATTAGACATTACCGCAAGGGCATCTCGTGAGATGCGCGAAGGACGCGGCAACATTCAGGGTGGCGCATAATCTTGCCGAAAAAGCACTCCGGCCTTTCGGATTTACGCGCAGTTATTATGCCTCATAGCGCCGCAGGACAAGCGACGCGTTCGTACCGCCGAAACCGAAGGAATTCGACAATGCGACATTGATATCCCGCTTGCGGGCCTTGTGCGGAACGAGATCGATCGCCGTCTCCCGTTCGGGATTGTCGAGGTTCAGCGTCGGCGGTGCGATGTTGTCGCGAATGGCAAGTACGGAAAAGATTGCCTCGATCGCGCCGGCGGCCCCGAGAAGATGGCCGGTCGCGGACTTGGTCGAAGACATCGAAATCCTGGACGCGGCGTCGCCGACCAGCCGCTCGACCGCGCCTAGTTCGATCGTGTCGGCCATGGTCGAGGTGCCATGCGCATTGATGTAATCGACATCCGCCGGCGTCAGACCGGCGCGCTTCAGGGCCGATGCCATGCAGCGGAATGCGCCCTCGCCATCCGCGGACGGAGCGGTGATGTGATAGGCGTCGCCGGAAAGGCCGTAGCCGACCACTTCGGCGTAGATCTTTGCGCCGCGCGCTTTGGCGTGTTCCAGATCTTCCAGCACGACGATACCGGCGCCCTCGCCCATGACGAAGCCGTCGCGGTCGCGGTCGTAGGGACGCGAAGCCCTCTGCGGATCGTTGTTATATTCCGTCGACAGCGCCTTGCAGGCGGCAAAGCCGGCGAGCGATATGCGGCAGACCGGAGCCTCGGCGCCGCCTGCAACCATGACATCGGCATCGCCGAACATGATCAGCCGGGCAGCGTCGCCGATCGCGTGCGCACCGGTGGAACAGGCCGTGACGACGGCATGATTCGGACCGCGCAGCTTGTGGCGGATCGAGACATGACCGGAAACGAGATTGATGAGGCGTCCGGGAATGAAGAAGGGCGAAATGCGCCGCGGCCCCTTGTCGCGCAGCGTGTAGCCGGCCTCGACAATGCCTTCCAGGCCGCCGATGCCCGAGCCGATCATGACGCCGGTCGCGATCTGGTCTTCATCCGATGTCGGATGCCAGCCGGCGTCGGCCAACGCCATGTCGGCCGCCGCCATGCCGTAAATGATGAAAGGATCGACCTTGCGCTGTTCCTTGGGTTCCATCCAGTCGTCGGCATTGAATGTGCCGTCGCTGCCATCGCCGACCGGAACGCGGCAAGCAATCTTTGCGGGGAGGTCTTCAACCTCGAATTCCGTCACGAGACGCGCGCCGTTGTGCCCGGCGATCAAGCGCGACCAGGACACCTCCGTGCCGCAACCCAAAGGAGATACCATGCCGGTACCCGTGATAACGACACGTCTCATCGCCTGCAGACCCCCGTCTCTTCATGCCATGCGTATGAATAGGAAGCGTCCGGCTTCGCCGGACGAAATAGGGCGGACTCAGAGAGCCCGCCCATCAAAAAGCGCAAATGATTAGGCCTGGGCCTTTTCAATGAACTTTACCGCGTCGCCGACCGTCAGGATCGAGTCGGCAGCGTCATCGGGGATTTCAACGCCGAATTCTTCTTCGAAGGCCATGACCAGTTCGACGGTGTCGAGCGAGTCCGCGCCCAGATCGTCGATGAAGCTAGCGCTTTCAACAACCTTGTCGGCGTCGACGCCAAGATGATCAATAACAATTTTCTTTACGCGTTCTGCGATATCGCTCATGTCGGTTTCCTCGACCTTATGTCCTGATCAGAATGCCGTGTGACATCCCTACCCTGTTCAAAGCCTGCAACGCCCCTATTGGCGCCGCTGGCAAATCTGTTCAACCCCGCCCTGAGATCCGGCCCAGCCGCCTTATACGCGGCACAGTCCGTCTGCATTTTCGGGACGACTGTTCACAGTCATGGCCCGCTTAACACGGTTTAAGTCTGTCGCAAAGCCAGAAAATCGCCGCTTCCAGGTTGCTCAACATGCTATTGGAGGGAAAGTTCCCGCCAACAGACTTTTCCATTTCAGATCATCGCCATGCCGCCGTTGACGTGAATCGTCTGGCCGGTGATGTAGCTCGCCTCGGAGGAGGCAAGATAAGCGACGGCGGATGCGACCTCGGCGCCGTTGCCCATGCGCTTCATGGGAATGGCCCCCATGATCGCTTCCTTCTGCTTATCGTTGAGCTTGCCGGTCATGGCGCTCTCGATGAAACCCGGCGCGACGCAGTTGACCGTCACGTTGCGGGTCGCGATTTCCTGCGCCAACGATTTGCTGAAGCCGATCATGCCGGCCTTGGCGGCGCAATAATTGGCCTGACCGGGATTGCCGACGACGCCGACGACGGAGGTGATGTTGATGATGCGGCCATAGCGGCGGCGCATCATCGGATGGGTCAGCTCTCGCGTCAGGCGGAAGACGGCGGTGAGATCGACCTCCAGCACGCTGTCCCAGTCCTCGTCGCTCATGCGCACGAAAAGACCGTCCTTGGTGATGCCGGCATTGTTGACCAGGATGTCGACGCCGCCCAGTTCCTCTTCCGCCTTGACGCCCAACGCCTGGACCTCTTCGCGATCGGACAGATTGGCCGGAAAGATCTTGACGCGGTCGCCAAGTTCGGCGGCGAGCGCCTCCAGCTTCTCGACGCGAGTGCCATGCAGGCCGACGATGGCGCCCTGCTTGTGCAGCAGCCTTGCGATTTCTTCGCCGATTCCACCGGACGAGCCGGTTATCAGGGCCTTGCGGCCGGTCAAATCAAGCATGTGGTGTTCCTCGTTCCTTCGTGTCTGTTTGCGTGAGCATGATCTTGTCAGAAAACCGCTTCACACTTTTCTGGATCATGCTCTAGCCAAGCAGGCTTGCGAGCGCGGTATCGATATCGGCGGCCGAATTCACCGCGATGCCGTTCACCGATTTGTCGATGCGCCTTGCAAGCCCCGTCAGCACCTTGCCGGCGCCGATCTCATACAATGTTGTCACATTATGGGCGGCGAACCATTCCACCGTCTCGCGCCAGCGCACCTGGCCGGTGACCTGCTCGACCAGCAGATCGGCGATTTCGCCGGCATCCGTGACCGGGGCGGCGCGAACATTGGCGATGACCGGCACGACCGGATCGGATTTCGCAACGTCGGCGAGAGCCGCGCGCATCGCCTCGGCGGCGGGCGCCATCAGCGAAGAATGGAAGGGAGCGGAGACCGGCAGCAGGATAGCGCGCTTGGCGCCCTTGACGGTCGCAAGCTCGGCGGCCTTCTCGACCGGGGCCTTCTCGCCGGAAATGACGATCTGGCCGCCGCCATTGTCGTTGGCGATCTGGCAGGCGCCGAGGACCGACGCCTCCGTGCAGACCGCGACGACATCGGCATGTTCGAGGCCGATGATCGCCGCCATGGCGCCGACGCCGACCGGAACCGCCGCCTGCATGGCATTGCCGCGAATGCGCAGCAGCCGTGCCGTATCGGCGAGCGAGAACGTGCCGGCGGCACAGAGCGCGGAATATTCGCCGAGCGAGTGGCCGGCGACATAGGCGACCTTGGACTTCAGATCGAAGCCGCGCGCCTGAAGAACGCGGATGACGGCGATCGAGACGGCCATCAGCGCCGGCTGGGCATTCGCCGTCAGCGTCAGCTTGTCGTCCGGACCGTTGAAAATGACGTCGGACAGCTTTTCACCGAGCGCTTCATCGACTTCCTCGAAGACGGCGCGCGCTTCGGCGAAATTATCGGCGAGGTCCTTGCCCATGCCGACGGTTTGGCTGCCCTGGCCGGGAAATGTGAAAGCTATAGTCATTATATTAGGCTTCCTATGGCGTCGTTTCGCTTCCCAATGACATTGTTTGCGGTGGAGTCAATAGCGTAAACCCCGCAGCCAACGGCTTTTGCGCCTGCGAAATGCGGCAATTTTCTTCTTGCGCTTGCACAATTCGAGCCTAAATTCGCTCGATCTTCCGCAGAAAGATTTCCCGTTATCCGCAAGGTTTTCCCATGAAGTATAAGAATTTAGGCCGCACCGATATTTCCGTTTCGCAGATTTGCCTGGGCACGATGACCTGGGGAACGCAGAACAGCGAAGCCGAGGCGCATGAGCAGATGGATTATGCACTGCACAAGGGCGTCAATTTCTTCGACACCGCCGAAATGTACCCGACGACTCCCGTCGGCGCGGAGACTCAAGGCCGCACCGAAGAGTATATAGGCACCTGGTTCGAAAAGACCGGCAAACGCAAGGAAGTCGTGCTCGCCACCAAGGTCGCCGGTCCTGGCCGCGACTATCTGCGCGGCGGACAAGGCGCGGATGCCGCCAATATCCGTGCTGCGATCGATGACAGCCTGAAGCGGCTGAAGACCGACTATATCGACCTCTATCAGGTGCATTGGCCGAACCGCGGCCATTTCCATTTCCGCCAGAACTGGCGCTACAATCCTTTCACCCAGGATCGCGAAAAGACGGTCGCCAACATCACCGACATCCTGTAGACGATGGACGAGCTGGTGAAGGCCGGCAAGATCCGCGCCATCGGCCTTTCCAACGAGACGACCTGGGGCATCCAGAAATACCTGACGATCGCCGAGCGGAAGAGCCTGCCGCGCGTCGTCTCGACGCAGAACGAATACAATCTGCTCTACCGGCACTTCGATCTCGACCTCGCCGAGCTGTCGCACCATGAGGATGTCGGCCTGCTCGCCTATTCGCCGCTTGCCGGCGGCATCCTCAGCGGCAAATATGTCGGCGGCGCACGCCCGGCGGGCTCGCGCGGCTCGATCAATCCCGACATCGGCGGCCGCCTGCAACCGCTGCAGGAGCCGGCGGTCAAGGCCTATCTGGAGATCGCCGCCAAGCACAATCTCGACCCGTCCAAGCTGGCGCTCGCCTACTGCCTCACCAAGCCCTTCATGACCTCCGTCATCATCGGCGCAACTTCGATGGCCCAGCTCGAGACCGATATCGGCGCGGCCTACGTGACGCTGTCGGAAGAGGTGTTGGCGGAGATCGAAAAGGTGCATCGCGTGTATCCGATGCCGATGTGACGCCCAACGCAAAGCGCCTTGCCATGCCGGCAAGGCGCAACGACGGTTCAACAAATCCCATTCATCAACATATCGAAGGCCAAGGGACGCTTCGGCACGAAGGCGTTACTTGGAATTGCAACTCTCGAACAGCCATACAAATATTGATTGAAGCACAAAATCGTTCTAAGCTAATCTAACCTATAACAGGACTTGGATAGCCAGAATGTTCGGCACAAGAAAATTTGCTTTTTCCAGCATAGCGGCTGTTTGCAACAGATTTCACAACAATAAATCTATACAGAAAACGATATTCAACGCCATTCGTCTCAACAGGCCGCAGATATCAAATATCATATTGAATGAAGATATTAGATTTATAAGCTATTGCTTATCGAGACGAGATTGGTCCAAAGCCCAGATCATGCAGGATTTGTGGGTGTGTTTCGAGCTGTCGGAAAAACGAAACGGTTTTTTTGTAGAGTTTGGAGCAACCAACGGCTTGAAAAACAGCAATAGCTGGCTGCTCGAAAAAAAGCTGGGGTGGAAAGGTATATTGGCGGAACCCAATCCCATCTGGCACGCGGATCTGGCAGCCAACAGAACGGCCTTTATCGAGCACAAATGCGTCTCATCGAAATCCGACGATATCGTCACGTTCATAGCAACCGATGAATCCGATCCCGAGCTGAGCGCGATTGCCGATTTTTCCAAGGGCGATCACTTCTCCGACGTTCGCAGCCAGGGAAAGCATATTCAGGTGGAAACCATATCCCTGGACGATCTGCTTGAAAAATATCAGGCGCCGCCTGTTGTCGACTATCTGTCGATCGACACCGAGGGCAGCGAGTTGGATATATTGTCCGCCTGCAGCTTCGACCGCAAATTTGATCTCATATCCGTGGAGAACAACCGGAAGACGGAAAGAGCGATACAAAAGCTGCTGGAGAGCAAGGGATATAAGAGAGTATTTGAGCAGTTCTCCCAGTGGGATGGCTGGTATGTGTCCGACAGACTTCGGGACGGAAAAAAGATCGAGATAGCGGCACCGTCATCTTGATACGCTGGTGGGTCGCATCTGCGAGACCACTTCCCGACCTTCAATGTTTGAGTTCTTGCACCATGGGCAGTTCTCTTTCATCGCCACCCGCCCGGCGACACTCGCCACCCGATATAGGACAATTTGTAGCGCAAACATGAATTTCGATAGTTATTTCATCGAAATCGATAGGAACATTTCAGATTTCATATATAAAAAACCGCACAATTTACTCTAAGAAAGATATTTTTCTTACAGTTTACACTGACACGAAGAAAAACACAATATCTATTATTCTAAATCAGGAAATTATCAGCTTTAAACTTTAATTATACTGAAACTGATATTTGACCGGAACATCCCCCTAAAAGAGAGGTTCTGGGAATGCGTCGGCTTCAATATGCAATCTGGGCAATTACCTTCAGCGCGACTACGGCCATCTCGTCTATGGCGTGGGCTGATGGCTTCGAAAACATCGTCATCTCCTCAGCCAAGGGTGCAGAGACATCCGAAGACACTTTTGCCCCGGCTACCGCCAAAATATTTGTATCGGCCGACCTGACAGATGACATCAAATCGGGATCGACGATCACCGTATCCTGGATAGCCGTAGATACCGCAGGAGCGGCTCCA
The DNA here is from genome assembly GCA_036398815.1 of Rhizobium sp. Taxonomy (GTDB): domain Bacteria; phylum Pseudomonadota; class Alphaproteobacteria; order Rhizobiales; family Rhizobiaceae; genus Rhizobium. The sequence continues at coordinate 13,582 of DASWOH010000170.1, read as the reverse complement.
CCGAATTACAAGATCGACGAAGTGAGCTTCGATATCAAAACGAATGAAAATCAGGTCGATTCGTCGATCACCAGGCCGAACAGTGGTTGGCCCATCGGCACCTACAACATCACATTCTCGGTCGATGGCAAGCCGATGGAGACCTCCGACTTCTCCATAGAAGAATAAACCCCTCGACCTGGCCAGCGTCTTTGCGCCTGGCCAGGTCAGGGAAAGTGCCTTGGTTCATCGGTTCGAAACATACGCGTCACAGCAAACTTCACGGACATAGGTATTGCCATAAGTGACGAAAGCACCCTTCGGGATCTCTTTGCTTTTTCTCAATCGCTGGAACAGCTGAGAATAGATATTCTTGCCATAAACACCCCTGACGGTGACGGCAAAAAGTGCGTCGGAAGTCAGATGAATGGCCAGGGGAGTCTTTGAATTTTGAACGACTGATCGTGCGGTCTCAAAGTTCTTGTAAGTGGCAATCTCAATATATTGCTTGCCATACTTGTTTTCTTCGAATTCACGCACCCATACTGATGTGCGGCGCAGATATCCGGCTTTGTCACCGATCAACACTTGGTACCAGTCCCCGTTGCGACCGACGATCTCCAAGCCGCTTCCATTCGCAAAAGTCGCAATTGTCCGTGATCGTATATCGCGGCTCGCCTTTAAGGAGACTGATCCCTGGTCATCTTGAATAAGTCCGTTTCGAGCGACCGGAATTTGCGGCAACGATGGCTTTTTGCTTGGTGCCAACGTCTTATTCGCGTTGGCTACTGGGGGCTTATTCGATGACGATTCGGCTTCAAAATCCTGCACTTCCTGCAATGACATCGTTGTCACCCGGAACTGCGTCATTTCGCTCGATGACAGATAGCGGATATCGTTGCTGTCGTATTTGAGAGCAAGTTGCAGCAGGCTGGGATCGACACCCATCTCGGTCATGTAGGAAATCACGTCGGCTGTCTGCACCTGAATAGCCGCAACGGCGTCCTCCACATTCATTCCTCTGGTATCGTCAAATGAGGATTTGTGAACGCCGATTGAGCCCGGCTCGGCAAAACGATTTATCCCACCTAGAAATGATAGGGAACAGGCCGAGGCACAGACCAAGTCCCGCACGGCGACGGTGTTCAGTCCCAGAGATCGGATCAGACGGCCAAACTCCATGGCTTTGTAGACATTCCCACCACCGCTATCGAAGCTGACAGAAAGCGCGTGGTTAGAGAGAACCTTGCTGCGAAATACGCTCAAGTCGTCATCGGCATCAAACCTGCCGGCCACCACGATAAAATTATCGCCATCCTCTGTCGTCCCAACGTCGTAGCTTAGCCGTGCCGCAGCATCATTCGCGATAAGGGCAAGCCCGAAAACAAGACTTGCTGAAGCGAACTTTCTTTTTGAGATATTCACGAACCCACCCCCTGCACTACCCCATCAGCATGAATTCCATAGCTGCTATCGTTTCACAAGCGGCACCAACACGTAGCCAAATGTGTTTCACTCTTGGCCTCCTCTTGCCTTTCGCTCAAAAATCCGTATAAGCCGCCCTGTTCGCAACCCGGTCTTCTGGCTGGTGGCTGAACGGAGGGCCGGTTTTCCTTTTGGGAAATCGTCGGAACGGAAGCGTTCCAGCCTCCCGTGTCTCCGCTCTCGACCGTCTCGGAAACGCTTTTCTTGCTTGAGGTCATCCCTCTCAGGAGCAGTCGTTGAGGCTTAGCCGCCGAATGCCGGGTTCAGATCAACGCAAGAAAGGCGAAGCTATCCATGGCTCTTTATGAACATGTATTCCTTGCCCGACAGGATATTTCCGCGCAGCAGGTCGATGCCCTCGTAGAACAGTACAAGGGCGTGATCGAAGCTAACGGCGGTAAAGTCGGGCGTATCGAAAACTGGGGCCTCAAGTCCCTTACCTATCGCATCAAGAAGAACCGCAAGGCTCACTACGCCCTGATGGACATCGATGCACCGCCGGCTGCCGTCCAGGAAATGGAACGTCAGATGCGCATCAGCGAAGACGTCCTGCGCTACATGACGATCGCTGTTGAAAAGCACGAAGAAGGCCCGTCTGCCATGATGCAGAAGCGCGACCGTGACGATCGTCCGCGCCGCGATGGCGACCGTCCGGAGCGCAGCTTCGGCGACCGCGGCCCGCGCCCGGATCGTGGTGACCGCGAAGACCGTCCGCGCCGCCCGCGCGAAGACCGCGTATAAGGAGATCTGAGATATGTCTGAAGTTTCCTCCGCACCGGTCCGCCGTCCGTTCCATCGCCGCCGCAAGACCTGCCCGTTCTCGGGCGCCAATGCGCCGCGCATCGACTACAAGGACGTCCGTCTCCTGCAGCGCTACATTTCCGAGCGCGGCAAGATCGTTCCGTCCCGCATCACGGCCGTTTCCCAGAAGAAGCAGCGCGAACTCGCCCAGGCGATCAAGCGCGCCCGTTTCCTCGGCCTGCTGCCTTACGTCCTCGCTTAATCGCGACTGATGTTCTTATGATTTGAGGGAAGGCGGCAACGCCTTCCCTTCTCCCTTTCGCGGTGGGCGCGGATCGGAACCTTAAACCCCATGTTGGGGACGGCTTTCAGACCCGAGTGTCGGAAGCATCCTCTAACTGCTCGATGCGAAGCAGGACAGCGACGTGAAGAATTTGAACGCTAAAGTGCTGGCCATCGGCGCGCTCGCCGGTCTTACCGCTGCCCTACTCGTGTATGGCGCGACGGTACAGCCGTTGCTGTTCATCCTCTTCGGCGCGCTCTCCGCCCTCCCCATTCTCATCGTCGGCCTCGGCTGGGGCAACGTTGCCGTCATCACCGCCGTTGTCGCGGCCGGCATTGTCGGTGCCATCGGCCAGTCACCGTCCTTCGGGCTTTTCGCCGTGCTTCTGGCACTGGTGCCGGCCTGGCTCAGCCATCTGGCCAATCTCGCACGCCCCGCCTCCGAACTCGGCGGCCCCGAGCACCTGACGGCCTGGTATCCGCTCTCCGACATCATGCTGCATCTCTGCGGCCTGGCGGCGGCCGTCATCGTCATCGTCGGCGCGGTCATGGGCTATGGCGCCGATCTCGTCGGCCAGGTGGTCGATGTCTATGTCAGCGTCATGAACCAGCAGCAGCAGCCGGAGGTTCAGCTCAATCCGGCGGTGATCGAGAAGACGAAATCGCTGATGCTCTACGCCATTCCCCTCGTATGGGGCATGATCTGGGTCATGATGCTGCTGGCCGCCTATTACATAGCCACCCGCATCGTCGCGGCCTCCAGCCGCAATCTGCGCCCGCGCGAGGACATTCCCTCCGCGCTGCGCATGAACCGCAACGCGATCTTCGTCTTTCTCGCGGCGGTCGTCGCCATGTTCTTCGGCGGCATCCCGGCCTTGGTCGGCGCTGCCTTGCTCGGCGCCTTCGGCGCCGGTTTCATCGTTTCCGGCTTCGCGTCCCTGCATTACCGCACGCGTGGCAAGGACTGGCGCGTACCCGTGCTGATCCTCTGCTACCTGACGTCGCTGATGCTGACGGTGCCGCTCTTCATCATCCTTGTTCTCGGGCTCTACGATACGCGCAAGGCGATCGCGCTCACCCCGAACAAGAATGCCGACATCCCCAAACAACCAGACACGAAAATCTGACATCGGAAAGGAACAATACAATGGAAGTCATTCTCCTGGAGCGCATCTCCAAGCTCGGCCAGATGGGCGAAGTGGTCAAGGTTCGCGACGGCTTTGCCCGTAACTACCTGCTGCCGCTCGGCAAGGCCCTGCGCGCCAACGCCGCCAACAAGACGCGTTTCGAAGCCGAGCGCGCAACGCTCGAAGCCCGTAACCTCGAGCGCAAGAACGAAGCCCAGAAGGTTGCCGACGTTCTCGGCGGCAAGTCCTTCATCGTCGTTCGTTCGGCTGGCGAAACCGGCCAGCTCTACGGTTCGGTCGCTGCTCGTGACGTCGTTGAAATCCTCGCCGCAGAAGGCTTCAACATCGGCCGCAGCCAGGTTCACATGAACACGCCGATCAAGGCCATCGGCCTGCACGATGTTGCGATCGGGCTTCACGCCGAAGTCGAAATCACCGTCGAGCTCAACGTTGCCCGTTCCGCTGAAGAAGCCGAACGTCAGTCCAAGGGCGAAACCCTCACCTCCGCTGACGCCATCTACGGCATCGACGAAGATGCCCTGCGTCCGGAAGACTTCTTCGATCCGGAAGCCGACGGCAACGCCGAAGACGACGACGCATAATTTCCAGCCTATTGCTGGATATCAGAAAGCCCGGATCTCGCGATCCGGGCTTTTTGTTATGCGGTCATCGGAGCCGAGCCGAACTTATGTTCTGGTGCCAATATAAGCCTTCAGGGCTTCCGCCTCGTCAGTCTGAATGGCGGAAACACCGGCATCGATCAAGCGCCCCCAAATTGCCGCCGGATCTTTCAGCGCCGCGGTATCGGTGAAGCCGCCGCAGGAGACGGCGTCGAGCGTGTTGACCCAGAGAGCGATGCCGGCCTCCTGAAAGCGGGCTCTTTGCTCCGCCAGCTGCTCCAGCCGGTCGAAATAGATCTCACACATGAACGGGTTCAGCTGAAAGAGGAGATCAAGTTGCGTGGCGGCGTCCGTTGCGTTCAGCCGCGTCTTGGCCAGGAAGGGAACGCCATGCGGCGCGACTGCCTCACGGACCCAGGAGAAATCCTTGGCGGTCTTCAGCTCTCCCCAGAAATCGACCTGCTGATCCACGCCCGCCGCGCGGGCATAAGCGATCACATCAGGAATGATTTCCTTATGCTTGATATCGAGATGGATAAAAATGCGATCCCGCGTAAGGTCGAAGACCTCGTTCAGGCTCGGCAGCTTTTCGTCCGTTAGCTCGTTCGTCTCGCCGCCATCGCGATTGCGCAAGTGCAGGCTGGACAGTTGCCGCAGCGTCAGCGCCTCCGGCTCCCGGTCGAGGCCGGTCATGCGTTCGAGCGTATCGTCGTGCAACAGAAAGAACTCGCCGTCGCTGCTGCGCCGCACATCGATTTCAACAACGTCATAGCCGCCCGATATCGCCCGCTCGATTGCCAGCAGACTGTTCTCCGGGGCCGCACGCCAATCACCTCGATGGACGACGATCGCGCAGGATCGATCGGGGTCAGCGATGTAATCGACGTAGGAATGCCTATTCAAAGTCACGAACTCGTTCTCCTTCAATTCTCGAAGGCATAGGGAACTGCCCAACCGGCAGACCCCGCCTAGCAAGCCTCTTCAATCACACCATTGCTGATTTGGAATGACAGGAGATTCGAAGGAATGGGAAAGGGTCTAGTCGTCGTTGACGCCCACCTCTGGCTGAGAAGTCTTGTCGATCGCGACGACGACCGACATGCCCGGCGCCAGATCATCCGCCAGCGGTTGATCCTTGTCGATCTTGATCCTGACGCCGATACGCTGCGCGACCTTGGTGAAGTTGCCCGTAGCGTTGTCCGGCTTGATGACGGCAAATTCCGAGCCCGCCGCCGGTGAGAAGCGCTGGATATGGCCCTTGATCTCGCGGTGACCGAGCGCATCGACGGAGATCGTCGCGGGCTGATCGATCTTCATGCCGTCAAGCTGGGTTTCCTTGAAATTGGCAATCACCCAGATATCCTTCGGAACCAGGCCCATGAGCTGCGTTCCAGCCGTCACATATTGGCCGAGACGCACGCCGACTTCCCCGACGCGGCCGTCCTGCGGCGCAACAATGGTCGCGTTCTGAAGGTCGATCTCGGCAAGCTGCACGGCCGCTTCCGCACCACTGACGCCGGCCTCCAGCGAGGCGCGGTTGACGATGATCGTCGTCAGGTTCTGCTGCGATACGTCAAGGGCCGCTTTCGCCTGGTTCACGGCGGCCTGCGCCTGTTGCAGCGTCGCCTGCGCCTGTTCGGAATCGCTGGTGGTGGAGACACCCCTGGCAACCAGCATCGTCACACGTTCCCAGGCAAGTTGGGCGCGCTTCAGCGCGGCGTCGGCGCTGTCGATCTGCGCCTGGCTGGAGACGATACCGGCGCGGGCGGCCTGTTCCTGCTGCTGGGAATTGGCAAGCGCCGCCTTCTGGCCGGCCAGAGTCGCGCGCGCCTGCGCCACTTTCTGCAGATAGATGCGGTCGTCGATCTTGGTCAGCACATCGCCCTGCTTGACGAGCTTGTAATCCTTGATCGGTACGTCGGTGATATAGCCGCTGACCTGAGGGCTGATGGTCGTGACATAGCCTTTGACATAGGCATCGTCGGTCGTCTCGACCGAGCTTTTGAACGGCGGTAGGTGCCAGGCATAGAGCACGAGCATGACGCCGCCGACGCCGGCGAGAATGGCGATGACTTCGATGGGGGAGCGAATGAGCCTCGACATGGCGCTATTTCATATCCTCACGGGTTGGATTCCACGGTCTGCGGCCGGTCGTCGGCAAGCCGAGCCTTGATGAAGCGGAAGAGCACATGCAGCAAAAGTCCGGCGAGAGACACGACAGCAATCGCGCCGGCAACCAGGAAAGCATCGGCATAGGCGAGCGTATTCGCCTCGCGGGTGACCTGTGCGCCGAGCAGCGCCAACCCCTCTCCCTTCAGCAGCGCGCTGTCGCCGATCACCTTGCCGTAGGACGATGAAAGCTGGCTGACGCGCTGAGCGACATTGGGGTCGGTCAGCAGCACGCGCTCGGTCAGCACGGCGGAATGGAATTTTTCGCGGATGGTGATCAGCGTGCCGTAGAAGGCCGAAGCGATCAGGCCGCCGATGCTCTGCGTGAAGGTGAAAACCACGAAGAAGGTCACGAGGTAAGGCGGGCCTTTCGAAAGGGCCATTTTGAAGCCTTCGGACATGGAAGGCGGCAGGAAAAGAGCCGCGCCCGCCGCCACCAGCGCCTGGCTGAGAAACATTTGTTCGGGCCGGGTCAAGGTGGTGACCTGCGCATCCATGAAGGCGCCCGCCGCCATCATGACGAGCGCTGCAAACTGGATCTGCCAGCTCAGCCCATAACGCATCAGCACCGCGCAGACGAGACCGCCGACAATCGTGAAAACCAGGATGATCCAATAGAGCATTGAGAGCTGATCATAGAGCAGGCCAACGGCATTCTGGTAGAACGTCATGATGATCGCACTCTGCTCGCCGAAGATGATGCGAAAGAGCAGAAGAATGCCGGTCAGATGCAGGATCGCCGGACTGAGCAGCCAGCGGACGTCGATCAGCGGCGTCGCCCGGCGCAGCTCGATGACGGCGGCGAGCGTCAGGCTGGCGATACTGATTGCCGACAGCACGCCGAGCCAAGGCACCTCCAGCCACCAGTAGAGCCGCCCGACCGAGAGAACGACGGCCAGACAGCCGAAACCGATGGCGACCAGCAGATAACTGATGATATCCCCGAAGACGATGACCTTCACCCGTGGCGGCGGCGTCAGAGGCAGCAGATAGATGATCGGCATCACCAGCAGCGCCAGAGCCATTTCCAGCGTGTAGAGCCCGCGCCATTCGCCGTAGTCGAGGAGCGATGGCGAGACGAGGCGGGTGATGGGCGCGGCCAGCAGCGTATTCATCAGCGCCAGGCTGACACCGATCGTCATCTTCCTGGCGGGCTCGAAGGCTTCCAGCATGTATAAAAAGCCGAGCGTCGAGAGAGGTGCTGCGGCGATACCGCTCAGGAAGCGGACGACGACGGCCGAATGCAGGTCGGAGACGAAGAGGTTGAGGAGCGAGGCAACGACGAAGCCGATAATGCTGACCTCGGCGAAATTACGCACGCCATACTGCATGCGGATCTTTACCAGCGCGATGGCGAGACTGACATTCGGCGCCATATAAGCGGCCGACAGCCATGCCGATTCTGTGGTGGTGGCAGCAATGGTTCCCTGGATCTGCGTGAGATTGGCCAAGGCGAGATTGAGGCCGAGGCCCTGCGTCAGGAAGAACATCACGGACGCCAGGATATAGAGAGGCACCTTCCAGCCGGGCATGTGCGGTGGAGCGGCTGTGTTGGCGTTCGCATTCGCGATCGGGCCCGGCTCACCGCTCATACGTTACCTCATGACTTGCCTATATTTTGCAGATTTGCCGTCATGGAACGGATAACCTTGAGCGCCATGCCGACATCCTCGTCCGGAATTCCCTGCAGGATATCCGCGCGCACGCCGCTGGCAAGAGCCTCGACTTCGGCGGCGACGACTTTTCCGGATTCCGTCATGAATATCTGCTTGGCGCGCCGGTCCGAGGGCACCGCGCGGCGCTCGATGAAGGTCTGCGCCTCCATGGCGTCGAGAATGCGCACCAGCGTCGGGGTCTCGAGCTCGAGTTCGTCAGCCAGCTCGCGCTGGTTGATGCCATCACGGCGCGACAGCTTATGGAAGACTCTGGCTCTCGCCAATGTCATGCCGTGCTCGCGCACCAGGCTGTCGAACGCCGCCCTGAGCTTCCGATTGAAGGCGGAAAGCTCGTCGAAGATTTCTCGGCGTGGTGGCTGACCCGGCATATAGCTACTTTATATGATTAAAAACCTACCCTATTTCTAGGAAATAGCTTGATTTTTTCATTTTTACAAGGCCAACCGCCAGTTTACCGATGTACGCTGGGGCGGGCTGGGTTAAAATCGTCGTCAGACATTCTGCATAAGTGATTCGCGTGTCGGCAATTCCATTGCAAGCCAGCGACAAAGACTTTTTTACTGCAGAGAGTTTGTCCCTGTGGATGAGTGGAACAACGTGAATAGCGCGACCGAATTCGTCTCGCGCGCCACACTGAGGCTCTTCTGCAATTGACCGTGGCACCGGAACGTCGCAAACCATTCGGCACACCAAGAGACGAAGAGACGGAAAATGAACGAAGCTGCGCGCAATATCGCCGCCATTGCTCCCGCCGAAGCGCATTACCGCGAAGCGCCGAACAATATCGAGGCGGAGCAGGCCCTGCTCGGCGCCATCCTTGTCAACAATGACGCCTACTACCGCGTCTCCGACTTCCTGAAGCCCATTCATCTCTACGAGCCGCTGCATCGGAAAATCTTCGAGGTGGCGGGCGATATCATCCGCATGGGCAAGACCGCCAATCCGGTGACGATCAAGACCTTCCTGCCGGCCGACGACAAGGTCGGCGACATGACCGTGGCGCAATATCTCGCGCGTCTCGCCACCGAGGCGGTCTCGATCATCAATGCCGAGGATTACGGCCGCGCCATCTACGACCTTGCCCTGCGCCGGGCGCTGATCACCATCGGCGAGGACGTGGTCAACATCGCCTATGACGCACCACTCGACATGCCGCCGCAGACACAGATCGAGGATACCGAACGCCGACTGTTCGAACTTGCCGAAAACGGCCGCTACGATGGCGGCTTCCAAGCCTTCAACGACGCCGTGGCGCTGGCGATCGACATGGCGGCCGTCGCCAAGGAACGCGATGGCGGCCTGTCGGGCATTTCCACCGGCATCCATTCGCTCGACAGCAAGATGGGCGGCCTGCAGCGTTCGGACTTGATCATCCTCGCCGGCCGCCCCGGCATGGGCAAGACCTCGCTCGCCACCAATATCGCCTATAATATCGCCGCCGCCTTCGAAGGCGAAGTGCAGCCGGACGGCTCCACCAAGGCGAAGAACGGCGGCGTCGTCGGCTTCTACTCGCTGGAAATGTCGTCGGAACAGCTCGCCACCCGTATCATCTCCGAGCAGACGGAAGTCTCCTCGTCAAAGATCCGCCGCGGCGACATCAACGATGCCGACTTCGAAAAGCTGGTGGCATGCTCGATGATGATGCAGAAGGTGCCGCTTTTCATCGACCAGACCGGCGGTATCTCCATCGCTCAGCTCGCCGCCCGCGCGCGCCGGCTCAAGCGCCAGCGCGGCCTCGACGTCCTGGTCGTCGACTACGTGCAGCTGATGACCGGCTCCAAGAAGTCCGGGGAAAACCGCGTCCAGGAAATCACCGAAATCACCACCGGCCTGAAAGCGCTCGGCAAGGAACTGAACGTTCCGATCGTCGCACTTTCGCAGCTCTCGCGTGCGGTGGAAAGCCGCGACGACAAGCGGCCGCAGCTGTCCGACCTTCGCGAATCCGGCTCGATCGAGCAGGACGCCGACGTGGTGCTTTTCGTGTTCCGCGAGGAATATTACGTCAAGAACTCCGAACCGCGCGATCCGGCCGATCCGAAATATGCCGAATGGGAAGCCCTGTTCGACAAGGTGAAGGGCACGGCCGACGTCATCATCGCCAAGCAGCGCCACGGGCCGACCGGCACGGTGAAGCTCGCCTTCCAGGCAGAATTCACGCGCTTCGCCGACCTCGCCGACCCGTCCTTCTCCCCATATGAAGAGCATTGATGAAGGTTACCCACCGCACATATGTGCGGTGCAGCACTTCCTCTTTGCATCGATGATCACTATCCTGGCCGGAGCAGCATTCCCCTCCGGCCATTTTTTCGTTCAGGCGGTTTCATGACAGATAGTTTCGACGACAATGACGCTTTCGCCGCTGCCGGCCTGCGACTGACGGTCGATCTGGACGCCCTTGTCGAGAACTGGCGCGACATGGAGCGCCGCTCCGGCCGCGCCCGCGCCTCCGCCGTCGTCAAGGCCGACGCCTACGGGCTGGGGATTGAGGATGTCGGCGAAGCCCTCTATCTGGCCGGCGCCCGCGATTTCTTCGTCGCGACCGCCGACGAGGGCGCGACATTGCGGCTCTACGCTCCCGACGCGCGCATCTTCGTGCTCTGCGGCATCTGGCCGGGCATGGAACGGGTCTTCTTCGAAAACGACCTCGTTCCGGTCATCGCCTCGGAAGAGCAGCTCACCTTCTGGATGTCGGTGCTGTCGGATTATGGCGACTATCCCTGCGCGCTGCAGGTCGACACCGGCTTCAACCGGCTCGGCCTGCCGATGGAGGACGCGCTGGCGCTCGCCGACGACGTCTCCCGCCCGGCGAGCTTTGCGCCGGTGCTGGTGATGAGCCACCTCGCCTGCGGCGACGATCCCGCCAATCCGATGAACCGGCAGCAGCTGGAGGCCTTCCGCAAGGTGAGCGCCGCCTTCGAAGGCATCGAGGCCAGCCTCGCCAATTCCGCCGGCATCTTCCTCGGCCCGGAATATCATTTCGATCTTACCCGTCCCGGCATCGCCATCTATGGCGGCGAAGCGGTTCCCGGCATCGCCAATCCGATGCGGCCGGTCGCGACCGCCGAAGCGCGGATCATCCAGACCCGCTTCGTGAAGGCCGGCGAGACCGTCAGCTACGGGCGGGCGTTGCAGCTTGCGCGCGACAGCCGGCTGGCGATCGTCTCCGCCGGTTATGCCGACGGCTATATGCGCAGCCAGTCGAGCGGCGGCGTGCCGCTGCGCCAGACCGGCTTGCCCGGCGGTTACGGCTTCATCGCCGGCCACAAGGTTCCTGTCGCCGGCCGCATCACGATGGACCTCACCATCTTCGACATCACCGATCTGCCGGACAATCTCGTTCGCGCCGGTGACTATGTCGAACTCTTCGGCAGCAACATACCTGTCGACGATGCGGCCCGCGCGGCCGGTACGATCGGCTATGAAATGCTGACGAGCCTGGGGCTCCGGCACGAGCGGCGCTATGTTTCCGAAGAGGCCGAGGAGTAGTCAGCCTTAGCGCGTGGTGATCGCCAAGCGGACGCCGAGGGCCACGAACAGCGCTCCAAGCCCGCGATCCAGCCACAAGCCGACGCTTCGATTGCGCCGCAACGCCGCGGTGAGACGACCGCCGAGGATGATAAGCGGTGGCTCGATGAAGGCGGCAACCACGATGATAAGACTGCCATGCAGCAGGAGCTGCGCCCAGACCGGACCGGCGTCTTCAACGGCGAACTGCGGCAAGAAGGCGAGGAAGAAGATCGCTACTTTCGGGTTGAGCAATGACACGAAAATACCCTGCCGATAGATCCGGCTCCACGGCAACGTCTTGCCCGTCTCCTTGATCCAGGCGCCGTCGCCCTTCGAGCGCAGCGCCTGAATGCCGAGCCAGATGAGATAGGCCGCCCCCACCCATTTTATCGTCGAGAAGGCGATCGCGGAGGCGGCCAGGATTGCCGACAGCCCGGCGGCCGCCATCAGCACATGCAGACACGCGCCGCTCCATATGCCAAACAGGGCCGCGAAACCCGACCGTTTGCCGCCTCTGATCGTGTGACCGAGAATGAAGGCGATATCCGGCCCCGGCGACAAATTCAGAAGTGTCGCGGCGGACAGAAATGCGATCCAGTGAGCCAGCGAATAGTCGAACATCGGTCATCATCCATCAAAAAGCTGGCATAAGGGTCGCACGATCGCCGCTGATACGAAAATCATTAGTTTTGATAGGCCGCGAAAGACATTATCTGACAGCCAGTCGCGATTCGCTTCGACACGCGAAGCATTCGAACATTGAGAACAGCATCTGATGGCAAAAGCCCGTACACAATTCATCTGCCAGAACTGCGGCACGATCCATAATCGCTGGGCGGGCAAATGCGACGGCTGCGGCGAATGGAACACCATCGTCGAGGAAGACCCGATGGGCGGCATCGGCGGCGGCCCCGCCAAGGTGCCGAAGAAAGGCCGGGCGGTGACGCTGACGGCGCTGTCCGGCGAAATCGAGGAAGCGCCACGCATCTATACCGGCATCTCCGAACTCGACCGGGCGACCGGCGGCGGCTTCGTGCGCGGTTCGGCCGTGCTGGTCGGCGGCGATCCCGGCATCGGCAAGTCGACGCTGCTGATGCAGGCAGCGGCTGCCCTTGCCCGGCGCGGGCACAAGATCGTCTACGTTTCCGGCGAAGAGGCGGTGGCGCAGGTTCGCCTTCGCGCGCAACGGCTGCGTGCCGCCGACACCGACGTGATGCTGGCCGCCGAAACCAATGTCGAGGATATCCTGGCGACGCTCGCCGAGGGCAAGCGGCCGGACCTCGTCATCATCGATTCCATCCAGACGCTGTGGAGCGAGCTTGCCGAATCCGCGCCCGGCACGGTGACGCAGGTGCGCACCGGCGTGCAGGCGATGATCCGCTTTGCCAAGCAGACGGGCGCCGCGATGGTGCTGGTCGGCCACGTCACCAAGGACGGCCAGATCGCGGGGCCCCGCGTCGTCGAGCATATGGTCGACGCCGTTCTCTATTTCGAAGGCGACCGCGGCCATCACTACCGCATCCTGCGCACGGTGAAGAATCGCTTCGGCCCCACCGACGAGATCGGCGTCTTCGAAATGTCCGACATGGGCCTGCGCGAAGTGGCCAATCCGTCCGAACTCTTCCTCGGCGAGCGCAATTCCAAATCGCCGGGTGCCGCCGTCTTTGCCGGCATGGAAGGTACGCGGCCGATATTGGTCGAAGTACAGGCGCTGGTCGCCCCGACATCGCTCGGCACGCCGAGGCGCGCCGTCGTCGGCTGGGATTCGGCGCGGCTGTCGATGATTCTCGCGGTTCTGGAGGCACATTGCGGCGTGCGGCTGGGCCAGCATGACGTCTATCTCAATATTGCCGGCGGTTATCGCATTTCCGAGCCGGCTGCAGACCTTGCCGTCGCTTCTGCACTGGTTTCCTCCCTGGCCGGTCTTGCCCTTCCAGCCGATTGCGTCTATTTCGGCGAAGTCAGCCTGTCGGGTGCCGTCCGGCCGGTTGCGCAC
>DASWOH010000169.1:0-18238 GCA_036398815.1 Rhizobium sp. | reverse complement strand
TGCTGCAGGCCGGCAGGCTCGATGGCGACTGTCCGACGGTAACCGGCAAGACCATGGCGGAGAACCTGAAGGGGCGTGAGGCGACAGACCGCGAGGTCATCCTCCCCTTCGCCGCGCCGCTGAGGGAGCGGGCGGGTTTCCTGGTGCTGAAGGGCAATCTGTTCGATTTCGCCATCATGAAGATGAGCGTCGTGTCGGAGGATTTCCGCAGCCGCTATCTGCAGGAGCCGGGCCGAGAAGGCGTGTTCGAGGGCAGGGCCGTTGTTTTCGACGGCTCGGAAGACTATCATAAGCGCATCAACGATGCCGATCTCGGCATCGACGAGAACACCATTCTGGTCATCCGCGGTGCTGGACCGATCGGCTGGCCCGGTTCCGCCGAGGTCGTCAACATGCAGCCGCCGGATGCGCTGCTGAAGCGTGGCATCCGCAGCCTGCCGACGATCGGCGACGGCCGTCAGTCGGGCACCGCCGACAGCCCGTCGATCCTCAACGCCTCGCCGGAAAGTGCGGCGGGCGGTGGGCTTGCCTGGCTGAGAACCGGCGACACCATCCGGATCGACTTCAATCACGGCCGCTGCGACATGCTGGTGGAGGAGGCCGAGATCGAACGGCGCAAGGGTGACGGCATTCCCTCCGTCCCGCCGGACGCGACGCCCTGGCAGCGCATCTATCGCCGCTCGGTCACGCAGCTTTCCGACGGCGCGGTGCTCGAAGGCGCAGCCGATTTCCGCGATATTGCGGCCAACCCGCCGCGCCACAATCATTAACCAAAAGACGATCGTAAAGACGCTTGCGGGCAAAAGCCCGTAACTATGCAGAGGTCATTAAATATCGCGAAAGAGAGTGCTGCCAGGATACCGCCAAAACTATGCAAGCTTTACATATTATGTCCGGAGGGAGCTCGAACTCGGTGGGAGAAGCGATATCAGGGCGATCCGAGCTGGAGTTCCAGAACCTCTTGAGGAGGCTGGAGCTGGCGCTGGAGACGTCGCAAATCGGGGTATGGGAGCATAATCTCAACGAGGAGGAGATGCTCTGGGACCCGCAGATGCACAAGCTTTATCAGACCGGCCTCTCCGACGGTAAAGTGTCGCCGACGGTCTGGTTGAATGCCCTGCACCCCGACGATCTCAAGCGGGCCATCGCCGATTTCGACGCGGCGATCGCGGAAAAAGGCTTCTACAATTCGCAATTTCGCATCATCCTGCCGAACGGAGATGTTCGCTACCTGCGCTCGCGCGCTCACTTTTTCGAGGGGCCGGACGGCGCGCCATCCTTCATTGGGGCGGAATGGGACGTCACGGCCGATGTCCTGCTCAATCGCGAGCTGGCCGACCAGAAGGCGGTCGCCGAAGCGAGGGCAATCGCACTGGAGCAAAGCCGCACGCGCATCGAGCATGCCGCCGACCACGACTATCTGACCGAGCTTCCCAACCGCCGCTACTTCGACCGCCGGCTGGCGGAGTTGCAAGCGGATGGGGCGGTGGAGACACTGGCCATCCTCCATATCGATCTCGACGGCTTCAAGCAGATCAACGACAAATGGGGCCATGCGGCCGGTGATACGACGCTACAGACGGCGGCGGCGCGGATTCTGGGAGCGATCGCCGCCGGCGATATGGTTGCCCGCGTCGGTGGCGATGAATTCGTCGCGGTGCTGGTCAATATAGTGACGCCCGACGAAGTCGGGACCATTGCCGAGGATATTCTGTGGCGGTTGCGGCGCGACATACGCTTCGGCCACGACATGTTGCAGGTGGGCGCCTCGATTGGCGCGGCCTGGAGTGTTGCCGACGGGACCGGCAATCTGCTGGCGGAATCCGATATCGCCCTCTACCAGGCCAAGAAGCTTGGCCGCAATCGCGTCGAGTTCTTCACGCCGAAACTGCAATCCGATCTTCAGGCCGAGCGGCGTCTGGCGGAGGAATTACGGCTGGCGCTGATCCGAAACGAGATCGTGCCTTACTACCAGATCCAGGTGGATGCGCGCAGCCGGCAGATCGTCGGGCTCGAGGCCTTGGCCCGCTGGCGGCATCCGGAGAAGGGGCTGCTCGCGCCCGCAGGCTTTCTGAAGGCGGCTGAAGAATACGGGCTGACGGCCGAGATCGATGCGGCCATCCTCAATTGCGCGCTCTCCGACCGCGCGGCCTGGGTCCGGCAGGGCCTGACACCGCCGCGCATTTCCGTCAATATTTCCGCGAGCCGCCTAGCTGATCCGGACCTGATCGAACGGCTGCAGACGCTGAACATACCGCGCCATGCCATCGTCTTCGAATTGATCGAGACGATCTTCCTCGACGATCCCGACGACAGGGTGCTTGCCAATGTCGATGCGATCAAAAGGATGGATATCGATATCGAGATCGATGATTTCGGCTCCGGCCATGCCTCGCTGATCGGTCTGGTGAAGCTGAAGCCGAAGCGGCTGAAGATAGACCGGCAATTGGTGACGGCGATTACCGTCTCGGACGAGCAGCGCCGTCTTGTCGGCTCGATCGTCGAAATAGCAAGGGCCCTCAGCGTCGAGGTCTTGGCCGAAGGCGTGGAGACCGAAGAACATGCGCAGCTCCTGGCGGAGGCCGGCTGCGACGGACTTCAGGGCTATGCGATCGGATATCCTTCGCCGGCCAGTGAGATTGCCGCGCTGCTGGCGTCGGCTCAGGAATCCGATACGAAGCGGACTTCGACTACCGCTCGGCGCGATGGCAAACCTAGCGGATCTGCAGGACGGCGATCAACCCACAGCTGATCATGCCGAGCGTCATCAGTGACAGCGTTGCCGCCGTGATTACCCGGCCGCCGGCATGGGCGACAGAGCGGATGTTCACCGACAGGCCGAGTGCCGCCATGGCGATCACCGTCAGCAGGCTCGATACCGATGCCATCGGAGCTACCAGCGTGTCCGGGATCAGGCCGAAGGAGCGCAACGCCATCAGCCCCAGAAAGCCGCAGATGAACCAGGGAACCAACGAGCGGCGGCGGCCGGTCCGGCCATCTGCGGCCGCCGTTTCGGTCTTGGTGATGACGCCGAGCAGGAAGATGACCGGCCCGAGCATCAGCACGCGGATGAGCTTGACCACCGTGCCGGTTTGCACGGCCAGCAGACCGGCCTGCGCGGTGGCGGCCAGCACCTGCGGCACGGCATAGACGGTCAGTCCGGCAAGGATGCCATACTGCCCCACGCTCATGCCGGCGTAGAAATAGAGAAGCGGCAGCAGGAAGACGGCGGCGATGCCGAGCACGGCGGTGAAGGCAAGGGCCGCTGCGGTTTCCTCCGAGCCCGCCTCGATGACCGGGGCGACGGCGACGATGGCCGAGTTGCCGCAAATGGAATTGCCGCAGGCGATCAGCGTCGCGAGCTTTGGGGGCAGGCCGAGCAGCCGGCCGATCGCATAGGTCGCGGCGATCGACAACACGACGACGATGGCGATGCCGGCGATCAGCCGGACACCCGCCTGATCGATCGCCGAGAGGCTGATCGAGGCGCCCAATAGAACGATGGCGATTTCAAGCAGGATCTTGGCGCTGAAATCGATGCCCGGACGCAAGGAGGGCTTGAGCGGCCTGACGGTACAGACGACGATGCCGAGTGCGATGGCGAGCACCAGGCTCTCGATCCACCGGCCGCCGAAGATGCCGATCTCGACACGTTCGCCGGCATAGGCAAGAAGCGCTACGGCGCTGGTGAGGGCGAGGCCGGGAAGGATGATCGCGGTTCGTTGAAAAAAGGGCATGCGGCACCGCCATTCGGCTATGAAGAATTGCTGTGCCGGGAAAGTCTCATCTCCCGATGTCGACATCCATCGAATATTATCCTATGTTTCGTTCGATAAATTAGAATGATTTCCCATGACCTTCGAGCAGCTCGCCATTTTCGTCGCCGTCGCCGAGCGGGAGCATTTGACCCATGCGGCGGAGGCCATCCACCTGACGCCGTCGGCGGTCAGCTCGGCGATCAAGAACCTCGAAGCCTATTACGGTGTCGAACTGTTCCATCGTGTCGGCCGGCGGATCGAACTGACGGAGACCGGCCGCACTTTTCTGGGCGAGGCCAAGGCGACGCTGGCGCGCGTGCGGTCCGCCGAACTCATGCTGTCCGAACTCGGCGGCCTGCAGCGCGGCCGGCTCAGCCTGTGCGCCAGCCAGACCATCGCCAGCTACTGGCTGCCGCCCGTGCTGATGCGGTTCCATCGTGATTACCCCGGTATCGATCTCGACCTGACGATCGGCAATACGCGCACGGTCACCGAGGCGGTGATCGAAGGCACCGCCGAACTGGGTTTCGTCGAAGGGGAGGTGGACGCCCCGGCTCTGTCGATGAAGGTTGTGGCGCAGGACGCGCTGGTCATCGTCGTGCCGCCGGATCATCCCTGGGCGGACGGCAGGCGGCTTTCCGCAGCCGATCTTGCCAAGGACACCTCATGGGTCATGCGCGAGGAAGGGTCGGGGACACGGTCCGAATTCGAAAACGCCATCGCGAAGTTCGGTGCCTCGCCGCGCGATCTGGGCATTGCGCTGGTGTTGCCGTCGAACGAGGCCGTGCTGTCGGCGGTTTGCTCGGGGCAGAGCGCTGCGGCGATCTCCAGCGCGGCGGCCGGGGCCTATCTGCAGCAGGGCTTGCTGGTCCGGGCGGCCTTCGACCTGCCCGTCCGCGGCTTCCGCTTGCTGCGCCACAAGGAACGCCATGCCAGCAAGGCGGCGCTGACGCTGGAAGCCATGTGCAGGGATTAGCTCAGCGCTGCTCAGCGTGGCGCTGGCCGGCGACGACGAGGTCGATTTCGTTGCGTTCGAGCATGGCCCTGATATCCGCCGGTGGCGTGTCGTTGGTGACCATTATGTTGTAGATGGCGGGATCGTCGATGACGATCGGAGCGCTGCGGCCGAATTTGGCGCTGTCGGCGACGATGATACGGTTTTCGGCGCGCCTCGCCGCCTCGCGGGAATATTCCGCCTCCTCCAGATCGTGCAGCATGAAACCGGAGGTGGCGTTGACGGCGCCGACGGACAGGATGGCATGGCGGAGATTGAAGCGGCGCAGGAAATTGGTCGCTTCCGCGCCGAAGGCACCGCCATCGTGGCTGCGCAGTTCGCCGCCGGCAAAGAAGATGCGGTTGCCGTTGCGGGTCGCCAGCGCATGCGCCACCGAGACGGCATTGGTGACGACGAACAGGTTCTGATGCTTCTGCAGCGCCACGGCGATGAAGGCCGTGGTGGAGCCGATGTCGAGGAAGATCGTGTCGCCGTCCTGGATCATCGCCGCGACGCGGGCGGCGATGATGCGCTTGGCTTCCGCATTCTCGTTCATGCGGAAATGCAGCGGCGGCTCGATGATCGAATCCTTGATATGGACGCCGCCATGGACTTTGGTGACGAGGCCATGGGCTTCCAGGCTGCGGATATTGCGGCGGATGGTCTCCTCCGAGACGGCCAGCCGCTCGGCGAGGAACTGGATGCGGCTCGCGCCGCCGGCGAGCCGAAGCTCCTCCAGGATCTCGCGTTCCCGATGGTTCGAATGAAGCGGCGCCTGCGAGATGCCCGTCATGGTCTCGATCCTATCTGGGGCATGATCCGAAAACGCCGGGAGCGGCTTGCGGAGGAGGCCATGCCTGCGAACATGTAGAGCGGGATAATGCCTCGAAGACAAGCGATCTCGCTGCAATCATCCCGAGATTCAATTCTTAAGCCAAATCCCGCTGGCGATGAAGCTTTCTGTTTCACTATCCATAGCCTGGTCTTCAGCAGACCTTCGTTGCCGACATAACCCAACAAAAAGCCTCTTGGCCGTTTCATTCTGTGGCTGGTTCTTGACAGTTCTTCGTTTGTGAGGAACCTTTTGCATCCAGGAATTGCGCAATCGTCGCGCCGGAGTAGGGATGACTGCAACGCCCGAAGAAGACAGGATACATGCTCTTGGCATCTGGCGCGGGCCGATCGAGATCGCTCCGCTGTTGGGCGGCATCACCAATCGCAATTATCTGGTCACGGATGGCGGGCGGCGTTTCGTCGTCAGGCTGGGAACGGATATCCCGGTTCATCACATCAGCCGGGCCAACGAACTGGCCGCGAGCATAGCCGCGCATGCGGCCGGATTATCCCCCGCCGTGATCCATCATGCGCCCGGCATCCTCGTGCTCGACCATATCGACGGCAAAGCGCTTGCGGCCGAGGATATCCGCGATCCGTCGATGCTGGCGCGCATCGTGCCTCTCGTCCGCTCCTGCCACCTAGATATTTCCAAACATTTTCGCGGTGCTGCCGCGATCTTCTGGGTTTTCCATGTCGTGCGCGACTATGCCGCCCTTCTTGATGAAGGGGGGAGCCGGTATCGGGCATCGCTGCCTTCCTTCCTCGATAGCGCCGCGCGGCTGGAACAGGCGGCCGGCCCTTTCGACATTGCCTTCGGTCATAACGATCTGCTGGCCGCCAACTTTCTCGACGATGGCAAAAGGCTCTGGCTGATCGATTGGGACTATGCCGGCTTCAACACGCCGCTCTTCGATCTCGGCGGCCTGGCGTCCAACAATGACTTCTCCGAGGCTCAGGAAACCGCGATGCTGGAGGCCTATTTCCAGACGCCGGCGAGCGACGATCTACGGCGGCGCTATCAGGCGATGAAATGCGCGTCGCTGCTGCGCGAAACGATGTGGAGCATGGTGTCGGAAATCCATTCCGAGATCGACTTCGATTATTCAACCTATACGAGCGAAAATCTGACGCGGTTTGAGCGCTCCTATCAATCATTCCGGAATTCTTGAGGTGATGCGATGAAGGAACTGCCCCATACAGCCAAGGCGGTCGTCATCGGCGGCGGCATTATCGGCTGCTCGACGGCCTATCACCTCGCCAAGCTCGGCCTGACCGACACGGTTCTGCTGGAACGCAAGAAGCTGACCTCCGGCACCACCTTCCACGCTGCCGGTCTCGTCGGGCAATTGCGAACGAGCGCCAACATCACGCAGATGCTCGGCTATTCCGTCGATCTCTACAAGAGGCTGGAGGCCGAGACGGGGCTTGCCACCGGCTGGAAGATGAATGGCGGCCTGCGCCTTGCCTGCAACGAGGAACGCTGGACAGAGGTCAAGCGGCAGGCGACGACGGCGCAATCCTTCGGGTTGCAGATGCATCTGCTGACGCCGAAGGAGGCCTTCGGCCTCTGGCCGTTGATGGATATAGACGATCTGGTCGGCGCGGCCTTTCTGCCGACAGACGGGCAGGCCAATCCCTCCGATATCACCCAGGCGCTGGCGAAGGGCGCCCGCATGGCCGGCGTTTCGATTTTCGAGGATACCGAAGTTCTCGATCTTGAGATCGACAAGGGCAGGATCCGCGCCGTCATCACCGACAAAGGCCGCATCGAATGCGAGCGCGTCGTGGTCTGCGCCGGGCAATGGACGCGGGCTTTCGCGGCGCGCTTCGGCGTCAATGTGCCGCTCGTTTCGGTCGAGCATCAGTATCTCATCACCGAATCCTTCGGCGTACCCTCCAACCTGCCGACGCTGCGCGATCCCGACAGGCTGACCTATTACAAGGAAGAGGTCGGCGGGCTGGTCATGGGTGGCTATGAGCCGAACCCGGTCCCCTGGGCGGTCGACGGCATTCCCAAGGGATTTCACTACACGCTGCTCGACAGCGATTTCGACCATTTCGAGCAGATCATGGAACAGGCGCTTGCACGCGTGCCGGGGTTGCAGACAGCTGGGGTGAAGCAGCTTCTGAACGGTCCCGAGAGCTTCACGCCAGACGGTAATTTCATCCTCGGCGAGGCGCCGGAACTGAAGAACTTTTTCGTCGGCGCCGGCTTCAACGCCTTCGGCATCGCCTCTGCGGGCGGGGCGGGGATGGCGCTCGCCGAATGGGTGGCGAAGGGCGAGCCGCCCTATGATCTCTGGCCGGTTGATATCCGCCGCTTCGGCCGTCCGCATTTCGACACGGACTGGGTGCGCACCCGCACGCTCGAAGCCTATGGCAAGCACTACACCATGGCCTGGCCCTTCGAGGAGTATTCGAGCGGCCGCCCTTGCCGAAAGTCGCCGCTCTACGACCGGCTGAAGGCGCAGGGCGCCTGTTTCGGCGAAAAACTCGGCTGGGAACGGCCGAACTGGTTTGCCGACCTCTTCGCCGGCGAGGAGCCGAATGACGTCTATACCTACGGACGACAGAACTGGTTCGATGCTGTGGGACGTGAGCACAGGGCGGTGCGCGAGGCGGCGGTCATCTTCGACCAGACCTCCTTTGCCAAGTTCGTGCTCAAGGGGCGCGACGCCGAGGCGGCGATTTCATGGATTGCCTCCAACGACGTCGCCAAGCCGGTGGGGGCGCTGACCTATACGCAGATGCTCAACGACCGGGGCGGCATCGAATGCGATGTCACCGTCGCCCGCATCGCTGAGAACGAATTCTACATCACGACCGGCACCGGCTTCGCCACCCATGATTTCGACTGGATCGCCCGGAACATTCCGGCCGAGATGCATGCCGAGCTGGTGGATGTCACCTCCGCCTATTCGGTGCTGTCGCTGATGGGACCGCATTCGCGTGAGGTGCTGGAGGCCGTGACGTCGGCGGATGTTTCGAATGTCGCGTTTCCCTTCGGTCGCGTCAGGACCATCGGCATCGACGGCTGCCCGGTCCGGGCTCTGCGCATCACCTATGTCGGCGAGCTTGGCTACGAGCTGCATGTGCCGGTGGAATATGCCACCACGGTCTACGACACGCTGATGGCGGCCGGCCGCGACCATGGCCTCGTCAATGCCGGCTACCGCGCCATCGAAAGCTGCCGGCTGGAAAAGGGCTATCGCGCTTGGGGTACCGACATCGGCCCCGATCACACGCCGGTCGAGGCCGGGCTTGCCTGGGCGGTGAAGATGAAGAAGGACATTGCGTTCCGGGGCCGCGAGGCCATCGGGCGGCAACTGGCTTCGGGGGTGAAGAAGATGCTCGCCTGCTTCGTGCCGGATGATCCCGAGACCGTGCTCCTCGGCCGCGAGACGATTTATCGCGACGGCCAGCGCGTCGGCTGGCTGTCGAGCGGCGGCTATGGCTACACGATCGGCAAGCCGATCGGCTATGGCTATGTCCGCGACCCCGGCGGGGTTACCGAGGACTTTGTGCTCGATGGCCGCTATGAACTCGACGTCGCGCAGCGCCGCGTGTCCTGCCAGGTGTCGCTGAAGCCGCTTTACGATCCGCAGATGGCGCGGATCAAGGGGTGACGCCGAAAGGGGCGAAGCGGCTTTTGGGCAGGGTCAAACCGCCCTGCCTTCCAAAAACTGTGATCTCCTTGTTGCGGCAGCCGCCATTTTCTTGACACGCCGCCGCTTTCATCCTCAATCGACATGCTGATAACGGACGAAG
The DNA here is from genome assembly GCA_036398815.1 of Rhizobium sp. GTDB lineage: Bacteria > Pseudomonadota > Alphaproteobacteria > Rhizobiales > Rhizobiaceae > Rhizobium. The sequence continues at coordinate 8,881 of DASWOH010000169.1, read as the reverse complement.
GCGACAGGCCATGGCGGAAGCGAACATCAAGCTGGAAGAGAGCTGGAAAGAGGCGCTGTCACAGGAGTTCGAAAGCCCCTACATGCAGCAGCTCAAATCCTTTCTGGTCGAGGAGAAGCAGCGCGGCAAGGTGATTTTCCCGCGCGGCAGCGAGTATTTCCGGGCACTGGACCTGACGCCGCTCGACGAGGTGCAGGTGGTGATCCTCGGGCAGGACCCCTATCACGGCATCGGCCAGGCGCACGGCCTTTGCTTCAGCGTCCGCCCCGGCGTGCGCATCCCGCCGTCGCTGGTCAATATCTACAAGGAGCTGGAGACCGACCTCGGCATTCCGCCGGCGCGTCATGGTTTCCTGGAAAGCTGGGCGAAGCAGGGCGTGCTGCTGCTCAACAGCGTGCTCACCGTCGAGGAATCGCAGGCAGCCTCGCATCAGGGCAAGGGCTGGGAGCGCTTCACCGACGCCGTGATCCGCAGGGTCAACGACGAATGCGACGGCGTCGTCTTCATGCTTTGGGGTTCCTATGCGCAGAAGAAGGCTGCTTTCGTGGATACCGAGCGGCATCTCGTGCTGAAAGCAGCGCACCCGTCGCCGCTCTCCGCCCATAACGGCTTCCTCGGCTGCCGGCACTTCTCCAAGGCCAATGCCTATTTGGTCGAGCATGGACGGGAGCCGATTGACTGGGCTCTCCCGAGCAATCCTGGCAATAGCTGACGTCATATTGAACGATTCCATTTCATCGTTCAATAATCGGAGACAATCCGTTTGGCTATTGGGGGCTATCGAAAAGCGGCTTCCAGGACCATCTTCTGCCCATGAGAAACGCCTGCCGTTGCGGGCGAGACAAGGGGTTAGAGATGCTCAATCAGATCAAGGGTCTTCACCACGTTACATCGATGGCGGAAGACGCCCGTACGAACAACAAGTTTTTCACCAACACGCTCGGCCTTCGCCGCGTCAAGAAGACCGTCAATTTCGATGCGCCCGATGTCTATCACCTCTATTATGGTGACGAGATCGGTACGCCGGGCACGATCATGACCTATTTCCCGTTCCCGAAAATGGCCCGTGGCCGTCCGGGCACCGGCGAAGTCGGCAATACGGTTTACTCCGTTCCGGAAGGCGCGATCGGCTACTGGGCCGACCGGCTCGGCAAGCAGGGTGTCGAAGGCTTGAAGGCGGATGAATCCTTCGGCCAGAAGCGCCTGCATTTCTCCGGTCCCGATGGCGACGGTTTCGCGCTCGTCGAGGTCAAGGACGACAAGCGTGATCCCTGGACCCATGGCGGCGTCGATGCCGAACATGCCATCAGGGGCTTTCATTCCGTCGCTATGCGGCTGCGGGACGAGGGCGCCACGGCCGAACTGTTGAAATACATGGGCTACGAGGTGGTCGATACGCACGAAGGCGTCAAGCGGCTCGCCATTCCCGGCGGCAACGGTGCCGATTTCGTCGATCTCGAAACCATGCCGAACATCAACCGCGCGCTTCCGGGCGCCGGTTCGGTCCACCACGTTGCCTTCTCCGTCGAGAACTGCGCCAAGCAGCTCGAAGTGCGCAAGGCGCTGATGGAGACGGGCTATCAGGTGACCCCGGTTATCGACCGCGACTACTTCTGGGCGATCTATTTCCGCACGCCGGGCGGCGTGCTGTTCGAAGTCGCCACCAACGAGCCCGGCTTCAACCGCGACGAGGACACGGCTCATCTCGGCGAGGCGCTGAAGCTGCCGGAACAGCATGCGCATCTGCGTTCGCTGATCGAGCAGCATCTCGAACCGCTGGACGCCTGAGCGGGAGGGATGATCATGACGGATACGATTTATGTGCATCGGGTAAAGCCCGGTGCGCCTGGCAAGCCCATCCTGTTCACCTTCCACGGTACGGGTGGTGACGAGAACCAGTTCTTCGATTTCGGCAGCCGCCTGCTGCCGGAAGCGACCATCATCTCGCCGCGCGGCGACGTTTCGGAACATGGTGCCGCCCGCTTCTTCCGTCGCACCGGCGAGGGCGTCTACGACATGGCCGACCTTGCTCGCGCAACGGAGAAGATGGCGGCCTATGTCAAAAGTCTGGCTACCGATCATGGCGCCTCGCAGGTACTCGGTCTCGGCTTTTCCAATGGCGCGAATATTCTCGCCAATGTGCTGATCGAGCACGGCGACCTCTTCGACGCCGCCGTGCTGATGCATCCGTTGATCCCGTTCCAGCCGCGCGACAATGCCGAGCTTGATGGTCGGCGCGTGTTGATCACGGCCGGCGAACGCGATCCGATCTCACCGGCGCCGGTGACCAGGGCGCTCGCGGATTATTTCACGCGGCAGAAGGCCGAGGTGACGCTCGACTGGCATCCGGGCGGCCATGATATCCGCCCGAACGAGATCGAGGCGATCCGGCGCTTTCTTGCGCCCTACGCGTAAAAAGGGCAAGGCATCGGGTGCATGGCAGTCATCGACAGCCATGCACCCGGCTATTTTCCGATCATCATCAGCATGGTCTTCGCTTGAGCTTCCGCCGCCCGCCGGTCCGCTTGACCGACATAGGTCGATCCGCAGAACACCTTGAGGTTCATGGCATCCGCGTCATCCAGCTCCGCATGTCCGGATTTCGCGATGACGATGCGCCAGGCGCAGCCGAGGATCTCGTCGGGCTGGATGGCTTTGTCGCAGCCCGTGCTCAGGCAGAATGCGACGTTTCGCTGCCCTTGATATTTCCCCTCGATGGCGTCGCCATAGTCCGTCCTCCAGGTCTCCCGCGTGTGCCGGCAAGCGCCTGGATCCGTGCTTTGGCTGCATTCCGCGGCGCGATCGATATAGCTTTCGGCGATGGGCCACGGCACGGCGTCGACCAGGCTCACGCAGCCGCATGCAAACAGGCTTGCCAGCAAAAGCTGCATTGATTCTCCCTCTGCCGAACATGGTCACACCCTAAAGACACTCGAAATATCTGCAAGACGGATGGCCGATTTGGACTGTGAAGGCGTGGCTGTTCTGCAACCGCTGCTCCTCTTCTTGCGTCCGCGACATCCCGCGCCGCAAGCTCTGCTTGTCGGTTCTCCCGACGCTCGCTAATAGACGAGGCCTGAAGGGACCGGAGGAATTCATCGTGACGCTGGCGGAGCAGCAGCAATATCGGCTGGGCGTGACCTATGTGGCGCTTTCTGCCCTGGCGTGGTCGACGTCCGGCCTGTTCGTGCGCTCCATCCATGCCGATCTGATGACCATTCTCTTTTGTCGCGGCATCGTCGCCGGCCTTGGCGTCTTCGCACTGTTTTTCTACATCGAGCGCGGCAATGCCTGGCGGGTTCTTCGTGCGATGCGCTGGCCGTCGCTGGCCGCGACGGTTTTCTCCACCACCGCCATGATCGGCGGTATCGGCTCGATCTATTACACCTCCATTGCCGATGCGATGGTGATCTATGCGACCGTGCCTTTCGTCACGGCCGGCGTCGCTTATGTCTTCATCCGGGAGCGCCCGAGCGCTACGACGCTCGTCGCCAGCGTCGTTGCCTTGATCGGAGTGCTGGTGATGCTTTCCGGCGAGTCCGACGGGGACGGAAGCTGGCTCGGCAAGGGGCTTGCCGCCATCATGACCTTGGCTGTTGCCGGTCTTGCCGTCGTCATGCGCCAGCATCGGGACGTGCCGATGCTGCCGGCGATGGCCTTGTCCGCATGGCTCTGCTCCTTCATCACTTTCTGGTTCGCATCGCCGTCGATGGTATCTGGACATGATCTGGGTCTGATCGTCGCCTTCGGCCTAGTCCAGAGCGCCATGGGTCTCAGCCTCTACACCTTCGGTTCGCGGCTGATCCCGGCCGCCGACGCTACGTTGATAACATCGCTCGAAGTGCCGCTGACGCCGCTGTGGACGTGGATGTTCCTTGCCGAACTGCCATCGCGGGCGACATTGATCGGTGGACCGATCGTGCTCGCCGCACTCTTCGGCCATATCCTGCTGGAGGTCCGGCGAAATCGGGTGAAGGAACCTGTGCAGGTGCTCTGAGCGGCTTGTCCGGCGACCGTCGAAATGCTGAAATCGGCCCTGCAAACGAGGAACCGATACCGATGAAGAAGACGTTCAACCCGCCCTCCGTCCGCCGCCCGTTCGGCAATTACAATCACGGCCTGCTGGTGCCGCCGGGCGCCAGCCTGCTGGTCACCTCCGGTCAGCTCGGCATCGCGCTTGACGAGACTATTCCCTCCGATGTGGCCGGCCAGGCGGAACTCTGCTTCGAGGCGATCAAGGCGATCCTCGATGAGGCCGGCATGAGCTTTGCCGATGTCATCCGCATTTCCGGCTTCGTCACCAGGCGCGAGGATTTCCCCGCCTACATGACCGTGCGCGACCGCTATACGCTCGATCCGAAACCGGTCTCGACCTTGATCGTCGTCGGCGGTTTCACGCGGCCGGAGTTTCTGGTGGAGGTCGAGGTGACGGCGGCGAAGGTGGTGTGAAGCAAGCCGCGATACGCCTTGGGAGGCGAACATCTAGAACTGCTCCATCTCCCGCTTCACCTTCTCCAGAAACCGCTTTCTCGTCTCGTCGGTCGAGCGGTTCATGTCGTAATGGGCGAGGAAGACGACCGGGGCGAAGGGCTTGATCTGTGCCCGCAGGACACGCTTGACGATCTTCTTCGGCGGATTGCCGGCAACGAAGGCGCGGAAGGGGTCGGCCCCATAGGTCAGCACTGCGCCGAGCTTACGGATATGCCGTAATTTCGAGGCCACCTTGCCGTTCACCAGCTCGAAGGTGACGCCCGGTAACCAGACGCGGTCGAAATAGCCTTTCAGGATCGCCGGGAAGCCGAAATTCCAGACCGGCGTAACGATGACCAGCGCCTCGGCGCGCTCCAGCCGCTCGACATGGGATTTCACGGCCTCGGTATTCTCGGGGTAATCGTGATAGATCATCCGATCGTGACGGGAGAGGACGGGGTCGAAGCTTTCGGCGTAGAGATTGCAGTCGTCGACCTCGTGGCCGGCGGCTTTCAGGCTCTCGATCGTCTGCCGGTGGAGGGCTGCACCATAGCTCTCCTCGACGGGATGCGAATGAAGGACGAGAACCCTCATGAGGCCTCCATCAGCGCGGCGAGGCCCGGGAAGAGATAGTTCTTGCCGGCCTTGAAATCGAAGTCCGGATTGTCCCAGGCGATCATCTTGCCGGGGTTGAGCAAGCCCTTGGGATCGGTTTCCTTCTTGAAGGCGAGTTGGACGGTGTCCGTCTGTTTCATGCCGCCTTCTTCCAGCGTATAGCGATGCGGATTGAAGATCGGGCAGCCATGATCCTGGTGGATGCGGATGATCTCTTCCAGCCGCGCCTCCGTCGTGTAGCGCACCAGCGGCAGGCCGGAGCACTGGATCTGGCCGTCGAACTTGATGAATTCGAGATGGCCGGGCACTTCGTCGCCGAAGATCTCGACCATTTTCTGCACCTTGGCGACGTGATCCGGTCCCGGATACTGCACCTGCAAATAGGTGATGGTCGGGTCGATCTTGATGGCGCGCAGCGTGGTGTGGTTCCAGGCGAGTTCATAGGCATGCGGGATGCCCTTCATGCTCTCGACCTTGTCGGAGCGGAAGGTGATCTCGCCCTTCTGCTGACTGGCAAAGGCGACGAACGGCTCCATGGAATGCGGCGCGATCATCAGCGCCACGACCGACTGGCCGTGACGGATATAGGGCTTGTGGCGGGTGAAATAGTCTTGCGGGATGGGAGCTGCGATCGGCGCGATTTCCTTGACGAGGATGCCATTGCATTTGGCGAGCGCGTCCGAGAAGCGTACGGCATCCATGAAGTCGTCATAGCCGACCAGCACGTCCACCCAGTCGTAGGCCGGCGCAAGCGGCATTTCGATCTCGGTGATGATGCCGTTGGTGCCGTAGGCATGGCTGACCTTGGTTAAGTCCCAGCCGGTGAGATCGAGGACGCGCGGTTCGGCCTCCATGGTGACGACGCGCAGGCGCAGGATATTGCCGATGTCGCGCAAGCCGCCCCAGGTGATCGAGCCGACGCCGCCGGAGCCGCCGGCGATGAAGCCGCCGATGGTGGCCGTCTGCGCCGTCGAGGGATGGAAGCGCAATTCCTGGCCGGAATGGGCCTTGGTCTGGCGGTCGAGTTCGGCAATGATGATGCCGGGCTCGCAAATGACACGGCCGGGATGGATCTCCTTGATCTTGTTCATGGCCGCGAGGTTGAGCACGATGCCGCCGGAGAGCGGCATGGCCTGGCCGTAATTGCCGGTGCCGGCGCCGCGCGGGGTGACGGGCACATCATGGGCATAGGCCACCTTCAGCGTGCGGATCACCTCTTCCTCGGTCTTCGGCGTGACGACGAGATCGGCGGTGACATTGTCGAGCTGCGCCTTCAGGATCGGCGAATACCAATAGAAATCGCGGCTTTTCTGGCGCACCAGCGCCGGATTGTCTTCGATGGCGATGCCTTCGAGTTCTTTCTTGATGAGCTGGTAATCCGGCATGTCAGGCTCCAATAGTGGTATCGAGTTCACGATAGTCCGGCAGGCTGCGGTCGATGACTTTGCCCTTGCGAAGGACGACGCGGTCGGACTGCGGACGGGAGAGGAATTCGCTCCAGCGCCTTGCGCTGAAGAGAACGAGATCGGCGGGGCCGCCGACGGCGATGCGGCCGATGTCGGGGCGGCCGAGGATGGTGGCCGGCGAGGTGGTGACGACGCGGGCGGCCGTATCCAGCGGATGGTCGAGATGCAGGATGCGAACGGCCTCGCGGAAGACCTCGACGGGATCGAGGTCGCCATAGGCATAGAAGGGGTCGCGGGTATTGTCGGAGGCAACGGCGGTGGGCACGCCGGCGGCGGCCAGTTCATGCAGCAGCGTAACGCCGCGCCAGCGCGGCGTGCGGCCCGGATGACGATCCTGCAGGTACATGTTGCACATCGGCAGCGAGACGATCGAGATGCCGGCCTTGGCGACGAGGTCGATCGTCGCGGCGGCGACGTCTTCGTCCTGTCGGGTGAGCGAGCAGCAATGGCCGGCGGTGACCTTGCCGGTGAAACCGTTGCGCAGCACAGCCTCGGCGATCGCCTTCAGCGTCAGAACTTCTCTGTCCTCGGTCTCGTCGACATGCAGGTCGATATCGAGGCCATTGTCGGCTGCGGCGTGGATCAGCTTGTCGAGCTGCCGGTTTATCTCAGGGTTCATCTGCGTGACACCGCCGAGAAGGCCGCCGGTCTCGCGGACGACCGTGATCAGATCGGCGAAGAAGGCGTCGTCTGCCATGAAATCCAGCGGGAAAAGGGCGACGGCCTGCAGCGCGATCTTGTCCTTCCAGGCCTCGCGCACTTCCGAGAACACCTCGAAGGAAATGCGGTGCTGCGGGGCAAGTGAGTCCAGATGCGTGCGGATCAGGCTAGTGCCATGGGCGTAAGCGGCGCGCAGCGAGAACTCCATGCGCTTGCGAACATCGGCCGCCGACCAGTTGGCCTCGCGGTCGGAACGGACGGCATCGAGCGCGCCCATGAAACTGCCGTCCGGATTGGCGCGGCGCTCCCAGATGTGGCCCTTGTCGAGATGGGTGTGCATGTCGGCGAAGGTCGGCCAGACCATGCCGTCGCGCATGTCGGCCTTGGCGAGTTCCGCAGGTGCTGTGCCGGGGGGCAGGATGTCCTTGATGAGGCCATCGGCGACAACGATGTCGGCTTTCATCAGGCCTTCGCTAGACGGGCCTGTGAAGCCCACGACGGTAACGGCGGGGACGGTGGCGTTGCTCAGCACGAAGCGTGCGGCATTTGGCGGGGACATGAAGGAATAGGACATCAGTTTTCCCGCTTGAGGCTGCTTTCGTGCCAGCGATGCAGGCTCAGCCAGGAGATGAAGGAGGTGAGGGCGAAGATGGCGACGCCGAGCGCCGAGAGCAGCAGCAGGGCGGCGAACAGGCGCGGCATGTTCTGGCGGTATTGCGCTTCGAGCAGGCGGAAGGCGAGGCCGGAATTGGGGCCGCCGGAGCCGGCGGCGAATTCGGCGACGACGGAGGCGATCAGCGACAGGCCGCCCCCGATCCGAAGGCCTGTCATGAAATAGGGCTGGGCTGCCGGCAGCTTCAGATGCAGCAGCATCTGCCAGCGCGAGGCGCCGTAGAGATCGAATAGGTTGAGGAGGTTGTGATCGACGCTCTTCAGGCCCTGCACCATGTTGGAGAGGATCGGGAAGAAGGCGACCAGAAAGCCGCAGATCAGCAGCGCGGATTCGCGGGTCGGCGCATAGATCAGGATCAGCGGCGCGATCGCCACGATCGGCGTCACCTGCAGGATGACGGCCAGCGGATAGAAGGCAAGCTCGATCCAGCGCGACTGCACCAGGAAGATGGCGAAACCGATGCCGCCGATCAGCGCCAGGAGCAACGATATGAAAGTGATTTTCGTCGTGACCCAGAGCGCCGGCCAGAGAATGCCCCAGTCCGAGACCAGCGCCTTTGCGACGGCCAGCGGGCTCGGCAGGATATACTGCGGAATATCGGCGCCGACGACGAGAAGCTGCCAGAGGACGATCAGGACGACGACGGTCAGGACCGGCACGACGATGCCGAGGGAGCGTTCGGCGTTTCCGGTGCGGCCGGCCGGCTTCGGCGGAGCGTCGGCCGCTTCCGTGGAGAGGTTTGCGGAGAGGCTGGTGCTGTCGCTCATCAATGGGTCTCCGGCCAGCCAATGGCCTCGATCAGGGAACGGGACACTTTTTCACAGACCTGCCGATACTCTTCGGAAGACCGGTAGAGGGGATCGCGTTCGCCGCTGGTGTGCAGGGGAAAATCCATGTGGACGCGGCCGGGGCGCGCTTTCATGACGACGATGCGGTTGGAGAGGTAGGCGGACTCGTAGACGGAATGGGTGACGAAGATCACGGTGATGCCGGTGGT
>DASWOH010000168.1:0-1693 GCA_036398815.1 Rhizobium sp. | reverse complement strand
GCCGTCAGGCCCTGCAGGGACCTGACATCGCCTTCAGCGCCATTCCGCATCGATCAGCCGCCGGAACCCGGATAGTTCGGGCTTTCGCGGGTGATGGTGACGTCATGGGCATGGCTCTCGCGCAGGCCCGCGCCGGAGATGCGCACGAAGGTGGCGCGCTCCTGGAAATCCTTGAGGTCGGCGCCGCCGACATAGCCCATGGCCGCCTTGAGGCCGCCGGCGAGCTGATGCAGCACGCCCGAGACCGGACCCTTGTAGGGCACCTGGCCTTCGATACCTTCCGGCACCAGCTTCAGCGTGTCGCGCACTTCCGCCTGGAAGTAGCGATCGGCCGAGCCCCGCGCCATGGCGCCGACGGAACCCATGCCACGATACGCCTTGAAGGAGCGACCCTGGTAGAGATAAACCTCGCCGGGGCTTTCATCCGTGCCGGCCAGCAGCGAGCCGACCATGGCGGCAGACGCGCCGGCGGCGATGGCCTTGGCCAGATCGCCGGAGAACTTGATGCCGCCATCGGCGATAACGGGGATGTTCTGGTCCTGCGCCGCCTGGACCGCCGACATGATGGCGGCAAGCTGCGGCACGCCGACGCCGGCGACGATACGGGTCGTGCAGATGGAGCCGGGGCCGATGCCGACCTTGACGGCGTCCGCGCCGGCATCGATCAGCGCCCGCGTGCCGTCATAGGTGGCGACGTTGCCTGCCATGATGCGAACCGAGTTGGTGAGCTTCTTGACGCGGGTGACCGCTTCGAGCACGCGCTGCGAATGGCCATGAGCGGTATCGACGACCAGGAGGTCGACACCGGCCTCGATCAGGCGTTCGGCACGCTCGAAGCCGTCGTCTCCGACGCTGATGGCGGCGGCGGCGCGAAGGCGGCCCTGCGCATCCTTGGAGGCATTCGGGTTGAGCTGCGACTTCTCGATGTCCTTGACCGTGATCAGGCCGATGAGGCGGCCTTCGCCGTCCACGACCAGCAGCTTCTCGATGCGATGCGTATGCAGCAGGCGCTTGGCCTCCTGCTGCTGCACACCGTCCGCAACCGTGATCAGGTTTTCGCGGGTCATCAGCTCATAGATCTTCTGCGCCGGATCGGAGGCGAAACGGACGTCGCGATTGGTGAGGATGCCGACGAGACGATGGGACTTCTCGACGACCGGAATACCGGAAATGCCGTGCGCCTTCATCAAGGCGAGGGCTTCGGCAAGCGTTGCGTCCGGGCCGATGGTGACGGGATTGACCACCATGCCGCTTTCGAACTTCTTGACCTGGCGAACCTCTTCGGCCTGCTGCACCGGCGTCAGGTTGCGGTGGATGACGCCGAGGCCGCCGGCCTGGGCCATGGCGATCGCAAGACGGCTTTCCGTCACCGTGTCCATGGCCGCCGACATGATCGGCAGGTTGAGCTCGATATCCTGGGCGATGCGGGTGGCGATATTCGTCTGGCCGGGCATGACCTCGGAGTGTCCCGGCTGCAGGAGCACGTCGTCGAAGGTAAGAGCGTCCAATCCGGTTGACGTTTCGATAATGCGGGCCATTGCCAATTCCTTCGTCTTTGAAAAGCAGGACGGCTCCGGAACGAATCGTCTACCGGGCGATCTTGCAAGTGTTGCTTGGAAGTTGGCGAGGGCTGGTAACACGTCTATGACAGGAAGGGTATAGGGAAAAGCGCCCGGCAGCCGCAGGCCAGCCC
>DASWOH010000167.1:0-10711 GCA_036398815.1 Rhizobium sp. | reverse complement strand
ATCTCTTGCGATAGCCCTTTTCCCACAGGTACTCGCAGATTTCCTTGATTGCCAGGGTCGCATCGCAAGAGATGGCAGGCACGCCCTCGATCTGGCTGTCGCGCGCGAGCACGAACATCGGTGGACCACCGAGCCCAAGCTTTCGATCCGTCAGCGTCTCGTCTCGGAACGCAGTGCCGAACAGGACGATCGCATCGACCTGCCGCTGATCGGCATTGAGGATCGCGTGGATGTGGTTGTAATGCTCGTTGATGTTGATCAGCATCGTCACCAATCCCTCTGCCTGGAGCCCAGCGGTCAGCTTCTCGAGGAACGGCAGCTTGTGCGGATTTGCAAAGTCGTCGACAAGAACGGCGACCTGGTGCGTCGCGTTTGTGGCAAGACTGCGCGCCAGCAGGTTTGGACGGTAATTCAACCGTTCCGCCGCTTCCAAGACCTTGGCCTTGCTTGCATCGGTTATAGACGCCCCCGGCGTGAATGCCCGGATCACCGTCCACTTCGATACGCCTGCCTCCAGGGCCACTTCCTGAGCCGTTGCTCTCTTCATTCCGGTCTCCTTATCATCGGAACGTTTATTCCATTTTCTTGGTCATGTGAAATGAATGGTTGATTTTCCTTGGGGACGATTTTATAAATCACTCCGCTTGCTACCGGTAGCAAAATGTTTGCACCCGGTAGCACGAGGAGGACGCGCCGGCCGTTCGGCGCAAATGGACGTGGTCCGCACAGGAGATGTGGAGCCGTCCTCATAGGGAGGAGTTCAAAATGAAGTCGTTTCTTCGTAGAATCATGCTCGGCGTCGCCGTGGTCAGCGCTCTTGACGTTACCGCTGGCGCCGCCCTTGCCCAGGACATTACCATCATCGCCGTCACGCATGGACAAGCGTCCGACCCGTTCTGGTCCATCGTCAAGAACGGCATGATGCAGGCCGGCAAGGACAGCAACGTCAGGGTCGACTACCGTGCGCCCGAGACATTCGACATGGTCGCGATGTCGCAGTTGATCGAGGCCGCCGTCAACCAGAACCCGGCCGGCATCGTCGTGTCGGATCCCGATCCGGATGCGCTCGGCCCGGCAATCGAGAAGGCCGTTGCTGCCGGCATCCCGGTCATCTCCATGAATTCCGGTATTGCGGCCGTTTCGAAGCTCGGCATCCGACTTCATGTCGGACAGGAGGAACTTTCAGCAGGCAAGGCTGTCGGTGAAAAACTTGCCGGAATGGGCCTGAAGCATGTGCTTTGCGTCAATCAGGAGGTTGGCAACGCCGCACTCGATCAACGTTGCCAGGGTGTTACCGATGGTTTCAGCAGCGGCAAGGTGACCGTCCTTCCGACGACGACCGATCCGTCCGAGATCGAGGCGAAGATCCAGGCATCTCTGACGTCCGATCCTTCGGTCGATGTGGTTCTCGGTCTTTCGGCTCCACTCGTCGGCGAGCGTGCCGTCGCCGTGGTCGAGAAGATGGGCAATGCCGACAAGGTGAAGGTCGCATCCTTCGATCTGTCGGCGAACTTTCTGCAGGCGGTGGCCGATGGCAAAGCTCTCTTTGCGGTCGACCAACAACCATACCTGCAGGGATATCTGCCGGTCACCTTCCTTGCCCTCAATGCACGCTACGGCACGATACCGGCTGGAAATGTTGCGTCAGGCCCGAGCTTCGTAACCAAGGACACCGCCGCACAGGTCATCGAAAAATCCGCCCAGGGCATCCGCTAACGCGGACCCGCGACATCCTTCGCGCTTCGGCGCGGAGGATGCATTCTTTCAATCCCCGTGACGGCTTGTGCCGCGTCCCCGTTGCGCAGCAACGATCCCGCACGCGTCGTCGGTCGTCAGCAAAGAAGTCCGCGCGACAGTTCAAAGGATACAGAGATGTCCATCGTTACCGAAAACAAGGCACCGGAAAGCATCAGAGCAGCGGATGAGCGCGTGAAGAAGGCGTCGCTGATGGCGACGCTCCTACGCAGGCCCGAGCTTGGTGCCGTTGCCGGCCTTGTCCTGGTTACCGTCTTCTTTCTGCTCACCGCCAACCCATCGATGTTTACCCTGGCAGGCGTGATGAACTTCATGGCGCCGGCGGCACAGCTCGGCATCCTCGCCATAGGCGCGTCTCTCCTGATGATCGGTGGCGAATACGACCTGTCGATCGGCTCCATGGTCGCCTTCGCCGGCCTGGTGTTCGGGGCGATCCTCGTCGTCTGGCATATGCCGCTCAGCGTTGCGATCCTTTGCGCCATGCTGACGGCGATCGTCATGGGCATCGTGAATTCGCAGATCGTCATGCGCACCGGCCTCCCCTCATTCATCGTCACGCTTGCATTCCTGTTCATCCTTCGCGGCCTGACGCTTGTCGGCCTGAAATGGGCAAGCGGCGGCGCGACCCAGCTTCGGGGCATGAAAGAAGCGGTTGCAGACAGCCCCCTCGCCCCGATCTTCTCCGGAGACGCGTTCAAGGGCCTGTTCTCCTGGCTTTCCTCACACGATCTTATCGCCAAGTTTCCGAACGGCACTCCGCAGGTCGCGGGCATCCCCGTCGAGATTCTCTGGTTCATCGCGATCGCATTGGTCGCCACCTGGGTTCTGCTGCGGACACGCTTCGGCAACTGGATCTTTGCCGTCGGCGGTGACGAACGCGCGGCCCGCAAGTCGGGTGTCCCGGTTGCCAAGGTCAAGACCATCCTCTTCATCATCACCGCGCTCTGTGCCACCCTCGTCGCCATTCTCACCGTGCTCGATGCCGGATCGACCGACGCCCGACGCGGCTTCCAGAAGGAATTCGAGGCGATCATCGCCGCCGTCATCGGCGGGTGCCTGCTCACCGGCGGCTATGGCTCGGCGATCGGCGCGTTCTTCGGTTCCATCGTCTTCGGCATGGTTCTGATCGGCCTCACCTACACCTCGATCGACCAGGACTGGTACCTCGTCTTCCTGGGCGGGATGCTGCTGATCGCCGTCATGTTCAACAACGTCATCCGCAAGCGCGTCACGGGAGAACGCTGATGTCCACGAACGAAACTCCCCTCGTCGAAGTCCGCAACCTCGTCCGGCATTTCGGATCGGTCATCGCGCTGAACGGCATCTCGATGATGGTCAAGCCGAAGGAAGTGCTCTGCCTTCTCGGCGACAACGGCGCAGGCAAAAGCACGCTGATCAACACGCTCGCAGGCGTCTACAAACCCACCTCCGGGGAATTCCTCGTCGCCGGCAAGCCGACCACATTCCTGAGCCCTCGCGACGCCCTCGATGCCGGCATTGCCACCGTCTACCAGGATCTGGCGATGATCCCGCTGATGTCGATCACCCGCAACTTCTTCATGGGCCGCGAACCCATGCGCGGCTTCGGCCCGTTCAAGAGCATGAATATGAAGTTCGCCGACGAAGTGACGCGCGAGGAGATGCACAAGATCGGCATCGACATTCGCGACCCCCAGCAGGCGGTCGGCACCTTGTCGGGTGGCGAACGCCAATGCGTCGCGATCGCTCGCGCGGTCTATTTCGGAGCCAAGGTGCTGATCCTCGACGAGCCGACCTCCGCGCTTGGCGTCGCCCAGACATCCATGGTCCTCAAATACGTCAATCAGGTCCGCAATAGCGGTCTCGGCGTCGTCTTCATCACCCATAACGTCCGTCACGCCTTTGCCGTCGGCAATCGCTTCACCATCCTCAACCGCGGCAAGACCCTCGGCACCTACGACAAGGGCGGGATCTCCATCGAGGAACTTCAGAACCTCATGGCCGGCGGCAAGGAGCTGCAGGCGGTCTCCGACGAGCTCGGCGGAACCGTCTAAAAATCAGGAACATCAGGAAGCACACATGACCACGACAACCAATTCGTCGCCATTCACCCTCGCAGTCTGCGCTGAAATGGTATTCCGTTCCCTGCCGCCGGTAGAGCGCCTGAAGCGCATTGCCGAGCTTGGTTTCCACGCCGAGATCTGGGACTGGACGAAGCACGACATCGCGGCGATCGCGAAGTCCGGGGCCACCTTCTCCTCGATGACGGGATATGTGACCGGGACGTTGGCGGACGACGAAGGCGCCGATGAGCTACTTCGCACGGCGCGCCTGTCCATCCCCGTCGCCAAGCAACTGAACTGCCCGCGCCTCAACCTGCACGGCACGGGGCTGGATGGCCAAGGCTTGCCCGTCGTGAAATCCGAAGTCGTCACCGGCGCGATGTGGCTGAAGGCCGCCGATACGCTGAAGCGCATCGCCGATCTCGGGGAAGAGGAAGGCGTGACCTTTGTTCTGGAGAACCTGAACGAGGCTGTGGATCATCCGAAAACCCCGTTCGCCAAGGCTGCGGACACGATTGCGCTCGTTTCCGCAATCAACCGGCCGTCCCTGAAGCTCAACCTCGACCTCTATCACGCTCAAATCGGGGAAGGAAACCTGATCGAGCTTTGCCGTGTCGCCCTGCCCCACATCGGCGAGATCCAGGTCGCAGACGTGCCGGGGCGCAAGGAGCCGGGCACCGGCGAGATCAACTATCCGGCCATCGCGCGCGCGCTGAACGACATGGGCTATCGCGGAACGATCGGCCTGGAGGCATGGCCGTCCGGGGATGACGAACTCGCGCTGTCTCGTTTCCGCGCCGCCTTCTCTCTTTGATCCTACCCATTCATCCATTCAGGAGTCTTGCATGTCCAGCCATCGTCCCGTCAACCTCGGCCTCATCGGTGCCGGTCGTATCGGTTCGTTCCACGCCGAAAGCGTTGCCCGCCGCCTTGTCGACGCCAATCTGCTGTCCATCGCCGATCCGGCGCCGGGTGCCGCCGAAGCGCTGGCCGCCAAGCTCGGTGCGCCGAATGCCTATACGAGCGTCGCTGAGCTCCTCGCCAATCCGGAACTCGATGGTGTCATCATCGCAACGCCGGCCCGTTTCCATACAAGCGTGGTCGTTGAAGCTGCCAAATCCGGAAAAGCCGTATTCTGCGAAAAGCCGATGGCTCTGACCCTCGAGGAAGCCGATCTGGCGATCGCTGCGACCAAGGCTGCCAACGTACCGCTTCAGGTCGGCTTCAACCGGCGCTGGGATCAGTCTTTCCACGAAGGGCGTGCGGCAATCGATGCAGGCAAGATCGGCTCGATCCAGCTTCTGCGCTCGCTCACGCGCGATCCCGGCCCCTATGGCGGCAATCCGGAAAAGACGCCGCTGTGGACGATCTTCTACGAAACCCTGATCCACGACTTCGATACGCTCCTCTGGCTGAACCCCGGCGCCAAGCCCGTCGAGATCACGGCAATTGCCGACGCATTGGTGCGTCCGGATTTCGCCGACAAGGGATTTCATGACACGGCAGTCGTGACCATCCGTTTCGACAATGGCTCGATCGCGGTCGCGGAGGCCAATTTCTGCGCCATGTACGGCTATGACATTCGCGGCGAGGTATTCGGCTCCGGCGGCATGATCACCATGGGCGACGTCCGCCGCTCGAGCATGACCCTGTTCGATAAGAACGGCGTCTCCAACGATACATGGCGACGGGATACGGATCACTTCGTCCACGGCTACACCGCACAGCTTGCTTCTTTCGTCGACGCCGTCAGATCGCGCGATGTCACCGGTCCGACCGGCGAGGATGCACGCAATGCGCTCGCGATCGCTCTCGCCTGCATCAAATCCGTTTCCCAGGGGCGGACGGTGAAAATCGATAGTCTTTGAGCTTTCAAAACATAGGGGGCGTCACGCATGCCTGAAGCCTTTCACAGGTTGGAAACGCCCCCGTCAAGCTTTGCCGACTTGAAAAAGGCGGTGGTTGCACGCCGGGTTATTTTCCCTCGTCTGGTCGAAAGCGTGGCGAAAAAGGTTATCGAACACCCGGAACTGATGGCATTCGATAGCGCGCCCTCAATTGCCAGGGCTTGCGGCGTGTCGACATCCACCGTCATGCGTTTCATCACTCACATAGGCTTCCGCGATGTCGCGAAGGCGCGCGGAATCTTCCGTGAAGAGTTACGTCGTCGTATGGACGATAAACGCGCCGCAGGCTAACTCAGGTCCCAATCACTCGTATCGCGCCGCCTGCAACAGCCTGTCTCGGAGCGCAGCGACCGCCGTCGGCAGGGTAGCGTTTCCTCCTTGCGTTGAGACAGTTGCAAGCAGGGTTCCAAGTCAGCCTGAGCTTATGGCAAGAGCGCCACCGATTGCCAGAGATAGCGGCGTAGAGATGCTCCAGGCGGCGATTAAGCAGCCGTGCCGGTGCATCAGCAATTTGCCGGTCAACTATCACAATAGAAGTCTGCGCGCGCTCGATCTCATGCACCATCAGGGCGCTCTCCGGGGGTACGACCAAATCCAGAACGAAAGGCAAGACACGAGACCGATTTTTTCAGGTGCGCTGCGGGCGGCCTGCATTGGCGCGGCGCTCCTCGCGCATGACGCCTTTGCGCAGAACGGCGCGGTAATCGCTTAAGGTAAGGCCGAACTCGGCGCGACGGCAAAAGCTCCTTCACAATATCCGGGTTGCGCCCCGCATGGCATCAATGTGCTATTTGCAAATCCTGCCCCGGGGAGGCGCCGTCAGCATCGGAAGCTGGACCAAAAAGCGTGTGGGTGTGGGTGTCGGAACGCCCGGAGAGCCGCCGAACACCAAACGAACCGAAAACAAGGAAGAAATCCGTGAGCCTCAAAGACAAGACAGTCATCGTGATCGGCGGAAGCTCGGGTTTCGGCAAGGCAACCGCACTCAAGGCTGTCGAACTGGGCGCGAAGGTCATCGTCACCGGCCGGGACGCCGGGAAGCTTGAGCAGGTTATCGGCGAGTTCGCCACCGCCGGACGGAAGGTTGCCGGGCATGTGGTGGATGCAGCAGATATCGCCACCGTGGCGGCCTTCTTTGACGGGATCGAGGTATTCGACCATCTCGTCTCGATGGCGGGCGGCCTCATGGGCGGCGGCTTTCTGGAGGCCGATTACGAGACGATCAAGCGGGCCGTCGATGAAAAGCTGTTCGCCAATCTTCAGATCGCCCGCCACGCGGCCAGGAAGATTGCCGAGGGCGGCAGCATGACCTTCACCGCCGGTTCGGGTAGCCGGCCGCATAGTGCTTCGGGCGCGATCGTTGGAAATGATGCCATCCGTACCCTGGTCGAAGGGCTCGCGGTCGAACTGGCGCCGAAGGCGCGTGCGAACGCGGTGGCACCGACCTGGATGGAAACCCCGCTCTGGCGCAACATGCCTGCATCGGACGTGGAAGCGACCACCCATCAGCTCATTGACGGCCGCAGCCGCCGATGGGTCCGGCTCCTTGGGCAGTGGCATTTCGATCTGCAACTTGTCGATGCGAAGAAACATCGCAGTCTCCTTTGATCATCATCGTTTTTGTGTTTTGCACGGGGCGGATTTCATCTTTTCCGGCCTTTCATGTGAAGGACATTGTCCCTATGCTGACGATAGGCATCGCCTATGGGCGAACCTCTCGATGGAGGGTCGAATGTCCCTTGCCGGTCTGTCCCTGCGGGATCTCGAATATCTGGTCGCCGTCGCCGAATACCGTCATTTCGAGCGGGCAGCGACGCAATGCGCCGTGTCGCAACCCTCGCTCAGCGCACAGATCCGCAAGCTGGAAGGTTTCCTTGGGATCGAGGTTTTCGAGCGCATGCCCGGCCGGGTAACGGTGACGGCCAAGGGCGAGATGGTCGTCGCACAGGCGCAGGCCGTGCTTCGGGAGGCGCAGATCCTGCTCGACAAGGCCCGCGGCGCCGCATCCCGCCTGGCTGGCCGCTTTCGTCTCGGAGCGATCCCGACTCTCGGCCCTTATCTGTTGCCGCGTGCGCTACGGCCGATCCGGCAGACCTTTCCCGAACTCGACCTGATCTTTTCGGAGGGGCAGACCGAGGAACTGATAGCTTCATTGCGCCATGGCGAGATCGACGGCGTGCTTGCCTGCGCGCCGGAGGACGAGGACGGCCTGACGATCCTGCCTCTGTTCATCGAACCCTTCCTGCTCGTTCATCAGCCGGACGATCAGCCGCATTGGCCGATGGCGGACGAGAAGCATCCCTTCGTCGTGCTGGACGAAGGGCATTGCCTGCGTGATCAGGCGCTGATTGCGTGCGGGTTCGGAACCTGCATCGCGCCACATTGCGCTACCGGCATCGAGATGCTCCGCCACATGGTCGCCGCCGGCGAAGGTGTTTCGTTGATCCCGGCACTTGCCGCGCAGGCGCTGGGCACGCTGGACAGTCAGATCGCCGATACGCAACTGGCAACGCCGGAGCTCGGACGGCAGGTGGTCCTGGTCGGGCGCGCTTCCGATCCCCGGATCGAACATATGCCGGCCGTGGTTAATCTCATCCGCGAAGCCCAGGTTCCTGCTTTGACCTGCGGCTTGTGCCGAATGCGCGGCTTGGGGGGACCGGCGATGTCGATGACGTCGTTGGCATCGAATGCCATGCCCGCCGGATCGGTCGTTACGGATCGCAGTCCATGAAAGACAGGGGAACGGATTGCGTCATCGTCGGGGCCGGTCCCGCCGGGCTGATGCTCGGGCTGCTGCTCGCCCGCGCCGGCGTCGATGTGACGGTCGTCGAGAAGCACGGCGATTTCCTGCGAGACTTTCGCGGCGATACGATCCATCCTTCGACGCTGGAGGTCATGCATGAGCTCGGCCTGCTCGAAGGGTTGCTCGCTCTGCCGCACACGGAGGCGCCCCGATTGCACGCGGAGATGGGCGGGAAGGATGTGACGATCGCCGATTTCTCTCGCCTGCCGGTCCGGTGCCGCTTCATCGCCTTCATGCCGCAATGGGAATTTCTTGACTATATCGCGCGCGAAGCGAACAGGTTCCCGAATTTCCGTCTCGTCATGCGGGCCGGGCTGACAGATCTGATCGAAGAAGACGGCGGCGTTGCCGGGGTTCGCGTGGAAACGCCGGAAGGGTCGCTGACCCTGCGAGCCGCTCTCGTCGTCGGCGCGGACGGCCGCAACTCCGCCGTGCGGGAGAAGGCGGGGCTCGAGGTGAGAAGTTTCGGCAGTCCGAGCGACGTGGTGTGGATGAAGCTTTCGCGTCGGCCCGACGATCCGCCGTATACGATGGGACATGGCGGCCCGCGTCAGGGTTTTGTGATGATCGACCGCGGCGACTATTGGCAATGCGGCTATGTGGTGCGCAAGGGCAGCTTCGCCGATGTGAGGGAGCAAGGGCTCGACGCCTTCCGCGCGACCGTTGCGGCCGTGTCGCCGCTTCCGCCGGAGCGGATGCAGGAAATCCGGTCGTGGGACGATGTCCATCTCCTGAGCGTGCGCATCGACCGCCTGAAGCGCTGGTGGCGGCCGGGCGTGATCTGCATCGGCGATGCGGCGCATGCCATGTCGCCGATCGGCGGCGTGGGCGTCAATCTGGCGATCCAGGACGCGGTGGCGGCGGCGAACCTTCTCAGCGGACCGCTGAACGGTGGCACGCTCGCCGACTGGAATCTCGCGGCGGTGGAAGCGCGCCGCCGTTTCCCGACGAAGGCGACGCAGAAACTGCAGCTCATGATGCGGCGCGATCGCCGCAAGCGTGATGGCGATGAAGCAAGGCGGAACGGCCCGCCGGCCTTCATGCGCTCGATCGCGCGCTGGCCGCTGCTCGCCCATCTGGCGGGACGCCTGATCGGGCTTGGCTTCCGGCCGGAACACGTATCCCGGCAGGCGCTGAACTCTCCGGCGGATTGACGGTCGAAGAGGTCATTGGCGGGTTCGTTGAACAGACGTCGTCCGACATATCGCGGGGGGAAGCGGCCTGCTGAGCTTCCGGCTTGTCACATGGCTGGCTTCGAGAGCCGTCAAGCCGTAGAGGGCTCAACCTGTCCGGCGGACGGCAGAGCGGGAAGCGCTTCAATCTGCGATTTGAAGCTGGAGCCATTGAATAGGCTATCGCCGGTTCCGCCCCTTTGCCGCGATAAAGGCTTTGTTATACAAATAAAGAGAGCCGACGACGTGGCATCGGCTCTCTTACGTTTCGTCATCGGTCTCAGAAAATAGCCCGTAAGCTTTTCTCCGAAACCGCTTTGGCGACTTCGGCTATGGCCGGGCCGGTTTCATCTCAGGCGTGCAGATCGAAACGATCGAGGTTGGTCACCTTGGTCCAGGCGGCAACGAAGTCGTTGACGAACTTCTCCTTCGCATCCGTGCTGGCGTAAACCTCGGCCAAGGCGCGCAGCACCGAGTTCGAGCCAAACACGAGGTCGACGCGGGTGCCGGTCCATTTCGGCGCGCCGGTCTTGCGGTCACGCCCCTCGTAGAGGTTCTTGGCCTCGGAGACAGCCTTCCATTCCGTGCTCATATCCAGCAGGTTGACGAAGAAGTCGTTGGTCAGCACGCCCGGCCGGTCGGTCAGAACGCCGTGGGCGGACCCGTCGGCGTTGATGTTGATCGCGCGCAGGCCCCCGATCAGCACGGTCAGTTCAGGCGCGGTCAGGGTCAGCAGTTGCGCCTTGTCGATCAGGACCACCTCGGCTGGCGCCGTCAATCCGGCCTTCTCATAGTTGCGGAAGCCGTCCGCGGCTGGTTCAAGTACGTCGAAGGTAGCGACATCCGTCTGTTCCTGCGAGGCGTCCGTGCGACCGGGCGTGAACGGCACCGTCACCTCTTGGCCGGCGGCCTTTGCCGCCTGCTCGACGCCGGCATTGCCGGCCAGCACGATCAGGTCGGCCAGCGAGACCTTCTTGCCATCGCTCGCATCGCGATTGAACTCGTGCCGGATGTCTTCCAATACCTTGAGCA
>DASWOH010000166.1:0-34852 GCA_036398815.1 Rhizobium sp. | reverse complement strand
CGTTCGTCTTTGGCGGTCGGATTGGCATGCATTGTGGGACGTGGTTCGCCTCGGCTTTCCGATCAGCATCACGGTTCTGGCCGAGGTCAGCCTGTTCACGGCGGCGTCGCTGCTGATGGGGCAGATCGGCACGATCGAGCTTGCCGCTCACGGCATCGCGCTGCAATGGGCGTCGATCGCCTTCATGATACCGCTCGGCCTCAGCCAGGCGGCGACCGTGCGGGTCGGCGTCGCGCATGGGCAGGGGGATCACATCGGTCTGACGCGTGCGGCAATCGTCGTGCTCATCGTTTCGAGCTGTATCTCGCTGTTGGGTAGCATTCTGTTCGCCACCATGCCGACCTGGTTCGGAAGCTGGTTCCTCGACGTGACCTCGGCCGAGGCGCCGAAGGTGCTTACCTATGCCGCGCCGCTGATCGTCGTAGCGGGCCTGTTTCAGCTCGTCGACGGTCTGCAGGCAATTGCCAGCGGCCTGCTGCGGGGCCTGAAGGATGCCCGCGTGCCGATGATCCTGGCGCTGATCGCCTATTGGCCGATCGGCTTCTTCCTGGCCTGGCTGCTTGCCTTCCCGCTCGGCTTCGGTGGCGTCGGCATCTGGATCGGCTTCCTCCTGGGGCTGGCCGCGGCCGCGGCGATGCTTTGCGCGCGGTTCTACATTCTGGTGCGCTCGGAGAGATTGGCCGGCTGATGCCGGCCTTTTTCGCGCCTCGTCGACAAGACTGCTGACAGATATTGGCAGCATGATCCCGTATATTGGCGTCATACCAATTTGACGGGAGACGACCATGACATACAAAGCAAGCACTCACCGCGAGGCCACGCTTTTCTCGCTGGATGGACTTCTCAACCACGGTGCCGTCGTGCACATGCTCGCACATTCCGATGCTTCGCCTCGACGCGAGGAACCGAAAGCAAAGTCGTATTGGTTGGCGGTTGCTTGTGCCGCACACGTCCGCCATGGGCGGACAAACGGCTTCATTCAGGTCAATCACGGCAAGCAGGCACCGCTGAAGCGGATCAAGCCGGGCGACGGCGTGGTCTATTATTCTCCGTCGGTGGTCATGGGCGAAAAGGACGGTTTTCAAAGCTTCACGGCGATCGGATATGTCCGGGACGGCGAGCCCTATCAGGGTGAGATGTCGTCGGGCAAGGCGTATCGCCGCGACGTCGATTGGCTTGATGTGCCCGAGCAGCCGATTCGCCCTCTGCTGGAATGGCTGGATTTTACCCAGGATAAGAACTGGGGCTACAAACTGAGATTCGGCCTGGTTCCGTTCGGTCAATCCGATTTCGAGTTCCTGCAGGAAATTCTCACGAGCGAACTTGAAGAGGTTAGGCGCCGTCGCTTGCAGGCCTGATCAAGCGGTATCGCGAACTCCTGATGACAAAAGCCCCGTATTGGCGATCGATCCGGGGCTTTGCGTTTGGCTGATGGTGATGGCAGCGCTGCTTATGCGCGCTCGGCCAAGGCCGGTTCGCCCTTCTTTTCGCGCACCAGATTGACGAAGCGGCGGAAGAGGTAGTGGCTGTCCTGCGGGCCGGGGGAGGCTTCCGGATGGTGCTGCACCGAGAAGACCGGCTTGCCGGAAAGGCGCAGGCCGCAATTGGTGCCGTCGAAGAGCGAAACGTGTGTCTCTTCAACACCTTCGGGCAGCGAGTTCGAGTCGACTGCAAAACCATGGTTCATCGAGACGATCTCGACCTTGCCCGTCGTGTGGTCCTTGACCGGATGGTTGGCGCCGTGATGACCCTGATGCATCTTCGCGGTCTTGGCGCCGAGCGCGAGACCGAGCATCTGGTGGCCGAGGCAGATGCCGAACAACGGGATATCCGTCTTCAGCAGGTCCTGGATGACGGGCACGGCATATTCGCCGGTTGCGGCCGGATCGCCGGGGCCGTTCGACAGGAAGATGCCGTCCGGCTTCAGAGCCAGCACGTCGTCGGTGGATGCGGTAGCCGGCAGCACGGTGACCTTGCAGTCGAGGCCGGCGAAGAGGCGCAGGATATTGCGCTTCACGCCGTAGTCGAGGCAGACGATGTGATATTTGGCATCACCGGCCTTCAGTTCGCCATAGCCTTCGTTCCAGATCCAGGGTGTCTGCGACCATTGCGACGACTGGCCGGAGGTAGCGACCTTGGCGAGGTCGAGACCTTCGAGACCGCTCCAGGCCTTGGCGTCCGCCTTCAGCTGGTCGATGTCGAAGACGCCGTTCGGGTCGTGGGCGATGACGCCGTTGGGCATGCCGTTTTCGCGGATCCAGGCGGTCAGCGCGCGGGTGTCGATGCCGCACATGCCGATGATGCCGCGCGCCTTCAGCCACTGGTCGAGATGCTTGGCGGCGCGGTAGTTCGAAGGATCGGTGACGTCGGCCTTGAAGATGACGCCGACGGCGCCGTGCCTGGCGGCCGGTGTCAGGTCTTCGACGTCTTCCTCGTTGGTGCCGACATTGCCGATGTGGGGGAAGGTGAAGGTAACGATCTGGCCGAGATAGGAGGGGTCGGTCAGGATCTCTTCGTAACCTGTCAGCGCCGTGTTGAAGCAGACTTCGGCCTGGACCTTGCCGGTCGCGCCGATGCCCCTGCCTTCGATCACTGTGCCGTCCGCGAGAACGAGCAGGGCACTCGGCTTTTCAATTGTCCATGGAGCTGTGGCGGTCATTGTCATCCCGTTTCCGGCGTCGTGCGCGGCCTTGAAAAGACCGGGGGCTTCCGCCATGTTTGTCGCAGATTGCAGCCAGCGACATGCGTCGCGGCTTGAGACCTTAATATCGATCTAATGTGCAGGTGCTGGACATAGCCAAACAAGGCGTGCCGGTCAATGCGCCGTTTTCGTTTCCCGTCAAGGAATTCGCCGAGTTTCGGCCGCGGGCACGCAATTGCATTGATCGCCGCTCATGGTCTATGAGACTGGCAACGTGAAATGAGAGGCCAGGCGATCGTCGCCGGCCTGCTTAGGGAGTTAAAGACATGATCCGCGAAACGCTTTCCAACGCCCAGAAGGATGCCATGAGGGCCAAGGATGCCGCGAAGCTTTCGACCGTGCGCCTGATCCTGGCCGCCATCAAGGATAAGGACATCGCCAATCGCGGCTTGGCCAAGGAACAGGCAAGCGATGACGAGATCCTGCAGCTGCTCGCCAAGATGATCAAGCAGCGCGAAGAGTCGGCCAAGATCTATACCGATGGCGATCGCCCGGAATTGGCTCAGAAGGAGCGTGAGGAAATCACGGTGATCCAGGGCTTTATGCCTGAGCAGCTTTCCGACGAGAAGGTTCGCGAGATTTGCGCTGCTGTCGTGGCCGAGCTTGGCGCCCAGGGCCTGAAGGATATGGGTAAGTGCGTCGCGGCGCTGCGCGAGCGTTATGCGGGACAGATGGATTTCGCCAAGGCTTCGGCGATCCTCAAGGATCTGCTGAAGTAAGCTTCGACCGTTCGCGGCCGCGCTCCGGCGCGGCCAAAACGATGTCCGATTCTCGGCGTACTGCATCGACATAGGCTGAAAATAGAGAAGGCAGGAGCTGGGGGAGCTCCTGCCTTCTTGCGCTTTGCAGCCGTTTGATGACGCAGGGTGGGGCCCAAAAATCAAACGTCTATTGCAAAGGCACCCAGGTGAGGCGGCGCCGGGGGTAGGGATGGTGCCTCACCTGGGGATGGGTCAAACCTTATCTGGTGATCCTGACCTGCTGCTGCAATTCCATGCCTTGTGATTCCAGCCAGGATATTTGAACTTTGACACCGGCCTTGAGAGCCGGAACTTTCATGTCAACCGGAAGCTGGTAGCCAGCATCCGTATAGAGCACGTTCGTCGCTGCTACGGGGGCTGCGCCATCCGTCATAGTGGCCGAGCTATAGTTAGCTGTGGCGAAAAGAGCGGCGGCGGCGAAGGGTACCAGCAGAACGCGCATTTTATCTCCTAAACTGAAAACCTGTACCTTTGGCTTCCGGTTCGTCGGGGCGTCTAGGCATGTCGCGTCGCGAAGCATTTTGTTCGCCGGCTTGTCTCGTCCCGTGAGATGAAAGCTATTGCGCTGCACCTGAACAATCAAATTACAAAAAAATAATGTTTGGCTTACGAACCATGCCGCAAATGTGCCACCAAGGGGGAAGACCGCGCGCGCTTCGATCTTCGGCCAATGGTTGCGGCGGGTGCTACCTCACTCCTTTTTGCCAATCGATATCATCGGCAAGCATTTGTTCTTTCATTATTTTCCTTGCGTGGCGAGGCTGCGTTTCCGATGCGCATGCCGGCTATGGGGAGTCGCTGCGGTTTTGGTCATCGATGGTGTGAAAATCGCTTTTCAGGCGGATGCGCCGGCATCGATCACAACGCTGCAATCACGGTCTTGTGATCGGAAAGGTTGAATTTCGGCTAATCTGCAAGGGGCTGTGAATAGCGGGTGTGTTGAAGGGTTCTCGTGGCAATGCGCGCTGTTCCTGCTTATAAGGGGGCAAGCCAGAGGTAATTATGCGATTTTCCAATACGTTTCTCGATGAGATTCGCGACCGCGTTCCCATTTCGGACGTGATCGGCCGCCGTGTGACATGGGATCGGCGCAAGACCAATGTGCCGCGTGGTGATTATTGGGCCTGCTGCCCGTTCCATGGCGAAAAGTCGCCGAGCTTCCACTGCGAGGATCGCAAAGGCCGTTATCATTGCTTCGGCTGCGGCGTTACCGGCGATCATTTCCGTTTCCTGACGGAACTGGAGGGCTTGAGCTTTCCTGAAGCCGTGCAGCAGATCGCCGATATGGCCGGCGTTCCCATGCCGGTCGCCGATCCGATGGAAGCGAAGCGCGAAAAGGAACGGACATCGCTGCTCGACGTCATGGAGATGGCGACGCAGTTCTTTCAGGATCAGCTGCAGACGGCAAACGGGGCGAGGGCGCGCGCTTATCTGCGCGATCGCGGACTGACCGGCCGCACCATCGATACCTTCCGTCTGGGCTATTCGCCGGACAGCCGCAATGCGCTGAAGGAATTTCTGTCCGGCAAGGATGTTGCCAAAGAGCAGATCGAAGCCTGCGGTCTGGTGGTGCATGGTCCGGATATCCCGGTCTCCTATGATCGCTTCCGTGACCGCATCATGTTCCCGATTCTGTCCTCGCGCGAAAAGGTGATCGCCTTCGGTGGCCGGGCGATGTCGCCGGACGCACCGGCGAAATATCTCAATTCCAACGAAACCGAGCTCTTTCACAAGGGCAACGTGCTCTACAATTTCACCCGCGCGCGGCGTGCCGCTCAAGGGAACGATGGTTCAGGGACGATCATCGCCGTCGAAGGCTATATGGACGTGATCGCGCTGCATCAGGCCGGCGTCGAGAATGCCGTCGCACCGCTTGGTACGGCGCTGACGGAGAGCCAGCTCGAGCTTTTATGGAAGATGACGCCGCAGCCGGTGCTCTGCTTCGATGGCGATGGCGCCGGCATTCGTGCCGCCAATCGTGCCGCCGATCTGGCGCTGCCGCATATCAAGCCCGGCCGCACGGTTCGTTTCGCGCTTCTGCCCGACGGCAAGGATCCGGACGATCTCGTCCGCCATGATGGCCGCGCGCCTTTCGATAAGGTGCTGGCGCAGGCAAAGCCGCTGGCGGAGATGATCTGGAGCCGCGAAACCAGCAACGGCACCTTCGATACCCCGGAGGCGCGTGCCGAACTTGAAGCGCGGCTGAAGCAGATGGTTTCGGTCATCGCTGACGAGAATGTCCGCCGTCATTACCAGCAGGATATTCGCGACCGGCTGAACGGGTTGTTCCAGCCGCAGTTCCGTCGCAGCGACAATCAGCAGGGGCGTGGGTTTTCCCGCGATGGCAACGGCCGTTCTTTCGGTGGTCGTGGCGGACAGGGCCGGGATCGGCCGGCGGCCGTCAGCACGAAGGCGACGGATCGTTTGATGCGCTCGGGCATGATCAAGGGCCATCAGGACATTCCGGGCCTTCGCGAAAGCGTGCTGGCGGTGACCATCGTCAATCATCCGCTGCTGTTGCAGGACGAATATGACGAGATCGCCGCGATCGACTATGAGAGCCGCGAATTGCAGCGCCTATGGTCTGCCATGCTCGGCGCTGCCGCGACCATACCGGCTCAGCAGCTTAGCCGAGAGCGATTGCTCGAACAGCTGGAAGAACAGGGTTTCGCCGCCTTGCTGAAGACCCTCGACCAGCAGGTGCGCAATGCTCGCCTCTGGACGGCGACGGAGGAAGCGGCGATGGAGGATGCGCGCGAGGGCTATCGCCAGGCGCTTGCGCTCCATAAGCGCTCGAAGGCGCTGCGCTGGCACAAGATCGAGCTGGAGCGCGCCGTTGCCGAGGCGACGGAAGAGAGCGACGGCGAACTTATCGAGCAGTTGATGCGCGCTTTGCAGGAAGTGCAACTCGAAGCCTTGCGGCTGGAAAACCAGGAAGCGATCATCGACGGCTTCGGGGTGCTTTCCGGCCGTATCAAAGGACCCGCAGGGAAGTAGGGGATAGATGTCACAGCCGGATAGACAGGAACCGCGGTTTTCCGCCGACAATGCGCTGTTTGCGGATCGCAGCTCCGGATTGGCGCCGCTCGATATCCTCAAGCGGGTCTACGGCTATTCCGCCTTTCGCGGCAAGCAGCAGCAGGTGGTCGAGCATGTCGTGGCCGGTGGCGACGCGGTGGTGCTGTTTCCGACCGGGGCAGGCAAGTCGCTGTGCTTCCAGATTCCGGCGCTTTGCCGCGATGGCGTCGGTATCGTCGTCTCGCCGCTGATCGCGTTGATGCGCGATCAGGTCGAGGCGATGAAACAGCTCGGCATCCGTGCGGCGGCATTGAATTCGTCATTGTCGCGCGAGGAGGCAAGCGATGTCTATCGCGCCGTCTCCAGCGGCACGCTCGATATGCTCTATGTCACGCCCGAGCGCATCCTGACCGACGGGTTCCAGCAGATGATCGCCAGGGCGAAGATTGCCCTGTTCGCGATCGACGAGGCGCATTGCGTCTCGCAGTGGGGACATGATTTCCGGCCGGAATATCGCGACCTCGGCAAGCTTGCGGAACTCTTTCCCGATGTGCCGCGCATCGCGTTGACGGCGACGGCCGATCCGCATACGCGCGACGATATCATCGAGCGGCTGGGGCTCGATAATGCCAAGGTCTTCACCACCAGCTTCGACCGACCGAACATCGCCTATGAGATCGTCGAACGCGATCAGCCGCGCCAGCAATTGCTGCGTTTTCTCGATGGTCATCGCGGTGATAGCGGCATTGTCTATTGCCTGTCGCGGGCCAAGGTCGAGGATACCGCGGAATGGTTGAACGGGCAGGGTATTCGCGCACTTGCCTATCATGCCGGCATGGACCGCTCGGTCCGCGATGCCAATCAGGACGCCTTCCTGAAGGAAGAGGATCTTTGCCTGGTGGCGACGGTCGCTTTCGGCATGGGCATCGACAAGCCGAATGTGCGCTACGTCGCCCATCTCGATCTGCCCGGCTCCATCGAGGCCTATTATCAGGAGACAGGCCGTGCCGGACGCGACGGACTGCCATCCGAGGTCTGGATGGCCTACGGCATGGCCGACGTCATCCAGCGGGGGCGGATGATCGATGAGGGCAACGCGGCGGATGAGATCAAGCGCGTCGAGCGCGCCAAGCTCAATGCGCTGCTTGCGGTCTGCGAAACGGCCGGTTGCCGGCGGCAGGCAATCCTTGCGCATTTCGGCGAGGCGCATGGCGGCGGCTGCGGCAATTGCGATACTTGCCTGAAGCCGGTCGAGACCTGGGACGGAACGGAAGCGGCGATCAAGGCGCTGGCCGCCGTCTATCGCACCGGCGAGCGTTTCGGCACCGGCCATGTCATCGACGTGCTGATGGGCACCGTCAACGAGAAGACCGAGCGCTTCGGTCATGTCAACATGCCGGTCTTCGGCGCAGGCAAGGATATTCCCGCCCGCACCTGGCAGTCCGTCTTCCGGCAATTGCTGGCGAGCGGCTTTATCAGCGTTGACCATACTGCCTTTGGCGCGATGAAGCTGGAGGCGGAGGCAAGAGCGGTGTTCAAGCACGAACGTCAGGTCTTCTTCCGCAAGGATCGGCCGGAAGCGGGCCGTCGCGCCAAGAAGGCGGCGCGGATCGAAAAGCGGCAGTCGAGCCTGTCGGGCGAGGCACAGCCTTTGTTCGACGCTCTGAGGGCCGAGCGCACCAAGATCGCCAAGGAGCTCGGTGTGCCGCCCTATGTCGTCTTCCCGGACACAACGCTGATCGCCTTTGCGACGGAGCGGCCGACGAGCCGCAATGCTCTGCTGGGGATTTCGGGCGTCGGGCAGGCGAAGCTGGAGCGCTACGGGGATGCGTTTTTGAAGGTTATTACCAATTTCACCGACCGGTGACGTTCGGACGCTATGCCTATTCACATCCTGACGGTCATGCCGCCATCGACCGTCAGGACATGACCATTGACGAAGGAGGCGGCGTCGCTGGCGAGAAATAACGCAGCACCCGCGATCTCCTCCGGCCGTCCCCAGCGCTGAACCGGGATGCGCTGGCGCACGAAGGGGACCAGCTCTTCATTCGCTGCCATCGCCGCATTCGTTTCCGTCGCGAACCAGCCCGGAGCGATGGCATTGCTGGTGATGCCGTAGGGGCCGAATTCCACCGCCATGCCGCGCATCAGGCCGGTCAGCCCCTGTTTGGCCGCAGGGTAGACACAGTCGCCGGGCATGACGACTTGGCCGCTGATCGAGGTGACGGAGATCAGTCGCCCGTGATTGTGCCGCTTCATGAGGCGGGCGGCATCGCGGGAGAGCATGATCGAGACGGCCAGATCGGTGTTGAGGAGGGCGAGGATCGCATCGTCATCGAAATCGGCCAGCGGGCGCCTGTCGCGGGCGCCGACATTGTTCACCAGTATGTCGAGCCGGCCATGGATTTTTTCGATATCAGCCATCGTCGCGCGCTGCGCCTCACGGTCGGCAATGTCGAAAGCGGCGGCTTCTGCGGTGCCGCCGGTCGCGCGAATGGCTTCTACGGCGCTGTCCAGCGTCGCGGCCGTGCGTCCATTGACGATGACATGCGCTCCCGCGTCGGCAAGCGCCAGCGCCATCTCGAACCCGAGGCCGCGTCCACCGCCGGTGACGAGCGCGACCCGGCCCGCGAGGGAGAATCTGTGAAATATGCTCATGGCTCTCGCCTTATCTTGAGGTCAGGATCGACCCGTACCCTGATAATGGACTCAGTCAAGTAATTTTTGCAATGCCAATTGACGAAACGAGGCTGAGAACCTGCCTGTGTTTCATTCGGTTCGACAGATCATATCGGGCCTGCTCCCGTATCGCGCCAGCGCCATGTCGTTACGCATTTTTGCCGCTGCTGGATGCAGCAAGAGGCCGGGTCCTGTGTTATTTCTTGACGAGTTGAGCACTGTGACCGGCATAGGAATGCGACCATGACATCTGCGTTCATATCTCATTTGCGTACGGAACTCGCCGGCTTGAAAGACGCGGGGCTCTATAAGTCCGAACGCGTCATTACCTCCAAGCAAGCCGGCGAGATTACGGTTGCGAGCGGCGAGCGCGTGTTGAATTTCTGCGCCAACAACTATCTCGGCCTGGCCGACAATGAGGAATTGGCCGAGGCTGCGAAGACGGCGCTCGATCGCTACGGCTATGGCATGGCCTCGGTGCGCTTCATCTGCGGCACGCAGGAGGAGCACAAGCAACTGGAGGCGCGGATATCGGCCTTTCTCGGCATGGAGGATACGATCCTCTATTCTTCCTGCTTCGACGCCAATGGCGGGTTGTTCGAGACGCTCTTGTCGGAGGAGGATGCGATCATCTCCGATGCGCTCAACCATGCCTCGATCATCGACGGTGTGCGGCTCTCGAAGGCGAAGCGGTTTCGCTACGCCAACAATGACATGGCCGCCTTGGAGGAAGAACTGAAGAAGGCGGAGGGCTGCCGCTTCAAGTTGATCGCCACCGATGGCGTCTTTTCCATGGACGGCATTATCGCCAATCTTGGCGGCGTTTGCGATCTTGCCGAAAAATATGGCGCCATGGTCATGGTCGATGACAGCCACGCAGTCGGCTTCGTCGGCGATAACGGCCGCGGCTCGGCGGAATATTGCGGCGTCGAGGGCCGGATCGACATCATCACCGGCACGCTCGGCAAGGCGCTCGGCGGCGCATCGGGCGGCTATACCTCCGCGAAGGCCGAGATCGTCGACTGGCTGCGGCAGCGCTCGCGCCCCTATCTCTTCTCCAACACGCTGGCGCCGGTCATCGCGGCCGCTTCGCTGAAGGTCTTCGATCTCATTGAAAATGGCGACGCTTTGCGTAGTCGCCTCTGCGGCAATGCCGCGTTCTTCCGCAGCGAAATGACCAAGCTCGGCTTTAAGCTGGCGGGCGCCGATCATCCGATCATTCCCGTCATGCTCGGCGATGCCAAGCTGGCGCAGGAGATGGCGGCGCTGATGCTGCAAAAGGGCGTCTACGTCATCGGCTTTTCCTTCCCGGTCGTGCCGAAGGGCCACGCGCGTATCCGCACGCAGATGTCGGCGGCGCATTCGAAGGCCGATGTCGAGCGTGCGATTGCCGCCTTCGCCGAGGCGGGACGAGAACTCGGAATCATTTGAATCGGATGGAGACGACAGATCATGTCGAACATGATGAAGGCGCTGGTCAAGTCGAAGCCTGAAGTCGGACTATGGATGGAGCATGTTCCGGTTCCCGAGGTCGGGCCGAACGATGTGCTGATTCGGGTCAGGAAGTCGGCGATCTGCGGCACGGATGTGCATATCTGGAACTGGGACCAATGGGCGCAAAAGACCATTCCGGTTCCGATGGTCGTCGGCCATGAGTTTTGCGGCGAGATCGCCGAGATCGGTTCGGCGGTGACGAAATATCATGTCGGCGAGCGTGTCTCCGGCGAAGGGCATATCGTCTGTGGCAAGTGCCGCAATTGCCGGGCGGGCAGGGGGCATCTCTGCCGCAACACGCTCGGCGTCGGCGTCAACCGCCCAGGCTCCTTCGGCGAATTCGTCTGCATTCCCGAATCCAACGTCGTGCCGATCCCCGCCGATATTCCGGACGAGGTGGCGGCGATCTTCGATCCTTTCGGCAATGCCGTGCATACCGCACTGTCCTTCGATCTGGTGGGCGAGGACGTGCTGGTCACCGGTGCCGGGCCGATCGGTATCATGGGCGCCATGGTTGCCAAGCGTTCCGGTGCGCGCAAGGTTGTTATCACCGATATCAATCCGAACCGCTTGGCGCTAGCCCGCAAGCTCGGCATCGACCATGTCGTCGACGCTTCGAAGGAAAATCTTGCCGATGTGATGAAGTCCATCGGCATGTCCGAGGGCTTCGACGTCGGTCTGGAAATGTCGGGTGCCGCGCCCGCTTTCCGCGACATGATCGACAAGATGAACAATGGCGGCAAGATCGCCATTCTCGGCATCGCGCCCGCCGGCTTCGAGATCGACTGGAACAAGGTGATCTTCAAGATGCTGAACCTGAAGGGCATCTACGGCCGCGAGATGTTCGAGACCTGGTACAAGATGATCGCCTTCGTTCAGGGCGGGCTCGACGTCTCGCCGGTCATCACACACCGCATCGGCATCGACGATTTCCGCGAGGGGTTCGAAGCGATGCGTTCCGGCAACTCCGGCAAGGTGGTGATGGACTGGATTTGACCCTATTTGTGGCTTGATCGCATCAGTATAGCCCGCAAGCAGCGGAAATGCTGGCGTTTGACAAGGCTGCTCTTGTCATCGTGCGGAGACTTCCTAAATACGGGAAACAATCGTTTCCGGTCGTGCGGAGCCTGTGGATAAGGCTTTTTCACGATTTTAACAGGCTTTTTTGCTGGAAAAGCTTGACGAGAACAAAAATTGTAGGAATCACCGTTTGTCCTCGGAAAACGGTAAACTGGATCAGGCGGATCATTATATACCATGGCCGGAAATCCAAACGCAATCCAGCTTTGCTGTCCGGTGCCGGCGATTGTGGTTAATCAGGAATTAAAGGTCATTCCGTTAGGTCTTTATCGGTGATTCGGGGCTGGCGCGAGGCGCGCCGGGCCAGAGCGGTCATTCACCGCGTATAAGTTTTAAGCGTCAGGGAAAGCGACGATATAGAGATGGCAACCAAGGTCAAAGAGAACGAAGAAGCTGAAGTCGAACGCGACGGCACCTCCGATGGCCCGCTTCTCGATCTTTCCGACGACGCGGTCAAGAAGATGATCAAGGCCGCGAAGAAACGCGGCTACGTGACGATGGACGAGCTTAACGCCGTTCTGCCGTCCGAAGAAGTGACGTCCGAACAGATCGAAGATACGATGGCGATGCTCTCCGATATGGGCATCAACGTCATCGAGGACGAGGATGTCGAAGAGGCGGGCGCGTCAACCAGCAGCAGCGACGACGACGATTCCAGCGACGACGACAGCGGGGAAGGCGGCGAACTCGCACCTTCCACCGGTTCGGCGCTTGCAACCGCCAAGAAGAAAGAACCGACCGATCGCACCGACGATCCGGTGCGCATGTACCTGCGCGAGATGGGGTCCGTCGAACTGCTGTCGCGCGAAGGCGAAATCGCGATTGCAAAGCGCATCGAGGCCGGCCGTGAGACCATGATCGGTGGTCTCTGCGAGAGCCCGTTGACGTTCCAGGCGCTGATCATCTGGCGCGACGAACTCAACGAAGGCACGACGCTGCTACGCGAGATCATCGATCTCGAAACCACTTATTCCGGCCCGGAAGCCAAGGCTGCGCCGCAGTTCCAGAGCCCCGAAAAGATCGAGGCGGACCGCAAGGCCGCCGAAGAGAAGGAAAAGGCCCGTCGCGGCCGCTCTTCCGGTGACGATGACATCACCGACGTCGGCGGCGAAGGCTTGCCGACCGAGGAGGAGGAAGAGGACGAGGACGAATCCAGCCTCTCGCTCGCCGCGATGGAAGCAGAGCTTCGCCCGCAGGTGATGACGACGCTCGACACGATCGCCGAGACCTACAAGAAGCTGCGCAAGCTGCAGGACCAGCAGGTCGAGCAGCGCCTGTCGGCATCGGGCACGCTGTCGTCGGCGCAGGAGCGCCGCTACAAGGAGCTGAAGGATGAGCTGGTCAAGTCGGTCAAGTCTCTGTCGCTGAACCAGAATCGCATCGACGCTCTGGTCGAGCAGCTCTACGACATCAACAAGCGCCTTGTGCAGAACGAAGGCCGGCTGCTGCGCCTTGCCGAATCCTATGGCGTCAAGCGCGATAGCTTCCTGGAGCAGTATCAGGGCGCCGAGCTCGATCCGAACTGGATGAAGTCGATCGGCAATCTGGCTGCTCGCGGCTGGAAGGAATTCGCCAAGAGCGAAAACACCACGATCCGCGATATCCGCCAGGAAATTCAGAACCTTGCGACCGAAACCGGGATTTCCATCTCGGAATTCCGCCGCATCGTGCATATGGTGCAGAAGGGCGAGCGCGAAGCGCGCATCGCCAAGAAGGAAATGGTCGAAGCGAACCTGCGCCTCGTCATCTCCATCGCCAAGAAATACACCAACCGCGGCCTGCAGTTCCTCGATCTCATCCAGGAAGGCAATATCGGCCTGATGAAGGCCGTCGACAAGTTCGAGTATCGCCGAGGCTACAAGTTCTCGACCTATGCGACCTGGTGGATCCGGCAGGCGATCACCCGTTCGATCGCCGACCAGGCCCGCACGATCCGCATTCCGGTGCATATGATCGAAACGA
The DNA here is from genome assembly GCA_036398815.1 of Rhizobium sp. Lineage (GTDB taxonomy): Bacteria > Pseudomonadota > Alphaproteobacteria > Rhizobiales > Rhizobiaceae > Rhizobium. Next base: position 21,157 of record DASWOH010000166.1, on the reverse strand, counting down.
TCAACAAGATCGTCCGCACGTCGCGCCAGATGCTGCACGAGATCGGCCGCGAGCCGACACCGGAAGAACTGGCCGAAAAGCTCGCCATGCCGCTCGAAAAAGTGCGCAAGGTGCTGAAAATCGCCAAGGAGCCGATCTCGCTCGAAACGCCGGTCGGTGACGAAGAAGATTCGCATCTCGGCGATTTCATCGAGGACAAGAACGCGCTTCTGCCGATCGACGCCGCCATCCAGGCGAACCTGCGCGAGACCACGACTCGCGTTCTGGCGTCCCTGACGCCGCGCGAGGAACGTGTCCTGCGCATGCGCTTCGGCATCGGCATGAACACAGACCACACGCTCGAGGAAGTCGGCCAGCAGTTCTCGGTCACCCGCGAACGTATTCGCCAGATCGAAGCGAAGGCGCTGCGCAAGCTGAAGCATCCGAGCCGCAGCCGCAAGCTCAGAAGCTTCCTCGACAGCTGAGGCCGAGCGCAAGCCTGCATCGGCCTTGTGGTGAAGTCGAACCCGGTTTGCGAAAGCGAGCCGGGTTTTCCATTGGTAGCAGATCGGGATTCGGGTCATGGCAAGCAAGCCGCAAGTTTTCGAAATGCCACTGCCCGCACGGCTGAGCGGTCTGTGTGGATGAAGACGATTTCGATGACGAGAGGCTGGGGAGATCGGCGCAGGATCTGTTCCGGGAGCTTGTAGAGCGCAGGCCGAAGATGGAGGATCTGGTGATGACCCACGGCGACGCCTGCCTGCCGAATTTTATCGCCTATGGTGGCAGCTTCAGCGGCTATATCGATTGCGGCCGCCTCGGTATCGCCGATCGCCATCAGGACATGGCGCTGGCCTGCGGCAGCATCGAACGCAATTTCGGCGCGGCGCTGGTTGCCGATTTCCTGAATATCTATGGACACTTAGAGCTGCATCCTGAAAAAGCGGCGTATTATCGGCTGCTGGACGAGTTCTTTTAATGGTGGACGCCGCGGCTCGTGGGCTGTGCGATCACGCAGGTTTGTTTTTGAACCATTGCGGATCGCATGGAGGCCTGACAAGTTCGATTTCGACAGCTGCCTCTTTCTTGGTGTGCTGTCGGATACCATATGTCAGCGGGCTTGAAAGTCTTCTGATCTGTTTGCCGGTAAGGATCGAATGAATCGATGCGCGATTTCCTCTTGATTGCTTCCTCCTCGCGAGCCATCCGCTGAACGATGGAAAAGGTCGCGGAAAAACGGGATAAGGAAATGAGACCGGGCTTTGTCCTGTCGATCCTCCTGCATGTCCTGTTTGTCGCTATTTTCCTGCTGCCGCTGCTGCCCGCACCGCCACAGGCAAAGCCCGAGCAGAGCGTCAATGTCGAGTTGGTGCCGCAGCAGGAGGAAAAGCAGGAGCTTGCGACGAAGGAGAACGAGAAGCCCGACCAGCCTCCGAAGCCGACGCCCAAGCCCGATGAGAAGCCGCAGCAGCAGATGGCCGAAGCACAGCAGCAGCCGGAGCAGCCTCAGGGCAAAAAGTCGGACGAACAACCGCCAAAGCAATCCGATCCCCAAGGCAAGGAGCAGGCTGAAAAACCTTCACCAAAACCTGCCGAGAATAAGGCCGACAAGCCCGAAGAACAGGCGGAAGAGCCTGCATCCAAACCTGACGATGCCGGCGCTGACAAGCCTGTCGACAAAGCGGAGCAACAGCCTTCCGCCACGGAGACGCCACTTCCGGATATGAAGGGCGACGAGAAGGACCCGACGACCACGCAGCAGACTGAAGCCTCGGCGCAGCCAAACGATACGCCTCCGACGCCACCGAATGATGCTGCTGCCGAGCAGCAGGCGGAAGCACAGGCTGCCGCGGAAGCAGCTGCGCAAGCCCAGGCTCAAGCGCAGCAAACTCAACAGCAAGCCGATGCCCAAAGCCAGGGAGCGAATGTGGCCAAGCCGCCGGAAAGCGACTCGACCGCCAAAACCTCCTCTTCGGCCCCGGATGTCCTGGCGACCAACGAGCCTTCCGATTTGCAGGTGCAGCAGCCGCAGGCGCAATCGGCCGATCAGAATGATCCGCAGGCGCAAGCTGCCGCACAGGAGCCGCCATCCGATCCGCAGGAGCAAAATCCCGCTGATCAGACAAAGGATGAGGCAAAGGTTGAGCCACAGATTGTCGTTCCGGCAGTCAAGCCATCTCCGACAGAGCAGGCTTCGCAAAGCCAGTCGGCTTCGGGCGGTCAGACAAGCGGTACGGCATTGGTCACCGAGCCGCAACCGCCTAAATCACTTGTGCCGAAAAGGGCTATTGAAGCCAAGAAGCTCTATTCCGGTGCCGAGATGGCACGTCTCTCGAAGAGCGACTATGATGCTTGGAAGAAGATGCCACGACGTGATCGGGTACGTTATCTTTGCAACTCTGAGGAAAAGCTTCAGTTTAGCCACGATCTTGGTGCGGTAGGCTTTAATAACTCTGCGCTATCGTCCGCTATGCTTTCTGATATCAGCTTGTTTGGGGATGGGGTTGCGGTTGATACGCCCAGCGGTTGGCAAAGGGTGGCATTCACCTGCCAAGTGGATAGCGACGCGCTGAAAGTTGTCGCTTTTTCCTATACCGTCAGAGGACATGTTTCCCCAAGCCAGATGGATAGATCACGTTTTCTCGGAAATTGACCCTGGATGGCCACATCCGGCATCCACCTGAAACAATAGTTTATTTCAGCACCAATCGAAATTCGGCCCATTTCATCATACAATTGCTCGCAGCTACGCGATTCAATTTCCCTCCCTTTGCATTGCTCAACCCGATGACATCGATCACTGCCGATTCCAAATCCTTGGCCGCCGGCCACTCCACACTTCGCGGTGTCCTTGTGGCCTTCGCGTCCTACGCCGTCTTTGCCTTCAGCGATACGTCGATCAAGATGCTGCATGGGACGCTGCCGTCCTATCAGGTGGCCTTCATCGGCGCGCTTTTCGGCTTCGCCGCCGTCCCGTTCCTGAAGAGGCGTGACGATGACTGGGTGGATATGGTCAGGACGTCCAACCGTCCTCTCTGGATGCTGCGCTTTGCCTGCGGTGCTACCGGCGCCATATGCTCGATCGTTGCCTTCACCAAGTTGTCGATGGCGGAAGCATTTGCGCTGCTGTTCCTGCTGCCGTCCTTCGTCACCATTCTGTCGGTCGTCTTCTTGAAAGAAGACGTGCGCTGGCAGCGCTGGACGGCGGTGATCCTTGGTTTTATCGGCGTGCTCATCGTGCTGCGGCCGGGCTTTCGCGAGCTTTCGATCGGTCACCTTTGCGCCGCGATCGGTGGCCTGGCGGCTGCGATCGGGATCGTCATCAATCGGGCGCTCGGAGCGAAGGAGAAACGAATTTCGCTTTATGGCGCAGGCCTGTTCGGCACGCTCATCGTCAGCGGTCTTCTGATGTTTTCCGAAGTGTCCATGCCAACGGCCCGGCAATGGCTATTTTTGGCGAGCTATGGGCTGCTTGGTGCGGTCGGCAACGTGCTGTTGATGACCGCGGCGCGCATGGTGCCCGCCAACCTCGTTGCCCCTCCGCAATATAGCCAGATGATTTGGGCGATCGGCTTCGGCTATCTTCTGTTCAACGACGATATCGACCTGCCCATGGCATTGGGCATCGCGCTCATTATTTTCTCCGGCCTGCTGACGCTGGCACGCGAGCGCAAGCGCGGAACGCCTCTGCCGACCGCCGTCACCGCCAATACGCAGGCGGCATTGGCGACCGGGCAAGAGAGGCCGGAGACGTGATATGTGCCTCGCCAACGGCTTTCAGCAGGGTTGAAGGATGAGGCACATGAAAACCTGCCAGTTCAGGATGTTCCGCTCCCGCGTCGCGGGCATCCGGGCCGTGAAAGCCGAAACGGGATATAGCTTTCCCAAGCATACGCATGACCAGTTCGGCATCGGCGTCATCGAATCCGGCGCGCACGCATCGCTGAGCGGGCGTGGCTTGGTGCATGCCGAGGCCGGAGATGTCATCTGCTTCAATCCGAATGAGGTGCATGACGGCATGCCCATTGGCGAAAGCCGAGCCTGGACGATGCTTCATTTCGATCCGCCGATGATCGGCGATCTGCTGAACGATATCGGCGAGGGGAGGATTGGCGACGCGGAATTTCCGTCGCCTGTCATCCGGAATAGCCAGGTGGCAGCGTGTTTCAAAGCCCTGTTCCCGCTCTTGGTCGGCAACGCCGAGCCGCAGGATGCACTGTTGCAGGATGGGCTGTTGTTGTCGCTCGTGGCGGCCGTGATGCGCGAGGGCGCGCAGGCATCGCGCGATATTGCCGTTCCTGCCTCGATCAGTCGGGCTCGCGATCTGATCGAGGACGATCCTTCAGCACCTCTGACGCTTGCCGAACTCGCTGACGGATGCGGGCTGAGTCATTTCCAGTTCCTGCGCGCATTCACCAAAGCGACGGGGCTCACTCCCCACGCCTATCTGCTGCAGCGCCGTATCCACGAGGCGCGACGGTTGATCGCGGCGGGCACGCCATTGGCCGAGGCGGCCTTTGCCAGCGGCTTTGCGGATCAAAGCCACATGACGCGCCTCTTCGTGCGCAATTTCGGTATATCGCCGGGCGCCTATGCGGCAGCGGCCTGCTAGGCTTTTGCAATTTTGTTCAAGACCGGGCGATGGCGACGGGCTTTTCTGCGGCAGCAAACCAGAACTGCGCAGAAGGAGAAAACATGCATTTCCGTCATTCGAACGAGATATGGAGCGAGTTCCCCGATCTGGTCCCCGGTGTGCTTTTTGTCGGAGGGATCACGGCGGATGCCGCCGTCACCGGCCCTGCCGCAAAGTTCCGTGCCATTGCCGAGGAACGGCTGGCGGCGGGTTCGGAAGGCGAGATGCCGGAGATCCAGGCCTGGCGGCGTGCTTTTTCAAAGATGGGGCTGAAGCCGACGCAGTATCGTTGCGCTTCCGAGGCGCTGCTTCGCCGTTTCCGTCAGGAAAAATCGCTGCCGCAACTGCATCCGCTGGTCGATCTCTGCAACGCCATCTCCATCGCTTTCGCCATTCCAATCGCCGTTTTCGATCTCGCGAAGATTTCGGGCGATCTCGAAGTCGGGCATGCGAACGGCAATGAGACCTATCTCACCTTTTCCGGCGAGACGGAGCATCCGGAGCCGCGCGAAGTGATTTTCGCCGATAGCTCTGAGCGGGCGCATGCGCGGCGCTGGACCAATCGGCAAAGCGGCCTTTCCGCCGTTCGCGAGGATACGCGATCGGTATTGATCGTTGCCGAAGCGATGCATGAGACGGCAGACACTGATGTGCCGAGACTGGTAGCAACGATTGCAGCGGAGCTGACCGCCGTGTGGTCGGTCGAGGCAAAGACCGGGCTGCTCAGCAGCTCTTCACCACGTTTTGATCTCTAGCCTCACGCGTTTTTGCAGCAAACTGCCGATCGAGACAAAAACGCGGTTGACAATTGTCGCGTTCGGGCAGAGCAGGGAACTTAACTAAATATCTCATATTTCTCATAAAGATAGTTCCGCGCGCCTGTGTGCGGAGCCGAAGAAAGACCAATGGATACCCTGCAGAGCCAAGACCGGACAAGCGCGTTCGGTCATCCCGGATATCGTTCCTTCGCCGCCTCCCGCGTCTTTTCCTCCATCGGCTTCCAGTCCGTCACCGTCGCCATGGGCTGGATGATCTACGATCAGACCCATAGCGCTTTCTACCTTGGCTTGGTCGGCTTCTGCCAGTTCCTGCCGATGGTGGTCCTGACCTTCATCGTCGGGCATGTTGCCGACCGGTTCGACCGGCGGCGTATCGGTCTTGTCTGCCAATTGATCGAGGCGTTGACCGCACTGGTGCTGGCCGTCGCCGTCTGGCAGCACTGGATCGGCCCCCACGGCATTCTTGCCGCTGTCGCAGTCATGGGAGCTGCCACTGCCTTCGAGCGCCCGACCATGGCGGCACTCCTGCCGAACATCGTGCCGTCCTCGATGCTGCAGGTCGCGATCGCCACCTCGACCTCGATGATGCAGACGGCCTTCATCATCGGTCCGTCGCTTGGCGGCCTGCTGTACGGGTTCAGCCCGATCGCGCCGTTCCTCATGTCCGCGGTGCTGTATGTCATTGCGAGCGTCAATGTCATTTCCATCCGTGTCGAGCGGCAGCAGCCGTCCTCGCGTGAGCCGGTGACGCTGAACTCGGTCTTTGCCGGTGTTTCCTTCATCAAGAGCCGGCCGGTGATGATGGGCACCATCGCGCTCGATCTCTTCGCAGTGCTGCTCGGTGGCGCCACGGCGCTATTGCCCATGTTCGCGCGCGATATCCTGCATGCCGGCCCCTGGGGGCTTGGCCTGCTGCGGGCCGCACCCGCCATCGGCGCGCTGGTCATGTCGATCTGGCTGGCGCGGCGGCCGCTACAGAGCGATGTCGGCAAGAAGATGCTGCTCGCCGTTTTCATCTTCGGCGTCGCGACTGTCATCTTTGCGATCTCGACCAACATCATCCTCTCCGTCGCGGCGCTGCTGGTCGTCGGTGCGTCGGATACGGTCAGCGTGGTCGTGCGCAGTTCGCTGGTACAGCTCCTGACGCCGGATAGCATGCGCGGTCGCGTCAATGCGGTGAACTCGCTGTTCATCGGTACCTCCAACCAGCTCGGCGAATTCGAATCCGGTATGCTCGCCAGCGTGCTCGGTCCCGTGCTCACCGGCATCATCGGCGGCGTCGGCACCATTGCTGTCGTGCTGCTGTGGACGCGGATCTTCCCGGATTTGACCAAGGTCAAGACGCTCAGGGGGTGAGGCGCGGTCGGTGAAGCCATGCGAAGGACCGGGTGATCCAGGAGGTTCATTGATCGTCCGGGATATAATCCATACCGGCATCTCGCTTGAGATGATCGCTGAGATTTAGGATGTTTTCGCGCGTTACTTTGTCCTCGGAGCCGGATTTCTGCATGCATGGGAGCGCTTGCAGTAGTTGGTCGATCCGTTTTTGGATGATCCATCGCCTAATAAAACCATGAGAATTTCTCATATATCACGCACCTTATGGTCTCGTGATTAAAGGGAATGCGCTTAAAAATATGCCGTGTATAATGAAGCCTTCATCGATAATGCATGAAGGATTTTCATGAGTAAGAGGCCGCTTCCGCCGTTGACCGTCTTGCAGGCATTTTGCGCCATCGTCGAGACCGGTGGCTTTGGCCGCGCGGCCGAGCGGATGGGGTTGACGCAGACTGCGATCAGTCATCAGCTTTCCCAGCTTGAAGGCTGGATCGGCGGCAGGCTTTTCGATCGCGGGCGGTCGGGCGCAAAACTGACGCCGCTCGGTGCGCGTCTGCATCCATCGATCGCGGAGACGGTCTCTCAATTGGAGAAAGCGCTCTATCAGGCGCGGGCGAGCGTGTCCGTTCGTACTCTGGCGCTCTCGGTGACGCCGGAATTCTCAAGCCAGTGGCTGGCTTCGCGGCTGCCGGACTTTTGCCAGCGCTATCCCGATATCGAATTGAAGATGGCTGTCGGCTATCAGAGGCCGGATTTCGGGTTCAGAGGCGTCGATCTCGCCATCTGGCTCGGGCGAGCTGAGGCCGGGCTTGTGCTGGAAGAGTTGCTGACGGATGAGGAGTTTGTCGTCAGCTCCCCGGAACTGTCCCAACGGCTGCCGAAACGCAGCGCCATAAAAGCGGCACCGCTGCTGCGTTATGTCGGCATGCGGCATACGGTGCTGGACTGGCAACGCTGGTACGAACAGGTGGCTGACCACCAAGGCAATGCCGAACTAGCCGATTTCGATATCGGCCAGGCGGTCGAAAGCGGGCCTTTGTTCGAGTCCTTTCCGGATATGCTGAAAGCATGCCGCGATGGTCTCGGCTTCGCGCTGGTTCGCAGCTCACTTGTGGCGGAAGACATTGCGGATGGCAGGCTGGTGCGCTGCTTCATCGAGGTCCAGCCGGCGGCCGTCAGCTATAATCTGGCCTATCCGCCCAATGCCCTGCAAAACCCATCGGCTGCATTGTTTCGCAATTGGTTGATATCTCAGGTCGATGCAAACGCCTGAGAGGGCGATCGCCGTCAATCGCATAGCCTGATCAAGCCGGGCGGCCGGGCGGGCTTGACTTTCCGGCCGCAGCGCCCGACCTCATGCGCTCCGCCGTCATCATTTCGGGAAGATACCATGCCGCAAACCGTCATCACGCTGTTCACCCATGGTCAGGGACTTTACGAGTTCACGGAACAGGCGGCGGATTTCGTCCGCGCGGCAGCTTCGACAGGCTCAGGAGTGGGCGAGGGGCTGCTGACCGTCTTCGTCCGCCATACCTCCTGTTCGCTGCTGATCCAGGAGAATGCCGATCCGGATGTGAAGACCGATCTCAGCGCCTTTTTCCGCCGCCTCGTGCCGCCGTCTTCCGATCCCTCAATGCGATGGATCGTGCATACGACCGAAGGGCCTGACGACATGCCGGCGCATATCAAGGCGGCGCTGACGCAGGTGTCGATCGGCATTCCCGTGATGCGGGGACAGCTGGCGCTCGGCACATGGCAGGGTATCTATCTCTTCGAACATCGCGACCGGCCACACCGCCGCGACATCGTGCTGCATCTTTCCGCCTGAGCCGGTGGAACGGGCGCCAAGCGTTTGTCAACTCTCCTGAACACATTGTGAATGGCCAATTCGCATTCGGTTCAGCTTGGCTGACCTAATGTGTCTCCAATCCCAAGGGCATCGGACCAATTGATTGGGCCAGATTTCGGGATTGCAACGATCCAAGGACTTGAAGGAGCAACATTCATGATCAGCCTCTTTGCAAAGGCAGGCATTGCAGCCCTCATCACACTCGGCGCGGCCTCAGCCACGGTTGCGACCGCATCGGCCAATGATTTCTCGGCCGGCGTTCACCAGGCGCGCTACGATCATCATCGCGGCCGCGCATGTTCGCCGATTGCAGCCGTCCAGAAGGCCCGTGCCATGGGCCTGCGCCGCGCCCATATCGGCAACGTCACACCGCGCCGTGTCGTTGTTGACGGCTTTAGCCGCCGCGGTCCGGACCGCGTTGTTTTCGCCAACGTGCCGGGTTGCCCATTGATCCGTCGTTAAGATCGGAGGGCAACGCATAACGTAACCGTTTACGGGCGATACCCACCGCTTCCGTGCAATTCCAAGCTTAGTAAAGCCGCCTTCACAAAAGGGGAGCGGCTTTTGTTTTCTGTTTTATGACGACACTGCCTCTGGAATCGGTTTTGTCTTCGTTGTACCTGAATAGGGTTTCAGCGGCTGATTCTGGATTTGTTCGGTGTCGAGCCGTTACTCCTCAGGCGCTCACTTGGGAGATGCGGCAAGCCTATGAGAGAGTAGCCTTTCACTCCATGGAGGATATAATGAAAAAACTGCTGGCAAAGTTCGGGGTCGCCGCCGCCATCGCGGTTACCGCGTTGTCGGGCACGGTTGAAACCGCTTCCGCCCAGGGCCTGGACATCTATGTCGGGCCTGGTCGCCATCGGCCGCCACCGCCGGACTATGACAATCCGCCGCCGCGCTTCGATCGTCGTCGGGGCTGCGATCCGCGGGAAGCCATGGATGTCGCCCGTAGCTACGGTCTGCGCCGCGCTCGCGTGGTTGATGTCACGCCGCGCCGCGTTATCGTCGACGGCTTCACCCGTCGTGGCCCGGATACGATGATGTTCGCCAATGTTCGCGGTTGTCCGTTGATCGGGCGCTGACAAGATTGACGGACGCGTCTAGCGTCCGGCGCTTTACGCTTTCGCTTTAACGGCGGGGGCCGCGAAACCGCCCTTTGCTCGGTCCGACCGGACTTGAGCGAAGGGCGGTTTTGTTTTGAGCTATTGCTGGATTGCGTAGGTGATGCTGACGGAGGCGGTATAGGTGTTTTCGCCGCTCGCCACCGGCACGGCTTTATCGGCGGCCATGGCCATGGATTGGCGTGCGTAAGGCTGCGGCGGGGCGGCGAAGGCGCCATCGTGGATCGAAATAATGTGGCCGAGCTTGACGCCTGCCGCGTCGCTCAGCGTCTTTGCCTTGGCCGCTGCGTCGGCGACCGCGTTCTTACGGGCTTCCTGGAGTGCGGCATCCGGCTTGTCGTTGGTGAACTGGATACCGCCGCCCTGGTTGATGCCGAGTTTGACGACCTGGTCGAGGAGCGTGCCGAGCTTGGAGAGATCACGCACACGCACGGTCAGGCCGTTGTTCACCTGATAGCCGGTCAGCGTCGGCGGCTGAGACTGGCCGTCCTTGTCGTTCGGATAGACATATTGCGGCTGGATCGAAAAGCCCGAGGTCTGCAGGTCGCGCTCGGCAATGCCGCTGTCCTTCAAGGTCGCGAGCACCGCACCCATCGCCTTGTTGTTCTGGTCGAGCGCATCCTGGGCGGCCTTCTCCTGCTTGACGACCGAGAGCGTGACGATGGCCATGTCCGGCGCAATCGCCGAATGTCCCTCGCCAGTGACGGTGATGATCGCCTCGCGCGGCTTGGCGTCTTCCGCGAACGCCTGAGCGGCGGGCACGAGGACGGTTGCGCTGAACAGGGCGGCAGCAATAAAATCTCTGGTTTTCGTCAGGGGCATGGTTCATTCCTTGGTTGGTGTTTCCTCAGTATTCGTTTTTGCTGATTGATTGTGAAGGTATTGCGGCAGTCCCTTGTGGGAAAAGACGAATTGGGTTAGAGCCAGATCGGCTTCCGGGGAACCATTGTCCCGGCGCCGCAGGTGCGATCACTTTCCATCGCGCCGGGCCTGTAGCTCAATGGTTAGAGCCGGCGGCTCATAACCGCTTGGTTGGGGGTTCGAGTCCCTCCGGGCCCACCATTTCTGTCTTCGGACGTTGTTTTTCCATCGTTTTTTCCTCGATTTGCCTCACCGGAATTCCGGTTCGATGAAAGTGGGACATTTTTGCGGGCCACATAGGTTTTGCGGCGCTCGAAACCGGCGTCAATGATCCGCTTGGATTGGGCGGCCTTCGTGTAGTGCTGCGCCATCTTGGAATCAGACCAGCCGAAGATCGCCATAAGCTGATGTTCGGTCGCGCCAGCCTCGGCGAGAATGGTCGCGGACGCCTTTCTGAGGCCGTGCGACGAGCATTCCGGCAAATCAGCATCATTGCACCACTGGCGCATCTTGTTGCCGAACCCGTTCCCGCTGAACGCCTTGCCATATTCAGTGATAAGGAATGTCGGCTGATCATGAGTGATCGCGTCCAGCGCCTCGCGAAGCTCGTCTGTGACGGGCAGGCTGAGTGACTGCGCATATTTTCCGGAACCCTTTTCCGGCATGAATTCGATGCGCTCTCCTACGAGATTCCGCCAGCCGAGTTTGACGAGGTCGGAGCGTCTGACGCCCAAATTCAGCATCAGTTCCATTGCAAGCCGGGCCATCGAGCCGAGCGGATATGCGGCGCGATAGCGCGCCAATTCCGCTTCGCTCCATGTATGGAAACCGGGGGACTTGTGAATTTTTGTAACGCCGGTTGCTGGATTGAAGGTCGCCAGTTCGGCGCTGATGGCCCAATTGAAGAGCGCCTTCAGGTACTTCACCAGCTTGTCGGCTGCGCCGGGCGTGCCGCTGCGCTTCATTTGACTGGCTTCGATGTCGGATTTGCGAATCTTCTTGAAGGGCAGTTCGCCCACATTACTGCAATAACGATTGAGAACGCTTTTCTTGTCTTTCTGCGTAGCCTGGGACTGGCTCTGAAACGCCTTGGACCGATAATAGGTCTCGACTAGCCAACGAACGGAGCCGGGCTCCAGTCTTGAAATAGGGACCGTCTTTTCACCACGATCGCCAGCCAGCACGCGGTGATATTCCTCGGTAAACGCCTGGGTGACGCTGCCGGCCTCGTCCAGATAGGTGGACGTCATCCGGTACTTCGGCATACCTGGCAGGCGGAGATAAAACCGCTCGTTGCCGTGCCGATCGACATCCCGTGAGCAGAATTTAAAGGGGACGCGCTGATTACCCGACCGCGTAATCAAACGGGTTTTCGCCATCGTCTTCGTCTCCGCTCAGTCCCTGTTCTTTCATGTCGTACCAGGATGCGCGGATTTCCTCCGCATCCCAACGGCGCAACGCTCCGATCTTCACGCCTTTCGGCATAAGGCCACGACGGACCCAGTCATCAAAAGTGCCGGTCGAGATGTTGAAAAGCTCGGCGGCGCGCGCTCGGCTCACAGCAACCTCGTACATTGGACGCGAGACTTTCGCTTCTGCTTGCTGCTTCATGTCCGCCCCTCACGCTCTGGAGGTGCTATCAGCGAGCGCCAAAGCCTTCTGCTTGGGCTCGACCATATTCGCCGCAAGATACTCATCCACGGCGTTTTCCGGCAGGAATAGGCTTCCGCCAATCCGGACATGACGGATTTCCTGCTTGGCAATCAGGTTCCGGATGCGAGCAACCGGCCAGCCGGAGCGATCGGCCAATTGCTTCGGCGATAAAAGCTGAGATTGCATAACTGCTCAACTCCATAGAGATAATTCGACACGAGACAGAACGAATCATATAATCGCGCTGAACGCAACATTTTTATCGCATTTGAGATATTTCGATGCAAGATGGATTCATGGAGGCGATGGGGCAGCGGCTAGGGAAAGTCCGTAAGGATTCCGGGTTAAAGCAGGTGCCCTTTTCCGAAGCGCTTGAGGTGTCGCAAAGCGCTTACAACACCTACGAGCGCGGAAATCGCGAGATCCCGGCAAAGCTTCTCCGACTTCTGCATATCAAATTCAATGTGAACCCCGTGTGGATGCTCACGGGGGAAGGAAGCCCCTATAATCGGGACACCGTCGATCTGTATCACCAGGTCACGGGGGCGGTTGACGCTTTCATCGCAAGAGAAAACTGTCAGGTGGAACCGGACAAGCGCTTGAAGCTCATCCGGTTCCTGATTGACTACGCCGAACAACACGGCGAATTCACAGAGGAAATCGCAAAAAAATATTTGAGGTCAGCGATATGAGTAAATCGAGCTTCGAAGAGCAGATAATGCAGGGCGTATACGTGCTTGGTCGCCAGCGCGATCAACTGGCATCCGAAAAGCGAAAGTTGGCAAGGCGATTGCGCTATACCCAACATTCGGCCCGGCTCACGAGCCTTTCAAAGCAATACGACTTCGGGATGATCTTCTTCGCAGCGATGGGAGCTGTCTCGTTGATCCTGTCTGATGCAAGAAGCGCATCAGGTGTTTGGCTCAATCCCATGCTTAGCTTTTCGTTGATGCTGTTCGGGTGCGGCATTGCATTGAGAGCTCGAAAGATGTCCGGCCGGATCAGAAGCTTCCATGACCGCTTCGGTAGCTGGCAAGCTTGATTGGATTGCCCGTCAGGAATGTTCTGCCGCCTTTCGATCGGAAAAGCTTTCAATCATACGAAAAGAGCGATTTTCGTATGAAGGTTGTGGAGACGGAGGTTGATGTGTTGCATTCGTTGTAGCGCTTTGACTAAGTTTTATACTTCCATAGCAAAGTGATTCTGTCGGGGCGTTTATGGCCATTGTAATCGATCCAGAAATTCGTATTCTTCCTGACGATCATAGAATATTCATTCTTCATCCTGGGGATGGGAAGCGATTTTACGCGGATTTCTTTGACACAAATTCGGTCTTCTTAGACATCCCCGGAATAACGTTGCCGGCGGTAATCGACATCGACGATGAAGATTTCCGAAATGGGCTGCGAATGGCCAAGCGAATTTCGTTATGGCATCGGGGCTCGAAAAAAGATGATGAGCCGAGCCGAAACCCGTCAGATTATCAAGTTAAAAATCCAGCTGTGCAAGCGCCTCGGTTCGTGCATGAAATTCACGATCTGTATACGGAGGCTCGTCCCGGCGACCTCATTGTTATACCCGGCAAGGGTTATAACTCGACCGTCTATATTGGTGAGTTCGAAGGTGTGTTCGATCCAAGCCATCATGTGGTTAGTCGACGATATCCCGACGAGCAAATACCCGCCCGAAAAGTAAAATGGCTCGATGTGAGTATGGCAAAAGGCCAATTCAGCCGGCGACTTATTAGGTTGATGCAGAATCGTCAGGCAATTATCCAAGTTTCAAAAGACGAAGATAAGCGAGATATCTACGAGTTTGCCTATGGTGAATATATATGGAAGGAAACTTCTGGAAGCTTGATCCGGGTTACTGAGGATGTGATTGACGTAAAAGATCTTACGGAAGCGTTTGATCTCACTAATTATTTCGCTTCCCAGTATATTGCATTGCGAAAAGGTGAACTTGATAAATTCCTTGAATTGTCATTTCATGATGCGATTGAAAAATATTATGATAAGAAGTATTTTGGCGGTGTGAGTGTTGAAATTCACTCGCCTGGATATTTCGGGCGTCCAATGAAAGACGTCATGTTAGCGGGCTATGTGTCTGCGATGCTGGCTATTTCCGGCTCGGGTGTTTCTGCACAGGAAGCTATTGCCGTTACGGTTGAGAATTCTGCTAATGCCACTCGTTCAGTATGCGACGAAAGGCTGGAGGCAGATATTCGCGAGTCAATGGAAATGCATGCAAACTTCGATCTTTGGGAAAAAGTCGTTTGTCCTAGGCGCGAAGCGACAAAGAAAGAAGTCGGACTGAAGACCGGTGTGTCCGTTAAGGTCAATCGGAACGGGCAAAAACCCTAACGATCCATCAATTAATTCCTATATACTATCAGACCGAGTTCATGTAGTCGTGCGCGATCTGCTACCAGGAGGTGTTGACAATGTGGAAGGGAGCTCTTGCGTTTTGCCGCGAACACATCCTTGCCACGGCGTGCGCTACGTTGGTGACAGGAGGCGTAGGTGGTTACACTATCGGGTGGTCACTGTATGAAGCCCGAGTCAATCGTATTGAAGAGATGAAGGTCGAGTCAGTCAAGAATTTGAATAAGGAGCGGGAGAATATGCTCGTTCTATTTCAATCTTTTACGTCTGGCTTAATTAACGATGGTAAAGTGGACTCTCAAAAGAGAGACGAGATTGCGGCAAGCCTATCCAAGCAATATTCCGGATATAGCGCATACACTCAGAATCTATCCCTCCAGGATGCTGTTGCCGTAAAGAAGCTGCAAACTTCAATGAACGATTTGCGAAAAAGCCTTCTTGCGGTGCGGAAAATGGAAGACCTTGATCCTGTATATATGGATATGAAAGGGATGTTCGAGTCATTTAAATCCGTCGATCCGATAATCGATCGGACGATAAAGAGCGAACAATCTGTGTCCAGCTGAATGCAGAGATAGGCTGATTTTCCCGCCCCAAAAATCCGCTTCTCAGACGAATTTTTATTGATCGCTAGCTGCAAATGACCACCCTTCTGCCAGATGAGTGTCCTTCTTGGTCACGGTCTTATCTTGCCCAATTTAAAGCGTCTCAGTAGATGTGCTGTGATTAGTATGCAGCATTATAACCCACTTTAATGGGTTGAATGTCTTTAAATTTCGGTATAATTGATCCATTAAAGGGGTCAATAGATGCGACTGAAGCTCCAAACTCATTTTGATAGCAATTGGCATCACGCCGCTATGCTGGAACTCAAGGACGACGCGGCCGGCTTCCAGGGCGCGTCGATCGTCGATTACGATCTCGACTATTTCGTCACCGTGGCGTCGGCGGAATTTGCGGCCGGAAAGGCGGTCCGCGACCATCGCGCCTTGTCCGTCCGTTACCCCGTTGATCTTGAAAATCGATATAGCCGCAGTTGGCCACCTTTCCTGTTGGATCTCATGCCGCAGGGGCATGCAAGGCGAAAGCTTGCCGAGCATCTCAGTCTTGCTGAAGGCTCGCGCGCTTCTGATCTCCCGCTGCTTCTGCGATCGGCGACGGGCGGCATAGGCAATATCCGGATCAAAGAAGCGGCAGAGGCCGAGACGGAACGGCTGCGCGGTGTTGAGCGGCAAGGGGTTACAGAAGCGGAAATCCTTGAGCGCTCGGATCGATTCATGGAAGTCGCCGATCGCTTCGGAATGCTCGCCTCTGGCTCAAGCGGCCTGCAAGGCGAATGGCCGAAGGTCTCGATGACCCAGGCGAATGACGGTCTCTATTATCCCGACAGCTTCGTGACCGATGATGAGGCCGTGCGCCACGTCATCGTCAAGCTGGTCCGCAGTAATGAGCCCGTGGACCGCCTGATTCTCGAAGGGGAAGCCCTTTATTCGCGCATCGCTCAAGAGCTCGGTCTGAATGTCAGCGAACCATCGACCTATGCCGAAGGCGTCCTGATCATTCCCCGTTTCGACCGGAAGAAGAGAGAAGGCGTCGGAACCATCCGGTTGGGGCAAGAAAGCCTGGTGTCAGCGATCGGCGTCGCCGATTTCGGCCATGTCGGCACGCATGAGGCTTATATCGACGTGCTACGCCAATATTCGGCCGATCCTTTCACGGACGTTGTAGAATACCTGAAGCGCGACATCGCCAACCTTGCGCTCGGCAATCCCGACAACCACGGCCGAAATTCCGCATTGAGCAAACACCAGGACGGCACGATCCGCCTGTCTCCGCTCTTTGATTTCGCACCAATGCGGCTCGCCAAAGAGGGAATCGTTCGCTCCACACGATGGGCAATGATGCGTGACGGCGGTCGCGATCATCTTCCCGATTGGAAACGCATTTGCGCTGAGCTGGTGCCTGATCCTGCAGAGCAGAATGCGCTTACGGCTGCGCTTACCGAGTTTGCCGAACATCTGCGCCAGGCTCCGGCCATGGCGAAAGATTTGGGAGCGTCTCCGGATATTCTGGACCGTGCGATGGGACGCTGTATCGAGATTGCAGATAGCGTTTTGGCGGCATGCCACTGATGACGAAGGGCAGCTAAATGGCTCGCTGGAAGAAACCGACGAAGGACGAGATTCTTGAAAACCGGCGAACACTGGCTGAGCGTGCTCGAACCGGTGATCTAAGGCTACCTAGTGCCGTGGCAGAGATCCGACGAGGGGTCGGCATGACACAGGAGGTGTTCGCCAAAACGCTGTCGCTTACGAGGCGGCAAGTTGCCGAAATCGAAGCCGGGACGGCGAATCCCACGCTTGAAACTCTAGAAAAGATTGGTCGGTTATTTGGTTTCGGGGTTGGTTTTGTACCCAAAAATGACCATGCGGACCGGACAAACTAATCATCGTGCAAACTGCGCGAGGCCCCTGGCGAATTGAATGGTTTCAGCGCCGCCTGTGAATTTTCAGCGTTGTCGCTCGCCGGGAGATGAGATTTCAATCACGCATCCCAGCGTTCGAAGAACGTGAATTGCTTTTCCGATCTGAGCGGTTGGCTTTCCAGCTTCTAAATCCACGATGAAGCGCAACCCCACGCCGGCAACCCCCGCGAGTTGGTCCTGCCTCAGTTTCTGCTCTTTACGAGCATCACGAACTACGCGACCGATATCGGCCGAATCTGCTACCTGTCGTGCCATCAATTTACCGATCGGGAACTTTTTATGAATTTCGCTTCGACTTTACGAAAAAGTTCCCGCTCGGTAAATTCTAAAGTCTACGATTGCCGGAGGGAATCGGGGCGCTGAGTCGTGTAACCTAAGTTGGCGCTTGCCTCACCGTTTAGTTGTTTTCATGCGCTGGCCGAAAGTGAAATTCGGCCGAATTTGTTATGTTGTCGCTTCGTCGGTCAGGATTTATTGGCTACGATTGTATGTAGAGGGAGAATCAACCGTGAATCTACATCAACAATCCGACGCTGCGCGACAGTCAGCCCACGTCTGCGAACAGACCGTCAGATTGCCGTTTCTTCCGATCTTTGCAGCGTTGCTTAACGGAGTGGTTTGGTCGTTGCTGCCAATCACACCTTCATTGTGGTTTATGGATGGGGTCACAAGTGTCCGATAAATTAGTATCCGTGGTTGAACGATACTTTGCTCGCTTGCGTGACGAGCACGGCCTTGGTGCAGGCACAAAGGAGCGTTCTTATTACCCGGCCTTGGCGGACTTGCTGAATTCCATCGGCCACGATTTGAAACCTAGAGTCCTATGTATATCCGATCTCGCCAATTCCGGTGCGGGCCATCCTGACTTTGGGCTCTATGCAGCCAATCAGGTGCAAAAGGGCGAGCCGCGAAAAGGTCAACTGCCTGAACGCGGTGTTATCGAATTGAAGGGCGTAGCGGACGACACATGGCTTACAGCCGACACAAAACAGGTTAGTAAGTATTTCGGCGCATATCGGCTCGTCATCGTTTCGAACCTGCGTGATTTCCTCATCATCGGCGAAGGGCCGAATGGCGAGGCGACTAAGTTGGAAGGCTTCCGCCTAGCACCCAACGCCAAAGCGTTCTGGGACATGGTAGCGACCCCGCGCAAATCGGCCGAACGCATAGGCCGGGCTTTCGGCGAATATTTAATGCGTGCGCTCACCCTATCCGTGGCGCTGCGCGAGCCGAAAGATGTCGCGTGGTTCCTTGCCTCCTATGCACGCGACGCCCTGCAGCGCGTCGACGAGGCGGGCAATCTGCCGCCTCTCGCGAATGTCCGCGCGTCGCTTGAACAGGCGCTGGGCGTCACTTTCGAGGCAGAGAAGGGCGATCACTTCTTCCGCTCGACGCTGGTTCAAACGCTGTTCTACGGCGTCTTTTCCGCATGGGTACTATGGGCCCGAGAACTGCCGCGCACATCCCCGAAATTCGATTGGAAACTGGCGACATGGCACCTCAAAGTGCCGTTCATCCGAACGCTCTTTCAGCAAATAGCCAGCCCGGCGCATTTGCAGCCGCTGCACCTTGTCGAGGTACTGGACTGGACCGCCGCCACACTGAACCGGGTTAATACCACTGAGTTCTTCACGCGCTTCAACGATGCGGATGCGGTGCAGTTTTTCTACGAACCGTTCCTGGAAGCCTTTGATCCCGAATTGCGCAAGGAACTCGGGGTCTGGTACACGCCGAACGAGGTCGTTACCTACATGGTTGCCCGTGTAGACAAGGCGTTGCGCGACGATCTCGGCATCGAGGATGGTCTTGCCTCCGAGCGAGTCTATGTCCTCGATCCCTGCTGCGGCACCGGCGCATTTCTGGGCGCGGTGCTTAAGCGCATTGAGGCAAGCCTTGAGGCCAAGGGGCTTGGAGGGCTTAAAGGCCAGATGGTGAAGCAGGCCGCGCTCACGCGTATCTTCGGTTTCGAGATCATGCCCGCGCCTTTCGTTGTGGCACATCTTCAGGTCGGCCTCACCTTGCAGGGCATGGGTGCGACCTTCGACGATGCGACCAACGAGCGCGCCGGTATCTTCCTTACCAATGCGCTCACCGGCTGGGAGCCGCATGTCACGAAGCCGCTGCCCTTTCCCGAGCTGGAGGAGGAACGCTCGCGCGCCGATAGAGTGAAGCAAGGCGCGCCGATCCTCGTGGTCATCGGCAATCCGCCTTACAACGGCTTTGCCGGTGTGAATGAGGGCAAGGAGGAGCGCGCGCTGACGGACGCTTACAAACGGCCGCAAAAGGTACGCAGGCCGGAGGGACAGGGGCTAAACGATCTCTATGTACGCTTCTTCCGAATGGCGGAGCGCCGCATAGTCCAGACGATGACGCTCGAAAAGCGAAATCTCCTTGATGATCCGACGGTAACGTGGGCGGATGGCGGAGAAGGTATAGTCTGTTTTATCTCGAACTATTCCTGGCTCGATGGCCTATCCTTCACCGCGATGCGCGAGCGCTATCTGGAGGCCTATGACGCAATCCGCATCGATTGTCTGAATGGCGACAAGTATAAAACCGGCAAGACGACGCCGGAGGGCGCGCCCGATCCCTCGATCTTCTCCACTGAGCACAACCGCGAGGGCATTCAGGTCGGCACCGCCATCGCCACAATGATTCGCAAACAGGATCACGTGCCCGCCGCAACGGTTGGGTTTCGTCATCTCTGGGGTACGGGTAAGCGGCAAGAGCTTTTGGACACGGCGGAATTTGACGCTGCGACCCTTTATCAGCCGGTGGCTCCGCCGCTGGAGCTTGGATTGCCGTTTGTTAGCGCGCTGGTGGGAGACCAATACTTTTCATGGCCTCGTCTCATCGAAATTCTCCCGACAGGGTTCCCGGGCGTTCAAAGTAAACGGGACAATTTTGTCGTCGATATTGATCTGGACCGTTTGAAGGCCAGGATCGGTTCATATTTTAACCGCACCATCGATGATGCAAATCTGCGCAATTTGATCCCCGAGGCATTCGTTGAAACTGAGCAATACAATCCAGCTAAAACGCGCGCCGCCCTTGTGAAACGAGGCATAAACGAAGACGCCTTCGTGAAATATACGTACAAGCCGTTCGACAATCGTTGGATTTATTGGGAATCGGATGAAGGATTGTTGAGCCGTCGCAGCCCCGATCTTTTTAAGTCAACCATCCATGGAAACGCTTTTATTGAAGCCAGAGAGCGACAAACCGGTGACGATTTTTCACGCGGCACCGTAGTGACCTCGCTTCCCGATAATTTTGGAAATGGATTTTCGAGTTTCTTTGCAAAATACATGGTGGACGAGTCTGGCGCATTGTCCCAGTTAAACCTTCCGAGACCGCTGCTCGACTTCGCAACCAAAGCTGCAATCAGCCCTGAGGCTATATTCAGCCATGTGATCGCGCTCCTACACACCCCTGCATATCGCGCTGAAAATATTGGCGCGCTGCGCATGGACTGGCCGCGCGTGCCGATCCCAGGCGATGCGGGTATCCTTAAGCACTCCGCCGACCTCGGCGAAGCGCTGAGCCTCCTGCTCGACCCCGAAACGTCCGCGCCGGGCATCTCCACCGGCACACTGCGGCCGGGCCTGCGTATTATGGGGCTGCCAGCCAAGCGCGGCGGCGCGGCGCTCGATGCTGCTGATCTTGCTTTGACCGCCGGCTGGGGCTCTACCCAAAATGCCGGCGGCGGCGCCATCGTCATGCCCGGTCGTGGCCTGACACAAGTGCGCGAGTACACGCCAGCTGAGCGCACGGCGCTGGAGGCTGAGGCGCATGCCCATGGAATGACGCTCGATGCCCTCTTGGCGCTGATAGGCACCCGCACACTCGATGTGTACCTCAACAGCGAGACCTTCTGGTCTAACGTGCCTGAAAAGGTCTGGGATTATGCACTTGGAGGCTATCAGGTGATGAAGAAGTGGTTGAGCTACCGAGAGAGAAGTGTCCTCGGCCGACCACTGAAGCTCGACGAGGCACTTTATGTCTCGCAGATGGTTCGTCGCATTTCTGCGGTTCTGATGATGGGTCCGGCACTCGACGCCAACTATCGTGC
>DASWOH010000165.1:0-31082 GCA_036398815.1 Rhizobium sp. | reverse complement strand
GCAGCGTCCCGACGGCGCCAATATCGACGATCTACTCCCATTTAACTTCGCCAAATCCACTGCCGCATAAGCCGCCGCGCACGTCACAATCCACATGCGTCAACGCGCAGCGAAATGAGCGCTTACGGTCGACCAGCCCTCATTCGCGCCACGGGCGGATCATCTCGTTCACCTCATTACGAGCGCCATCGTGACAAATCGGCCAGGCAACGATTTCAAGAAGGCAACGGCAACCGTGTAGTCCCGTGCAAGCTGCGGGACCGTGACGCGATGAATGGCAGCTTTTAGGTTTCGATGTCAGCGCGCAAATGGCCGAAAAAGGGGCTCTCACCGACAGGCGGCTTTCATATCGCACCAGTTCCGATTCAGTTTCGACATGAGCCGATATAGTTTGACAGATTTTGTGTCTTGCCGGCTGCGCTTCTTATCATATCCCGCAGCCAGGCATGTGCAGGTTGGGAATCCACTCTTTTATGCCAGCGCATGCAGGTCGATATCTTCGGGGATGCGAAGGGTAGTTCACGTGCCGTCAGTCCGGAACCTCTGCAGATCACGTCCGCGATCGGCCGTCTCATGACGACGAACACATCCTGCTGCTGCAGTACGGCGGTGCAGCCGAGCAGGGGCACCGCATGCTTTATCTCGCGACGAACACCCTGTTCGGCCAGCCAGCGATCGAGGAAGCTCGTATCGTCTCCCGCCGACGAAAGATGCAGATGCGGCGTTCCGGTCAGTTCATCGATCGTCGTCCCGCGACACGCCGTGCGAATGCCGGATCGCTGCACCACCACGAAATCGTCGCTGCTCAGCTCCTCGGAGGCGAAGCGTTCGCGATCGTCGCCTGGGCGGCCGATGAACATGTCGAGATCGGCGGCATCGATCATCCTGTCCACATCAATCGTACCACTCGGACGCAAATGCAACGACACCCCCGGCGCAGCAAGGCCAACGGCGTCGACGATCTTCGAGGTTAGGGCGACCGCGCTGCAATTGTCGAGCGCCAATTTAAACTTTTGCGTCGAGCTTTGCGGCTCGAACGGTCCGGACTGAAGACCGAGCTCCAGATAACTCAGAGCCTGCCGAATCGGCTCCGCCAATTGCTCGGCGCGAGCCGTCGGCAACATGCCCTGAGCCGAACGGACGAACAGCTCGTCGTCGAGCGCATGCCGCAGCCGCGCAAGCGCGTGGCTCGCCGCCGGCTGGCTCATGCCGAGACGTTGTGCCGCGCGCAGAATGTTGCCCTCCCGGAAGATGGCATCGAACACGCGCAGGAGATTGAGGTCGATACTGTTTATGTTGGGAGAATTCATCGCTGCGGTCCACGTGACGTTTTATCGCTCGACCGCAACATGCACATTCCCCTACGAAAGTGGAGAGTAAAATTCACGTTATTCATATCCCTATGTCGAGGTTTCAGTTCCGCAGCGCACAGGAATGATGCATGAGCGATGCAGTAATCTGAACAGACGTTCTCATGTATTTGATCTGGCCATGCCGATTTGGCCAGCGGTCCTGCCTAGGCTTTTCGAAAGACCCGATTTTTCACCAGGGAGTATTCTTGATGACATTTGCCCGCCCGTTGTTCAAAGCCCTGCAGACGATCGCATTTGTGTCGCTCTGCCTTGTTTTTCCTGCCGTCTTGCAAGCGCATGAGGTGACCGATGTCCTCGGCCGCAAGGTCGACGTGCCTGATCATGTCGAGCGCATCGTGCTCGGCGAGGGACGGCTGAGCTATGCGCTCGCTCTGCTCGACAAGAACAATCCGTTCCAGCGCGTCGTCGGATGGCAGAACGATCTGCGCAAGCTCGATCCTCACACTTTCGACGCCTACAAGAAGAGATTTCCGGCCGTCGCCGACATCGCCCTGATCGGCGAGGCGTCCGAGGTGAGCGTCAGCGTCGAGACCATCCTGGCGCTGAAGCCCGACCTCGTCATCTTCAGCGTTGCGGGTGAGGGGCCGAAGGCCCACAGCCCGATCGCCGAGACGCTGGCTCAGGCAGGCATCGCCGTGGTCTATGTCGATTTCCGCGTCTCGCCGATCGAGAACACGCCGAAAAGCATCGAACTCATCGGTGATGCCATCGACCGGCAGGCTGAGGCCAAGGCATTTACGGCCTTCTATTCCGAACATCTCAACCGCCTGACGTCACGCGTGAACGCGCTGGCGGAGGACCAGAAGCCGACGGTGTTCGCCGAGCTTCTGGCGGGCGTGTGGCAGGCGCCCGGCCATACCACCGGCAATGGCGGTCTTGGACAGTTCATCGCCACGGTCGGCGGGCGCAACATCGCAGCCGACGTGGTGCCCGGCGCCATCGGCGACGTTGCAGTCGAATATGTGCTGCACGCCGATCCCGACATCTATATCGCCACCGGCAATCGCGCGCCTGGACTGCTGCTCGGCCCGGGTGTCGAGGAGGAGACCGCCGCCAAGAGCCTCGACACGGTTCTGGCCCGTCCGGAGTTCAAGGAACTGAAGGCGATCCGGGACGACAAGGCACATGGCCTGTGGCACGATTTCTACAATTCGCCCTACAACATCGTTGCCATAGAGGCGCTGGCGAAGTGGATCCATCCCGAGCTGTTCCAGGATATCGATCCGGCGAGGACCGAAGAGGAGATGGCGCAGTCCTTCCTCGCCGTCGACAATGCCGGCACCTACTGGGTCGAGCCCAGTGCCGCGAACTGACGGGCACTAGCGGCATGGATGCCTCTACCGCCGATGAGCGCAAGGTCGAGGCTGGCGTAGATGCCGGCTTCGACCAAGCTGGTTTCCTCGACGCGCGAACCGCCTATCGCGGTCTCGTCGTCCGGCGTCTGGCGATCATCTTTCTTCTGTTGGCCCTGTTGCTGGTCTCGTTCGGCTTCGACGTGATGACGGGATCGTCCGGCATGAGCGCGGCCGATCTCCTTCACGGGATTCTCCATCCGGGAAGCCTGTCTCCGATCGACCGCGTCATCATCTGGAACGTGCGATTGCCTTTCTCGCTCATGGCCCTTCTCGTCGGCGCTTCGCTGTCGCTCGCCGGCGCGGAGATGCAGATCGTCCTCGACAATCCGCTCGCCAGCCCCTTCACACTCGGCGTGGCCTCGGCCGCCGCTCTTGGCGCCTCGACAGTCATTGTCTTCCACCTGTCGCTGTCCTGGCTTCCGTATAACTGGCTCGTCTCGCTTACCGCTTTCGTGTTCGCCTTCGGTTCGGTGCTCCTGCTCGACGTCATGTCGCGGCTGCGGGCGGCAAGCATGGAGACCATGGTGTTGCTGGGCATCGCGCTGGTATTCAGCTGCAACGCCGTAGTTCTGCTCTTCCAGCTATTTGCCACGGAGGATGTGCTGCAGCAGCTCGTGTTCTGGTCGGTCGGCAGTCTTGCCCGGGCGACCTGGGACAAGGTCGCCGTGCTTGCCATAGCGCTCGCCGTGCTGGCGCCGCTATCCTTCCTCGCGGGAGGACAGATGACGGCGTTGCGGATGGGCGAGGAGCGGGCCATCAGCTTCGGCATCGATGTCGTGCGCCTGCGGTATCTCTCGCTGCTGAGGGTCAGCCTGCTTTCGGCGATGGCGGTGGCTTTTGTCGGAACGATCGGTTTCATCGGCCTGGTCGGTCCGCACATTGCGCGGCTCCTGGTCGGCGAGGACCAGCGCTTTGCCCTGCCGGCAAGCGCTATTGTCGGCGCGTTGCTGCTCTCGCTCTCATCGATTGCGAGCAAGACAGTGTTGCCGGGGCTTGTGATCCCGGTCGGCATCGTGACTGCTCTGGTCGGCGTGCCGGTCTTCGTCGGCCTGATCTTCAAGGGAAGGCCGGGCCGATGACGAATGACAGGACTGGTCTGATCGTTTCCAACCTTTCGGTCACCTATGGCCGCAAGACGGTGATCAATTCGCTGTCGCTCGGTCCGGTGCCGCGCGGCGAGGTGTTTGTGCTGCTCGGCCCCAATGCCGCCGGCAAGTCCACCCTGCTGCGCGGCCTCGCCGGGCTTGGCGCGGCCACCGGAAAGCTCTTCCTCGACGGCGTCGACCTTGCCTCCCTGCCGCGGATCGAGCGGGCGAAGAAGATCGCCTATATGCCGCAGTCGCAGCCGCCGGCTATCGGCCTGTCGGTCATCGAGGCGGTGATGAGCGCCCGCAGCAGCGCGGTTGGCCGGGAGACGGCCATGCGGGAGGCTTACGATGCGCTCGAACGGCTTGGCGCCGCCCGCCTTGCCATGCTGCCGCTCTCCGAGCTTTCCGGCGGCCAGCGCCAGATGGTCGCGCTTGCCCAGGCCATCGTTCGCCAACCCGATGTGCTCCTCCTCGATGAGCCGACAAGCGCGCTCGATCTCAAGCATCAGATTCACGTGATGGACTGCGCAACGGCGCTCGCCCGCGAGCGAGGAACGATCGTGCTCGCGGTCCTGCATGACGTGTCGCTGGCGCTGCGCTATGCGAATGCTGTCGCCGTCCTCAAGGACGGGAATCTCGAAGCCTATGGACTACCCGAGGAGATCGTCACTGCAAGGATGCTCGCCGATGTCTACGGGATCGAGGCCCGCATCGAGCCCTGCAGCCAAGGCCGTATACAGATGATCGTTGACGGCGCCCTGCCATGACCGATGGCGAATGTCGTTGCTGCCACGTTAATATTGGAGTCACCAGTTCAGGTGTGAGGTGCTATGACACCGGAGGTCAAGTCCGATGAGAGCGAGGTTCCTACCGACGTATCTCAGAAATAGTAATCGCGACGAGCGACCCGATGAACGGCAATATAAAATAAAACAATCGGAAGACCAGCAGCGCTGCGAGGAGATCCGGCATCGCCGTCTCTGACAGTCCGGTGAGGAACAAGAGTTCGAATACGCCAAGGCCGCCGGGTGAATGCGAGATCATGGCCGCGCAGAACGATAGGACGAAGACCCCTGTTCGATCATAAGGCTCGGATTGCCTGCGGCGGGCAGGGCAAAATAGAGCACCATGGCTGCACATACCAACTTTGCGGTCCCCACGACGATCTGGAGCAGAGCTGTCGTAAAGCTGGGATAGGCAAGCATGAGTGAACACAGGCGTATCCCGTCGAACGGCAAAAGGCTGCCAATGAGATAGATCGCGGTACCGCCTAGAAGGATCTTACGGGGGCACTGGAGATAGCCAGAGGGAAGACGTCCACGAATCGGTCGATGATGAATGGATCGGCGATAAATATGATGCGCAGAACGACGGCGACCCCAAAGATGAAGCTGAACGTGCAGAAACCCACCAATGCGGCAACGTCTGCACCAGTGAGCCCCTTGGAGGTATAGGCGCGATACCTCAGGATCGCACCGGAGAAGATCGAGGCTCCGATGGTATGGGAAAAGGCATATATGGTGGCCGCACAGATGGTGACGAATACCGGATCGATCTCTTGCCGAGATGCCGCAATCTTACATGGTCATAGGCGGCGAGAAAGGCATATGCGGCGAAAGTGGCATCGGCGGATGTCGCCCAGGCATGCGGCTTGATCGCCGAAAGGCTCTGCCGCAGATCCTCTATCGAGAGAGTACGTAGTTCCCGGCAAAGCAGCCAGATGCTCAGGGCCAGAGCGGTCAGGCCGACACATTTCCAAGCGAGGTTCGTTGATCGCGGAAATTGCTTCGCGGCGCTCGACGCGGGTGAGCCGCAATCTCGATCTATAGGCCCGTCGGCGCCCGCGACATCGACATTGACCCGCTCATTCATCGTCGGAGATTCCAGTTGCAATTTCCATCTTCCGGAGACAGCTATCGTTACCGGCGAAACGAAACACGCTGTAGACAGCGAGGCCCAAGTCCTCGCTTCCAGAGATCACGAGGCTTGCAGATTGAGCGTTCTTGAACCGGACGCCGAGGTTGTTCCACTGGTTGAAAATCTGTCGATCTTCACTGATGATGGCCGTCTTGAACCTGCGGCCGCTTTTGGCAGCGCCGCTGACTGCATAATCTACTCTTTCGTCGGGGGGGGGGGCCAATTGCGCTGTCAATAACGCCGCCGCCTTGTCGAATACAGCACGCGTCTCGCTGCCTCGGCGATCATCCTCAATGTAGGGTGAGACCGCGACTACATTGCATATGCCGATCCCTTTGACATAAGCAAGAATGTACTCGTCAAAGAGTTCACTTCCCTCCGGCAGGTTTCGGCAAGCGTATTGGCCAGTGCCGCCGTCAATGCCCCCATAGATGGGGCTGCAGTCAAGTGCCGATGGCATCGTGTCCTGCGATATTCCAAAGGGTGTCAGTGGTAGTCGCGATGTCGCGATCGGGGCAGTAGGAGAGGTAATCGCCAACACCAGCGCTACGGGCAAGATAGGTAATTCGAACGTCATCTCCAATTCCGGAGTACGCTCGTCGCTGGCAATTTCCTTGGCAAATGAAGAATCCTCCTTTAGACAGAACCTGCAGCTTTCGTGCTGCATTGTTCAGATATGGCCTCGAAAAGCATTCGAACCGGACAAGCGGCGATATGGTTTGCAATTGACCAGGCATTTTCCATAGCTTTTCTGTCAGCCGCGACCCCATCGAGGAAGAGAACGCCGTGCTCATGGCTTACCGTTATGCGGGAGGTTTCCATGCCGCTTGCATAGGCGATCGCCGAAGAGACCGCAGCGACCATGCCCGCCATGTCGGCACCAGCTCGGAACATCTCTGCAGGACTACTAGAATAGAAGATCATCAGAACCTCATGCTCAACGTTTCTGTCCAAAGTCGAATCTTGACGCCTGAAACTCAGGCGTGATCAATTCCGTCGTCCATATCTTCGTCGGGCGGGCTCTTCAAAGGGAACGCGTCCAACCATTTCAAGCGCCTTCGCAAAAGTTCGAACGCCTTGTGATGCTTTGCCATTGGCACATAGATCGACCGCCTTGCTTCGAAGGGCTTCCAACTCTCCGGCTTGCGCCGTGCCGTGCCGCGTCTGGAGTTCTGCATCCAGCTGCTCATGCAGCCGGAAGCAGCGCTCGGCGCGGCTCAATGGCTCTTGCGCCTGCACCTCAGCTACGAATAACGCGAGGACTAGAACCGAAGAGAGGATTGGGGCGCTCCTCTCCACGAAAACATTCAGAATCCGTCGCATCATCGTAAACCGCAAAAGCCCTTGTTCTCATGCCGCGTGCTCAGTGTGCCATGAACCGGCTTCCACAGTTTTTCCCGGGCATAAAAATCGTGTTTCCAAATTGTAACGGTGGGAGGGTGTCGTCCCGGTAGACTGGCAACAGCGCTCCAATCGCTCTAATCATAAGAAACAATGCCAATACAGGACCGACGCGTGAACCACGCCCCACATATCCTGATCGTCGATGACGATGCGGATATCCGCGAACTGCTCAAGGATTTCTTTCAGCGAAGAGGTCTGAAGGTGTCGCTTGCCCGCGATGGCATCGGCATGCATACCATCCTGAACGATGCCAACAATGTCGACATCATCGTTCTCGATCTCATGTTGCCCGGCCAGAGCGGGCTCGAACTGTGTCAGGATATCAGGAAGCATTCGAAGGTTCCGATCATCATGCTAACGGCGATCAGCGAGACAACAGACCGCATCGTCGGCTTGGAAATGGGCGCCGACGATTATATTTCGAAACCATTCGATCCACGGGAGCTCCTGGCTAGGATAAAGGCGGTCCTTCGCCGACATGCGTCTTCCAAAGACGAGGCGGCGGGACGCCCGCCGGTCGATGGAACCTATGGCTTTGCCGGTTGGGTTCTCGATGTCGACCGCCGGCGGCTCCTTGATCCCAAAGGCGTCCGTGTCGAACTTACGCGGGCGGAGTTCAATCTGCTTCAGGCGCTGGTCGAGAGCGCCGAGCGCGTTCTCAGCCGCGAGCAGCTGATCGAGCGTTGCGGCGGCGACGCCAGCTACAGTTTCGATCGCAGCATCGACATCCTGGTCAGCAGGCTCCGCCGCAAGCTCGAGGACGATCCGAAGGCACCGAGGCTTATCCAGACCGTCCGGGGTGGGGGATATCAGTTCGTCGCGAAAACGAGCGTCGGATGAGCCGTCTTATCCCAAGAACGTTGCCGGCATGGGTGCTCATCATCCTGATTGCCGTCCTCCTGGTCAGCCAGACCACGTCCTTCCTGATCATGTCGCGGGACCGGCTGGCCAGCAGCGAGATTGTCGATCTTTACAGCCTCAATGAACGAGCCTTTTGGCTGGCAAAGCTGCTTGGGCCGCTCAATGTGGATGAGCGCAAGCGGATCAGCCGCGAGATTGCCGACTCGACGGTGGTGGTGAACCTCTCGACATTGCCGGCCATCAACACGAATGTTTCGCCGAGCGACAAGCTTGCCGAATTGGAGGATATCCTCGTCAGCCGGCTTTCGCGCTTCGATGTAGTCGATGCCAGGGTGCGTCTCGACTCGCCGGGGCCGGTGGATGTCAGTACGACCGTTGTGAGCGATGGGAACGACGACACTGGTGACGTCGAAGAGGATCTGACGGAAGTCGCTCGCGATTTCCTGAAGACGGAACGCTATACCGTCTCGTTGCAATTCAAGGATGGCGAGTGGTTGAATTTCGTCACGCCCGCGACCCCGATCGGTCCGATCCTCGCACCTGATAGTTGGCCGCTGTATCTGATTGTCGGCATCTGTGTCGTCGTCCTGGCCTTCTGGGCGGTCTGGCGGCTGGCTGCACCCTATCAACTTCTTGAGGCGGCGGTCGCGCGATTGGGGGCCGATCTCAATAGTCCGCCTATTCCGGAAAGGGGCGGCAAGGATTACCGCAGGGCAGCGCGCGCTCTGAATGAAATGCAGGCGAAACTGCAGGAATATGTCGAGGAACGTGAACTAGTTGCGGCCTCGCTCGCCCATGATCTGCGTACGCCGGTAACCCGGATGCGGCTCAGGCTCGCTTTGTTGCGCAATTCCGATCTGCACACTGCCCTCGCCGGGGACATTGGCCAGATCGAAAGAACCGTGCAATCCGTCATCGATTTTGCCAAGCTCAAGATATCGGATGAGCCGGCAGAGCGGCTTGATTTCTGGTCGCTTGTCGATGCTGTGGCTGACGAATATGATGAGGTAATCTTGGAGCCGCCGCAATCGGAGCAACCGCGTCTCATCTGCTGCGCGCCGCCGGTGGCGCTTGGCCGTTGCATCAAGAACATCATCGAAAACGCGGTCAAATACGGCGGCAAGGCACGCCTGGCCATTTCCTATGATCCCGAATGGATCGCCTTGACGGTGTTCGATAAAGGTCCCGGTATTCCGGAAGCCGATATCGAGAAGGTGTTCCGCCCGTGTGTCCGCCTCGAAGGGTCCAGAAACTGGACGACAGGTGGGTCGGGATTGGGCCTCGCCATCGCCAGAAACCTCATCCGCAACCTCGGCGGTGACATCGTTCTGGCCAATCTGTCGGGCGGCGGGCTGTCGGCGACATTGACCGTTCCGAGGTCGAATGCCTGATCTGTCGAGGTCGGGTGATACAAATCAGAAAACTGCGCCGCACTCGTGATTCTTCATTGTTTCAGATCCGTGTAAATCGCGTTTCTGTTTTGTAACACGCGACTTGCGGCAATTGCTTCACGCAGCAAACCGGCAAAAATATTCCAGCAGACTGTACAGCTATGGTTGCTGCCAAGGATTCGCCCGCAATCATACGCGTCCCATCGGTTTCGGAAGGAAAAAGCAGATGACTAGGATGTTTCCTCTGCGGCCTCCTAACTCTGCACGGTTGGTGAAGAACCAATTGTTCTGGATCATCGTTGCACTTGTCATCGGTGTTTCCATCTTCAGCATGGGAGTGTTCAGATTGCACCAGACTCTTGATGCGCGACGCGCCGAAGTCGCCGTGGTTGGAGATCGATTCTCTTCGTTTGCAACACAAAGCTGATAATTCCGCAGGCGTTTACCGATGAATCATGGTCCCTTCTCAAGGCTTGATCTGGAAGCTCCACCTACAGCAGGTATGGCGAAGGCTGATGATCGAATTTCTGTTTGCGATGCCGACCTGGATACCATCGTCAAGGCACTCGTTGATGATGAGCATCGGGTTCAGCGGCTTCAGCTCAGCGACAGAGTCGTCTGGATCAAACGATATGGGACGAAGAAGAGGACTTGGTGGCTGAGACTCCATCGGGTTGCCGCGCCGATGGTTCCTATTCCGATCTTCAGGCCATCGCCGATCCTTGAGCCCATGCAAATGAAGAAACGGGAGGTCGAGAAGTTACGGCAATTCTCGGGAGCGGGTTTTTCTGTTCCCGAGATTATCTGTAGCTCTGACAAGGCTTTGATCTTGTCCGATGCCGGCGAAACGGTGGAGAGAAGATTGAAGCGGCTTGGAGGAATTCGATCGGGAACAGTGACCAAGCTGCTGGCCGAATGCGCTGGGGAACTTGGCAAAGCCCATAGCCTGGGGCTTTGCCATGGCCGGCCGCACCCCCGGGATATGTTCGTCTCCGATAACGGTATAGGTTTCCTGGATTTCGAGGAGGACCCGGCGTCGGTGATGCCACTGCAGGTGGCGCAGGTGCGGGATATTTTCCTCTTCCTTCTCCAGACGGTCGACGATGTGGTCGACCTCGCCGAGATCCAAAGCGAAGTGCTCGCCGCGTGGAGAAAACATGCTCCAGCGAGCGCGCTGAACGAACTCCAACGTTTGGTACGGGTGATAAAACCGCTGTTCGGGCCGCTAAGGGTCGCAGATCGACTTGTAAATGGTAAGGATCTGCACCGTTTTGCTGTAACAGCTATGCTCCTTTCTCATCTGGTTTTATAGGTTTTCCGGCAAAGCTTTAACGCTCCCGTGAAGACTTTGTCTGGTCGGCATTTGTGTCATCAAGGCATGAATGATTGCCTTGGAGTAGCAACCATCTTTGCTTACGACCCCGCTGCACCCGCCGCGGCTTTTTTGCTTTGTGCGGCAATCGTAAGGATTCCGGCAAGGTCGCCGCGAACGTCGATCTTCACTTTCTCATCCACCGGCGTCAAAATGATATCCTCAACCAGTGAAGGGATCACGTCGCCGCCTCAATACGCTTTTCTTCGGAATCGTCCCGAAGCGTCTCGTCGAGCTGTTGGATGCGGATGCGCTATTGTTGTTCCATCGCCGAATGTAGAAGGGGAGGCGGTGCGTCCGCCATCACCAGGAAGGTGTTGAGTTTCGCTTTGCGGAGCTTGAGCTTCTCGCCCCGCTCCTTCACCGCCTCGATCGAGATGGCCTCCTTGAGATCGAGGTTCATCGGCCAGCCTTCCTCACGACCAATCTTCTCAATCTCCTCTTCCCCAGCACCGACACTGCCGCGGCTTCAATGCATGGACGATTGCTCTCCTGCGTATAGGCATAATAGAACTCTGCAAAGATTGCCGGCTCGGGTATACGGTTGCGCAGCGCGTTGAGTACGCGTGACTCCAGTTCGTCGCGGCGAATATTAATGCGGTTTTCGCAGTTGCCCTTGTTACGCGCCGTCGAGTATCCGATCAGCACGGACGAGATTGCCGAATATGTGACCCTGCCGCAAACGCCTACGTCTATTCAGACAGCCCTGAGATCTGTAGGGGTGGTGTTTGTGAACCAGCACCTTGTTGAGAACGCTAAGGCTAAGGAACCGTGATTACCGACGAAAGGTTTGAGATTTCCGAATCCGTTATGGGCGAACTGGAAATTTGGCGCGCCATATTACCCGAAGCCAGAGCAATAACATAGTCGTCGGCTGCATCGGCAAGGGTTAGGGCAACAGCGCACCGATCCAGCCCGCACGCGCAAAGCTTTTCAATCATCTCTTGCATGGCTTCGTCCACCATCGAGTGGAAAGTGGGCGCAGCTTTTCTCGGTATGCCGAGGCTTATTACTTTCGTCATCTGCTTTCACCTCTTCTTTTGAAGGTAAGGAAATGCGACCATATGCAATGCGTTGTTTTATGCAGGAATAGCCGCTAAGGTTTAGTTTCTAAAAACGAGACCTTAGCGGCAAGCAGAAATTACAACACTGTCGCTTTTGGCTTGGATACGTGCATGACACACATACTGCCCAAAGAGATCAGTGCAGAAAGCCCACCGCCATGAGCGTTATGGTGGTTATGCCGGCGCATACCGTTAAGGCGTCAAAATCCTACTCGACACCCTGGCGTTTCTTCGCAAACTCAAACCGTGGAGTCTGATTACAGCAGCGATGCCAGGATGTCGCGTGACAGGTGGCGTGACGTGGCGCTCAATGCGTCGTCTCTCCGCGCGTAGCAATACTTATCCAACACGATCCTGTTCACTTCCGCCGAACTTTCGTTCGGCGGAAAAACCTTTAGCAATAAATGTTTACCAGCAGCGATAGCATCGACGATAGTAGGGGCGTCCATAATAATGGTGATCATCAGCGATGGCCGCGCCGACCAGGGCACCGCCAATGATGCCAACCGCTGCGCCGGCCGCAGCTTGACTTTCAGCCTGCTGCGCCTGATTGCGGTTGGCCTGATAGGTTGTTCCAACGCAACGGCTGTAACGTTCCGTACCGGGTCTCAGACCCTGGGCTTGGCAGGTCATTTCAGCATTGCTCGCTGACTGTTCCGGCGTCTGGCAACCTGACAAAACGGTTGCTATTGCGAACAGACTGCTGGCGATCATGGCATGTATACGCATATTCCTCTCCTGCAATTAAAAGTGATATTCCACAACTGCCGGATAAAGCTAATGGTTTTTTAAGGCAAGCCTTTCGTTAAAATTTTCTAATGAATTCTTCCGTGCCGCAAATAGGCTATCCAACGTAGGGAACCAAGCGCACCATCGCGTGTCACAATCAGGCGTACGGTTTTCGGCGGCACCTCATGCACGACGAGAATGCTGTTCGGCCTGTTCACACAGATAAGCAGGGGGTCCGTTCCGGTTGGGGGCGAAATGACAGTGCAAGGATATTTTTGCTGTCCCAATTGAACTGGCGCGGATTTTCATTCAGAAAGCCCTTGTTTCTCAAGACCCTTAACCTATCCTAATCAGACTATTGTCTTCTTGAGACGCTTAAAGCTATAGGTCGCAGGGACAGCGCACCAACAACTTAAGAGTATTGGAATACTATGAGCAGCAGCATATTCGTCAACAAACGCGCCATTCTGATGGGAGTAATTGCAGGAGTAGCTTTTTTCGCAGCGGCGCAAGGCTTCTTTATCCTGCGCGGTCCACAATACGCCGAATCCCGGGATGGGTCCGTGATGGTTCGTCCTGTTGTGAAAGACGATTCAGCCCGCAATATGACGATGAGTGTTATAGTTGCTCTGGTTGGCGGTATTTATGTTGCTCGGGCGCTTCATAGGCGTTCAAACAAAGCCTGATTTTTTCGTTAAATCTGCCTAACGCTACTTTGGCAGATTAACTCAACGTTAACGATGATGGGCCATCTTTGACACTTCAACAGGGGTGCGAAGGATGGCGGAGTTGGATGTTGCCCTGACGGATTGGCTGAAGCCGTTCGTTGAGAAGCTTGGTCACAAGAAGCGGCGGCAGATGTGCCCGATCTATGTTTCTGGTCTCATCGGTCCCGGAGATCGCAAGAGCATAGAGCCGATGGCAGAACGCCTGGCGCCCGATCACTACGACCGTCTGCATCATTTCATCTCGGATGGTATTTGGGACGCCGGTCCGCTTGAGACGGAACTGGCGGTGCAGGCTGACAGATTGGTTGGAGCCTGTGATGCATTTCTGGTGATCGACGATACGGGTCTGCCGAAGAAGGGCGATCATTCCGTTGGGGTCGCACCGCAATATGCGTCGATGCTGGGCAAACGCGCCAACTGCCAGACACTAGTGTCGTTAACGCTGGCACGCGACGAGGTTCCAATTCCCGTGGGTTTGCGATTGTTCCTGCCCGAAAGCTGGACCAGTGATCAGGATCGGATGGCAAAGGCTGGTATTCCTGAGCCAATGCGGATTTCCAGAACCAAGCCTGAGATTGCACTCGACGAGATCGATCGGCTGATCGCGGCAGAGGTGCGGTTTGGCACTGTGCTGGCCGATGCCGGCTATGGTCTATCGGCCGCGTTTCGCCAGGGGCTGAGTGCACGCGGCCTCACCTGGGCCGTCGGCATTCCCAAGCATCAGAAGGTCTATCCCGATGATGTCGCATTGATCTTTCCTGTCTCCGGTCATGGCCGGCCACGTAAGCATGCCATCCCCGATACGCTATCGACAGCTGCCGAAACAATTCTGGAAGGAGCCACCTGGAAGAAGGTCAGTTGGCGTCACGGCACGAAAGGTCGACTGACCGCACGCTTCGCGGCGCTGCGCATTCGGATCGCTGATGGCCCCCCGCAACGCATCCTCGACATGGGGCAACAGCACATGCCAGGTGAAGAGGCGTGGCTCG
The DNA here is from genome assembly GCA_036398815.1 of Rhizobium sp. Lineage (GTDB taxonomy): Bacteria > Pseudomonadota > Alphaproteobacteria > Rhizobiales > Rhizobiaceae > Rhizobium. The sequence goes on along the minus strand of DASWOH010000165.1, from coordinate 16,811 downwards.
TTGGTGAATGGCGCTCAAACGACGAACGCAAATACTATCTGTCCAACCTTCCCGCCGAGGCGACATTAAAGCAGCTGGCGGCGGCCATCAAAGCCCGATGGGTCTGCGAGCAGGCGCATCAGCAGATGAAGGAAGAACTCGGCCTCGATCACTTTGAGGGCCGATCGTGGCAAGGTCTTCACCGACACGCACTGATGACGATGATTGCCTATGCCTTTCTGCAACATCAGCGCCTGCGCCAGGCAAAGCGGGAAAAAAAGGAAGAGGCACGGCCCACCTAAACCGACCCTGCCAGCCATCCGGCGTGCGGTCATTGCCGTGCTGAACCAGCACCAACCGCCACAACGATGTCCCCACTGCCGAATCCGCTTCAGAACGTCAAAATACATTCTGCCAAAGTAGTGCTAGGGTGCGTCCCCATAAACAGGGTTTCGTTTGATTGCGTATGATGATTCACTGTCCTGGAAAGGAGAGTTGGATGCGACGTCACGAATTAAGCGATCAGGAATGGGCGATTATCGAGCCGCTTCTGCCGAAGAACAGCCGGGGTGTTGAGCGCGTCGACGATCGACGGGTGATCAATGGCATTCTTTGGCGATTTAGAACTGGTTCGTCCTGGCGGGATATCCCCGACCGTTATGGACCGCGAACGACGCTGTACAACCGTTTCTCCCGTTGGCGGAGCGCTGGGGTCTGGGACCGGCTTCTCGATGCGGTTTCAAAGCACTACGACAGAGATATTGTGATGATCGATTCCTCTTGTGTTCGCGTTCACCAACATGGTGCCAACGCAAAAAAGGGGGATCTACCGATCCTTGCATGGGACGTTCTCGTGGCGGCCTGACGACCAAGATCCATGCGCTCGTCGACGCCGAGGGTAGACCGGTGCGGATGGAGCTCACCGCCGGTCAGGCCGCAGATGCACCGGTTGCTGAAAGACTGTTGTCCGATCTGCAGCCCGGAGCGACGCTTCTCGCGGATAAGGCTTACGACACCGATGCCGTCCGAGCCTTTGCCAAGAGCAGAAAATCCTGGGCGAACATTCCGGCGAAAAGCAATCGCAAGCAAACCTTCAGCTTTAGCCGTTGGGTTTATCGCCAACGAAATCTTATCGAGAGATTCTTCAACCGCATCAAATATATGCGTGGCCTGGCTACGCGCTACGTGCTCTGTGCTCTGATTGCGCCGGGCTCTAATCGCCGCTGGATGAAAGTTCAGTGGCAGGTCACAGCTACGACAACGCCCTCGCAGAAACGATCAACGGTCTTTACAAGGCCGAGGTCATTCATCGCCGTGGACCATGGAGGAGCTTCGAAGCGGTCGAGTTCGCCACACTGGAATGGGTGGACTGGTTCAATCACCGACGACTTCTCGAGCCAATCGGGAATATACCGCCAGCCGAAGCTGAAGAGCGGTATTACGCCATGCTGGACGAAGCAGCCATGGCCGCATAACTTAAACGAAATGGTCGCCCTTGAAGAATGCTGTTTTCGGTGTGGCGGCGCATGATTGTCGGCGGCGAGAATTGGCCTGGTCATGGTTATAGGGGTTGGTTTTTAGGCGGGGATTTGCCGGGATCGCGGTCGAGAAGCCAGAAGCATGGCTGCGAGGAGGCACAAAAGTAGCCTGAACCACCTGAGCAGGAGCGAGAAATTGTAGCCGACGGCGGCCAGAGCGGCATTGAGGGCATCGCCCTGCTGTCCGGCGAGATAGTTGCGGTCCATCCTGTGCTCGTTTTTGAGGTGCCCAATGACGGGCTCGACGGCTGATCGCCTTCGCATCAGACGTTTGATGGCCGGCGTCACGCGGCGCTTCTGGCCACTGGTGAAGACCCGCAGCTTGTGGCTCTGGGGCGCATTGTGGCCACGGTATCCGGCGTCGGCCAGAATGCGGGAGAGCTGGTTGCCGATCGTCTCCTCCATGTCCGGAATAACGGTTGCCAGCGTGTGACCATCGTAAGGGTTGCCGGGCAGCGCCATGGCATGGAGGGCGAACTGGCCGCCTTTTGAACGGTTCAGCGTCGTGGCCACCGACACCTTCACACCAAATTCATAGGGCCTGTGGGCCTTTCCCTTGCCGATGCATTCCACCTCGTCGGCGTGAAGGCTGTAGATCTTGCGACCGCGCTGACGCTGTTTCTGCTCCAGGACGGTTCTTGCCTGATAGAGCGGCCAGATGAAGATCGCCTTGAGTTGCTCGTCGCCGGCGATCTGACGCTCGATGTCGCGGATGGTTCGCCCGAGATACGTCCTCAGCCTGCGCAGCGCCTTGCCAGCCCGCTTGAACTGTTTTACATGGGCATACCGCTGGTGCTGGATCAACGCGAACTTGCCCAGCCGCACATAGGTTTGGCGTAGATCGAGCCCCACCTTCCGAGCCAGCCGCACGAGCCGCTCCCGTGCCCGGTGAATGAGCTTGGCATCGGTCGGAAACATCACGTTCTTGGGCTGGACGGTCGTGTCGACGATCACCTGCCGCATGTCCGACGGCTTCATTGCGCCGGTCTTGACCGCCACCGACAGGCTTTCCTGCAGCAAAGCCTTTATCCGCTCCTCACCCATGCGCTGGCGCCAGCGTGTCAGCGACGAACGGTCAAAGGGCAATGTGTGCTGGAAGAATGTCTCGCCGCAGAAATACTGGAAATGCGGGCTGTCGAGGTAGCGGGCACAGACAGCCTCATCCGACAGGCTGAACGTATGCTTGAGGATCGCCAGACCCGCCATCAGCCGGGTCGGCAAGGGCGGCATGCCGGCTCCATCCCGATAGACCTCGCCAAAGCGCTCTTCCAGAAACGGCCAATCGATCGTCTGCGCCAACCGTACCAGTTCGTGCTTCAGGTCGATGATCTGGTCGAGCCGGGACCGAAACAAATCCTGCTCTCCTGTCTCGCCCCGCTCCACAGGTTTGGACATCTGCAAGCTCCGATTCACCGCGATAATCGAAGTGAAGCACGCTTCACAGCCCGAGGAAACCGAAATCTGAAATCGCAAGAAAACAGATTGCAAACCTGCCATTTCTTGTGAAACCGATTACTCGTAAATCTCAAATATACCATGAATATCAACCGCTTGCCGATACTTCACGGTCGACGAAATGGCCTCCGGCGAACCCGGCGCGGTTCATCCGGACGAAGAAGATGTTTGTCGTCAGGTGTATATTCGGAGAGATATCCAGCCTTGGACTAGCGATTCGACATCCTACCCCCCCCCCAATTTTTCAAGGAATACAACGTTAGGATGATATCTCAAGGGAGAGCCAATCGTGTAGCCGACTTTTCATCCAAAATTTTTGTAAGATGGAGACCTTCAAAGAGAGTGCCTGTCGGAGCCTAACCGGAAGATGGTCAATACGATCACGCCGATGATTAATTCTCATCTAACGCGCTTAATCTCTGCTAAAGGATCGCAGGAGCGAGTGAAGCGGGGCGGCTCTAAGCTAAATTCCTGCCTCATTCGACGAATCCTCGGAGTGTAATCACGGGCCGTCGGTTCGAGTCCTGCCAAGAGCGTAGCTTTTGAGCCAACCTGAAACAGTCGCTATTGCTGTCTTTTCAATAGTTTAATTCGGGATAGGCGAGAGGGTTCAGTAGCGGACTCTTTTTCAGGAAATCCGTCGCAAAGGCGCGGTTTCAACTATGGTTGGGTACTTCAGGTGTCTTTGGCCAATTCTCAAGCACGATCTCGGCAACGGCAAGCGCTTCGGTGGCGGCGTTGCGATTGCCTTCACAAGCAGCAACGATGGAGCCCTTCATCAGAATATGCCATGCTTGAACAAATCGGTCACTTTCCTGCAGACCAGCATCGATTGCGAAACCTCGCAGCAAAGCGCGGATGTTCGCCAGATGACCTGTCGCTGCCCGGTGAATCGGGCTATTGAACTCGGACTCGAGCAATATGTTGACAAATGGGCAACCTTCGAAGTTCCTGCGCTTGAACCACTCCCCGAAGACATCGAAAACGGCAAGTAACCTCTCTTTGGGGTCGGATGATCGCCGGCGCACCTCTTCCTCGAGCCAGCCGTAAGTCCATTCTTGCTCACGACGTTCGAGAAACGCGAGAGCGAGCGCTTCCTTCGAAGGGAAGTTATTGTAGAGGCTTGCCTTGGCACAACCGGAATCGGCGAGGATGGTATCGATGCCGACCTGCGCAACGCCCTGGCTCGAAAACAGACGATAGGCCGAGCGCAATATCTGTTCGCGAGTTTCCTCAGGCGACTTTCGCGTTCGTTTTGTCTGGCTCGCGGTCAATAGTCTCACCTTTTCATGATCGTCGCCCACAATAGACGACTTTGTTCGTTGCTCAAATTATAGAGTGACGCATCAGGGCGCAAGGTCAACGGCCCCTTTCCCAATCAAGGCAAACGTTCTACAGAGAGCAGAAGTGAGGGAATTCTCAGATTTCCTTTTTCGCTGCTTGCAATATCTTATAGACAGGATAGTCTATTGTCGTTCGTTCGATGATAGCTCATGAGACGAACGGGATCGAGGTTTGGGAGAACTTCGAACATGAGGAAGCATGGAAGGGAGGATCCGCGTGGCGCAGTATAGGACGTTGCGTGTTGGTGATTGCACGCTCGGCGGACCGCTAGGGTCCCATACCGGCCTGATCGTCGGCAGCATATTTTACGACAACCATTCGATTGTGACCGACGCCTTCGCCGGTGACTTTGACGAGGGGAGGGCGGCTGGCCTCATAGACAATGTCAACGGCCTGTCGGAACGCTACGGCGTGCAAATGGCGTTTGACGTTATCGGCTCCGACCCGGATGCCTTCGCCAAGTTCATTCGTTTCGTCGCCCAAAGAACGCGTTTGCCAATGCTCCTCAATGCGACGGAAGCCGAGGTGCGGGTAGCAGGGCTGGAGATGGCTGCGGAACTCGGCATCCTCGCACGCTGCATTTATGCCTCTCTCAATGAGGACACGGAAGATCAGGAAATCGCAGCGCTGAAGAAGCATCGCCCGGCCGGCGTGATGATCCTCGCGAACGATGTCGGTGACCCGACGCCGGAAGGCTCCTGCAATATGATCGAGAACCATTTCCGCCCCATGCTCCACGAGATTGGTGTGGAGGTCCCGATCGTCGATCTCGGTGTCATGGATGCGCCCTCGATTGGCATCGCCATGCGCGGAATTCAGATGGTGCGCGAGCGTTTCGGCTATCCGGCGGGCTGTGCCTTTTCCAACTGTTTTCCCCAATGGACAGGTCTGTCTTCGCTCGGGCGCGAATGGGTCAACCTTTCGCTTGCGACCGCTCTGGTCAGCACGCGCATGGCCGGCGGCGATTTCCTGCATTATGGCATTATCGAGAAATGCCGCATGGCCGCCCATGTGCTCGGCAGCGCCGAAGTTTTCCTTGGCTTTGCCGCACAAGAACTCGACGGACAACGGCTTCCTCCAGGTCATCCGCTTCTGAAAATGTTCAAACTGGCGGATGCCGCATGACCGGGGTGTGGCGACGTCGGTGGGGCGAGATTGCCGCACAGCGGATGCTCGCCGATATTGGCACCACCTCGCTGACTGGCTTGCGTCCCTCGGCGATCAGCAATCCCGAAATGGTTCGCGATATTGCCCATTCGGTCTATCAGACCGTTGCCCTTTCAGCGGCCGATGCGTCAAGCCTGGGCTCTGATTTCCAAAGGGTCGGGTTCGTCGATAAGCCGAGAGATTCGGCGAATGAGGAATTTATCGATTCCTATGGTGTCGGATGGCTGGTGATCGATGGTTTTCCGGCACCGTTTCACCATCCGCTTCAGGATTCCGAATGGGGCCAGATCCCACAGTATCCGAAACCGTTGGTGCCGGCGCGATTGCAATTCGCCGATCCCGCGCGTGATGACCTTCTCACGGTTCTCGATCCTCCCTGTCCCGGTCTTCTCGACACCTGCTTCATGCTTCGCAATGCGTGGCAATTCATGGATGACCTGACAAGCGACTGGCGGAAGGCATCGGCTTTGCTTGATTGGGCCATGGAGGTTGTCGAGAAGAGCTACCAGACCTGCCTGTCAGCTCTGCCTGTCGAACCCGATCTGATCGTCTATGGAGACGATCTGGGCTTTCAGTCCGGCATGTATCTTTCGGACGTGGATTTCAGAAACTTCCTGTTGCCGCGGATGCAAACCCTATTTGCGCGACTGCGCCATAGAACGAGCGCGCCGATATGCCTGCATTCCTGCGGTGCCGTCCGGTCGATCGTCGGCGATCTGACCAGCCTCGACATCGATATGCTCAATCTTGACTTCTATGCCAAGGGCATGATCATGGGGGAGGTGCGGAAACAACTCCCCGCGGAGGTAATCCTGCACGCGCCGGTCAATCTGGCTGCCGTCGGTCGAGCGGTGGTGGAGGGCAACAAGGCAACCCTTGCGCTTCTGGCAACCGAGATTGCTGCAGCAATGCCTGCGATCGCCGCGCCTATCGACAATATCGCGACCGCCGAGGACCTGTTCTGCAGCTATTACGGCATAGCCTTCGCTCGTGCCCTGGATGCAGGAGATCTTGCAATGCTGCGTGATGTCGGTCCCGTGCGCTCGATCATCGAAAAAGCGCAAGACCTCGCATTGAAAAGCGAAATGCCGTCAGTGGCGCATGGTGAGATTCCCATCGCAGTCCTGGAGCAAAGCTCGACAGCTGACGCAAGACCAAGACCCCGATCCACGCCGGTGCAGGCGCCGATGGAGGCAAGGCTCCACTAATCCAGCAACCAGGAGGAGGAATGCAATGCCAACAGTTCCGAAAATGACCAGCCGCGAGCGCGTGTTCGCTGCTGTGACCATGCAGGGCATGCCCGACCAGGTGCCGGTCGTGCCGCTTCTCATGACCCGAGGTATCCGCGAGGGTGGTGTTCGAGTCGATGAGGTGCTGCTGGACGGCGAGGCGCAGGCTCATGCCAAGAAGAAAGCGCTCGACAAGTTCGGCGGCGACGTGATCATCGCCGGTACCGATCTCTTTACGCCCGTCGAATGCGTCGACGGTTGCGAGCTCGATTACCTCCCCTATGCGCAGCCTTCCCTCGTTACCCATCCGACGCCGATCAGGGACGCGTTCTATCGCTTCAAGGAAAAATACGAGAAGCAGGGGTTTCAGCCGTCGAAGCGCGTTCTTGCAATCCAGGACGAGATCCGGACCTACGTGAAGTTGGGGTTGAAGGATACGCATGCAATCCCGACCCCCGTTGGCGGTCCGATCACCACCGCGCAGCTTATGACCGGCTCGTCCGAATTCCTTCAGCTTCTGTCGGATGATCCAGGCTACGCTCTGGAGGTGACCGAGCTGGCGCTCGATGTTGTCAAGAATGTCTGCCGGATGATGTTCGAGGCAGGCGTCGATGTCTGCAACATCCTCGATCCCTTCAACTCGTCCGACATTCTGCCCCCTGACGTTTATCGCAAGCATGGGCTACCGTTCCAGAAGCGTCTCTTCGACTACATTCACAACGACCTCAAGGGTGTCGGTTTCACGCATACCTGCACATTCACACAACCGATCTGGCGCGACATCGCCTCGAACGGCTGTCTGAATTTCAATGGTGACATGTATCCGGGCATGGACAAGGCAAAGCAGGCGATCGGCGGACAGGTCTCGCTGATGGGGACGCTTTCACCGTATTCGACGCTAATGCACGGCTCGACGCAAGATGTGCGCAATGAGGTCAAGAAGCTGGCAGCCGAGGTCGGCTACAATGGCGGCTTCATCTGCATGCCGGGCTGCGACATCGACTGGAATATTCCCGATGAGAACCTGTATGCGATGATTCAACAATGCGCCGAGATCAAATATCCCATGAACATAAACGCGCTCGGCGATCTGTCGAACGTTTACCTTGCCGGCCATCCGAAGCACGCCGGAAAGCGCTCTTCCACCGCTGCAGAGGATCAGCAGATCGCCGAAGTGAGGGCGCCTCACGTCAGCCTTACACCGGAGCAGGAGGTCAACGAAAAACTGGTCGAGGCGATCATGGAATACGATGGCGACAAGGCCATCGAGTGGACCCAGAAGGGCCTTGACCGGGGGATGACCGCGCAGGAGATCGTCTTCGACGGTCTGTCGCTCGGAATGAAGATCGTCGGCGACATGTACGAGCGCAACGAGCGCTTCGTGACCGACATGCTCAAAGCCGCCAAAACCATGGACAAGGCGATGCCGATCCTGACGCCTCTGCTCGAAAGCTCGGGCGGCGGCAATGGCCCGACCGGAACAGTGGTGGTTGGACTGGTGCGCGGCAACACGCAGGATATCGGCAAAAATCTCGTTTGCCTGATGCTCAAGGCCAACGGCTTCAAGGTCATCGATCTCGGCAAGAATGTGAAGCCCGAGCAATTCGTCGAGACGGCGGAACGGGAAAACGCCATTGCCATCGGCATGTCGGTGATGACGAATTCCTCGTCCGTCTATGTCCAGAAAACCAAGGAATTGCTGGAAGAGCAGGGCAAGGCGGGAAAATACCTGCTGATGTTCGGCGGTGCTGCCGCCAATGTCGGTCTCGGCCGGCAGATGGGTATCGAATACGGCATGGACGCCAATGCAGCCGTGCAACTCGTCAGGGACCATCTCGCCAAAATGGCCGCATAGTCAACCTCCCGAGCGGATGTCGACTACCGGGGCGGCACCCATCAACCGGCACGGAAGAGTGGAGGCAACCAATGCCCCTTTATACGTTCGGATGCCAGGATTGTAGTGCGTCGCGGGAAGTCCTGATCGATCTCAAGGCTGCCCAGGACATGGAGCTCATTTGTACGGCATGCGGAGGAGCGATGCTCCGCAAGCCCGTGCTGTCCATCAATATCGTCGGCGAAGCAATTGTTGCACGCAGACAGGCGCGGGAGGCCGAAGCCGAGAAGATGTTTCAGAAGGCGTGTGGTCATTCGCACCAGTGCCGCTGTGCGGTTCGCCTCAAACGCCCCAATCCGTTCAGCCAGGAAATCAGGAAAGCCGCCGGATTCGTCGATGACGAATAGTCGAGTGGAGGAAAGGCATGTCGACCTATTATCTCAAAGTGATCGAGAAACATGACGAGGGCAACGATGCCGCAAGCCTGTGGCTGGAAGTTCCGCAGGATCTCAAAGGCGCCTTTCAATATCGGGCGGGCCAGTTTCTCACGGTGGAAATGGACGCTGGCGGCGAACATGTCGCCCGGCAATATTCCCTGAGTTCCACACCGGGCGAGCACCGGGATCTCAGGATTACCGTGAAGAAAATCCAGGGAGGCCGGATGTCGACCTGGCTGGTGGAGTGTGTCGATCGGGGGGCGATGGTCGAGGTCCAGGTTCCGCGCGGCCTCTTCTTTCGCGGTTTCGACGAGGCGCGCCACGTTGTCATGCTCGCCTGTGGTTCGGGTATAGCACCCATCCTGTCGATTGCCCGCCATCTGCTGACAGCGAGACAAGGACACAAGGTAACCATCGCTTACGGAAACCGGACGCCCGATGCGGTGATACTGGGCGAGGAAGTCGCTGATCTCGCGAGGAAATATTCCGAAGACTGTACTGTGGAACTGCTGATGTCCCGTGCCGGCGACGACTGGCAGGGTTCGCGGGGAAGGATTGATCGGGATTTCGTTCTTTCACGTCTGCCGCAATGGCAGGGTTCGTCAAGCTTGCCGATTTCTGTGTTCATATGCGGTCCTCAGGAGTTCATGGATTCCGCCGAGGCGGTGCTCGCCGCCGAAGGAATCTCGCTCAAGGATATTCACCGCGAGAGCTTCGATCTCGTCTTGAATGACAATGATGATGAGCCGGGACTGCCTCTCATCGGCACCACCGACGCAGGTGAGGACGGTGCCTGCGAGCGGATCGTCGCTGTCGTCGGCGGGGAAGAATACGAGGCCGTGCCCGAGCCGGGTGAAAGCATTTTGGCAGCCCTGATCCGCGCTGAGGCAGACGTCCCGTTTTCCTGCCAGGAGGGCACCTGCGCTTCCTGCATTTGCAAGCTCACTGAAGGTCGGGCCGTCGTTCGTGCGGCGGTACTGCAGACATTGCGTCAGGATGATGTCGACGAGGGCCTCACTCTCGCCTGTCTTTCGCGGCCCGTGACACGCACCGTCCGAATCGATTTCGACGAGCTTTAATCATGATCTGAACTTTCTCGGAGCGAGGTAACGAAATGCAGATTCTTAGAAATCTCCCGTCGGGGACGCCGGGAGCCAGGCGCCTTATTGATGGAGAAATCTCGATCGAGCTGTCTCCCGACCAGGCGCGTGAGTTCAAGCCTGGCCCCGACGTCTTCAAACCGGGAAGCCGCGTCTTCCTTACACATCTAGAAGGCAAGTCGCTTGGCCTGCAGCGCGATGCGGCAAAACGGCTGCTTGGGATGGGCTACGTGCCGGTTCCGCATCTTGGCGCCCGGAATTTTGAATCCGCGGAGGACTTCGTCCAACACATCAGCTCGCATAGTGCGAATGGGGTCCGTGAATCGCTTTTTCTGGGTGGAAATCCAGGCAGCGCGCCCGGTCCATTCTCCGAGGCGGCCGATCTGCTTTCGCATCCGGTGTTGGCCGACCTCGGCATCAGGAGCGCTTTCCTCGGCGGTTACCCGGAAGGCCATCCGGCCATTCCGGCGGAAAAGCTTGCCGCTGCGACTGCCAGAAAGCTCGACATATGCACCTCTCGCAGTCTTGAACCCCACATCGTTTCTCAATTTGCATTCGATGGGGATGCGGTGGCGGCATGGGCTTCCGAACTCAGTGCGCGATGGCCGTCCGTCCGCATCCGCATAGGCCTTGCCGGGGTCACCTCCCTGACTAAGCTGATCAAGTTTGCGGCTATGTGCGGGATCGGACCGTCCATGGCAGTGCTCAAACGCTCCGGCGTCGGGCTGCTCAATGTTCTGGCTGACAAAAACCCTTCAGATGTGATCGAGGCAATCCAGACGAAAATGGTTGGCCAATCGACTGCGCTGGATCTTCATTTCTTTCCCTTTGGCGGTTGGCAAAAGACACTGGCCTGGGTTGCTGCCTATCGGAACGGTTGAGCCGACGTGATTTCGTCCTTCTCCGGGACGCTGAACCTCGTAGCAGCTATTGCCTCCCTTTCTCCTTTCCCATTGTCATTTTAAGGATACCAAGTTGACGAATACTCATGTCCTGACTGTTTCGTGCAAATCGGCACGCGGTATTGTCGCGGCGATTTCCACCTATCTGGCCGAAAGCGGCTGCAATATTACCGACAGCTGGCAGTTCGACGACCTCGACGCCGGCAAGTTCTTCATGCGCGTGTCGTTCATTTCCGAGAACGGATCGACCGCCGACGCCATAAAGGAAGGATTTTCTCCGGTCGCCAAGGCATTCACGATGGAATGGCAACTCCACGATGGCGATCACCGCATGAAAGTGTTGCTGATGGTCTCAAACTTCGGGCATTGCCTGAACGATCTGCTTTATCGCTGGAAAATCGGCGCGCTGCCGATCGACATCGTCGGTGTCGTCTCGAACCATATGACCTATCAGAAGGTCGTCGTGAACCACGATATTCCGTTTCACCGCATCAAGGTGACGAAGGACAACAAGCCGCAAGCCGAGGGGCAATTGATCCAGCTCGTAGAGGATGCCGGCGCCGAACTGGTTGTTCTCGCCCGTTACATGCAGATCCTGTCCGACGCTCTCTGCAAAAAGATGTCCGGGCGGATCATTAATATTCATCATTCCTTTCTGCCGTCATTCAAGGGCGCGAACCCGTACAAGCAGGCCTATGAACGCGGTGTAAAGCTGATTGGCGCCACAGCGCACTACGTGACAGCGGATCTCGATGAAGGACCGATCATCGAACAGGACGTGGCGCGTGTCACCCATGCGCAATCGGCCGAGGACTACGTCTCCATTGGCCGCGACGTCGAAAGCCAGGTGTTGGCGCGAGCGATCCACGCGCACATCCATCACCGCACCTTCATCAACGGCAACCGCACCGTCGTTTTCCCGGCAGGGCCAGGCGCCTACAAATCGGAAAGGATGGGTTGAGATGGCAAAGCACATCGATGGAAAATGTGCGGCGCAGTCGGTCGTGGACAAGGTGAAGGAAGCAGCGCGGTTACTGGAAGCGGAGAGAGGTGTGAAGACGGGCCTTGCGGTGATCATCGTTGGCGACGATCCAGCAAGTCATACCTATGTCACGGCAAAAGGCCGGATGGCGAAGGAATGCGGTTTCAATTCCGTTCAGCATACTTTGTCTGAGGAAACGACCCAGGAGGAACTGTCCGCACGATTGAAGCACTCAACGCCGATCCGTCGGTCCACGGAATTCTCGTGCAGTTACCATTGCCTGGGCATCTCAATTCCGAGCCGATCATCCAATCGATCCTGTCAGAAAAGGATGTTGACGGGCTGCATGTGGTCAATGCCGGCAAGCTCGCAACCGGCGACCTCAGGACGGGACTCGTTTCATGCACGCCCGCTGGTGCCATGCTTCTGGTCCGGAGCATTCACGGTGCGGACCTCTCCGGACTCCATGCGGTACTGATCGGTCGGTCGAACCTGTTCGGCAAGCCGATGGGCCAGTTGCTGCTCAACGCCAATGCAACGGTCACAATGGCACATTCGCGCACCAGGGACCTGCCGGCGACCTGCCGCACAGCGGACATCCTGGTGGTGGCGGTGGGCCGTCCGGAAATGGTCAGCGCGGACTGGGTGAAGTCTGGCGCCACCGTTATTGATGTCGGCATCAACCGAATAGCCGCACCCGAGCGTGGGGAGGGAAAAACTCGCATTGTCGGTGACGTTGCCTATGCGGAATGCAAGGCTATCGCGGGTGCTATCACTCCGGTGCCTGGTGGAGTCGGTCCGATGACCATCGCAATGCTCATGGCGAACACTGTTATCGCGGCCTGCCGGAGTTGTGGGGCGGATACGCCCGTTTTCTAGCTTTGCCCGCCAAGGGCTTGCGCTGCAACAAGCGTTGCCGTCAAAAAAGAAGCTGAGCGCCGGATGGCGACCAGACACTGATAGCATCGAATAAGAAGGCGAGACGGACCGAGCCGAAAGCATCTCGATTGAAAGAGACGGCGCCCTTTCAAAGGTGGGCGCCGTTCGCAACGTAGATGCCGTGTTCTCAATCGTCTGATGTCTGGCGCAGCGGCTGACCGGCGCGCTCGCGATAGAAGAACGCAGCGGCGAGCGTCATGATGCCCGCGAAGCAGACAAGTAATGCGGGCGCTGAATTGCTCCCGGAAGCGCGGATCAAGAGGCTCGAAAAGAGCGGCGCCGTACCGCCGACGGCCATCGTCGCGATGTTCAGCGAAAGGGACGAGCCAGTGTATCGGAACGTGGTCGGAAAGCTTTCGGCAATCGCCGGCAGTAGGACGGCCGAAAGCGGCGCGGCAATCAACGACAGACCGATAAGTGAAAGCGTCGCATAGGTCACATCTTGCGTTCCGAAGACCTGGTAGAGCGGATAGGTAAAGATCATCAGCGCGAGCGAACCGCCGATCAGGATAGGCTTGCGGCCGATCTTATCGGAGAGCGCACCGAACAAAGGCACCAGCGCGCAAAGTACAACGAGGCCGACAAGCGTCACCGCCTTGCTGAACGATGAGCTGTAGTGGTGGTTAACCTCAAGATAAGCCGGCATGAAGACGAAGAAGGTATTGACGCTGATCGACGACAAGATCGTCAGGCCGAAGCCCCATACCAGCGTGCGCCATTCCTTCTTGATGCCGGTGCGGATCGGGGCGCTCTCATGTTCAAGCTTGTCGCGCAGAGCCTTGAAGCTCGGGGTCTCGTCGAGCCGCAGACGGATGACCAGACCGAACACGCCGAGCGGTGCGCCGAGTAAGAAGGGAACGCGCCAGCCCCACTCGTGGAGCGCCTCGGCCGACAGCGTGCTGGTGAAAAGTGTCGCCACGGCAGCACCAGCTGCAAGTCCGGCTCCCAGCGTGAAATATTGCCAGGACGAGTAGAGTCCGCGGCGCTCGATAGGCGCGTTCTCGGATATGTAGGCCATGGCACCGCCGTATTCACCACCGACCGCCACACCCTGCGCCAAGCGCAAGAGGGTCAGCAGGATGGGCGCCGCAATACCGATCGATGCGTAGGTCGGCATCAATCCAATCAGCGCCGTGCTTCCAGCAATGAGAAGGATCGAGATGGTCAATGGGGTGCGGCGGCCATAGCGATCTCCGAGATAACCGAAAATCAGGCCACCAAGCGGCCGTGCAATATAGCTTACAGCGTAGACGGTATAGGTGACGAGCAGCCCCGCGACGGGATCCTCGGAAGGAAAGAACAGGGCGGCGAGCACTGTCGCGAAGTATCCCCAGATGATAAAGTCATAGAACTCTATGAAATTGCCGAAGCAGGCAGCTGCGATTGGCAGCTTAGAAGTCGGGCTGGCGAGCTTGTCTTTGGCACGCGCCGAATAGGTTTGCACTGTTGTCATTTTCTCCTCCGAATGCGCCGAGCGCGGAGCCAATTGCTTTTTCGTGGGGCCTCGCTGGCTCTTCGAGGCGCCACCTGCGTCTCACAGCAGCTCGCGTCCAGCGAGATTTCGCATCAACGCAGCGATACCGAACGTCCAGTGTGGACAGTCCGGCGACAGGGCAACCTGGTTGCGCAGGATGCCGAGCCCGGTATTGGCGATCGAAACGACATCGCCGACCTTGTGGGTGAAGCCCTGACCCGCTACCTCGCGATCCTCGATCGGCGCGAAGGAAGTCCCGAGGAAAAGAACGAGACCATCGGGATACTGATGGTGATTACCGATGGTCTGGGCGACGAGATCAGCCGGATCCCTGCTGATCTGGCTCATCGTGCTCGTTCCGCGCAGCACGTAGCCATCCTCGCCCTCGATCGTGAGGGTGATTTCGGCTGCGCGTACATCGTCCAGGCCGTAGGTTTGATCGAATAGTCGGATGAAGGGGCCGATGGCGCAGGACGCGTTGTTGTCCTTGGCCTTCCCGAGCAGGAGGGCCGATCGGCCCTCGACATCGCGAAGGTTGACGTCATTTCCAAGAGAGGCACCCTTGATGTGCCCACGGCTGTCGACCGCGAGCACGATCTCGGGCTCGGGGTTATTCCAGCGCGAGATAGGGTGAAGCCCGACGAGGGAGCCATGTCCCACCGCCGACAGCGCTTGGGCTTTCGAGAAGACTTCGGCATCGGGCCCGATACCAACTTCGAGATACTGCGACCAAAGCCCCTCTTCGAGTAACGCCTGCTTGAGACGGTCGGCCTCTTGCGATCCGGGGACAATATCGCTCAGGCTGTCACCGATAATTGAAACGACGCGGCAGCGGATATCCTCGGCAGCAGCCGGGTCACCCTTGGCCTGCTCTTCGATCACTCGCTCGACCATCGAGCGCGCGAAGGTGACACCGCAGGCTTTGATTGCCTGCAGGTCGTTCGGTGCCAGGAGCGTCAACCCCTCCGCCGTTCCATTTAGGAGCGGCTCGATCTCGCAGAGAAACTCTCCAGTCAGTGCGCGCACTTCGGCCGCCGGATCATCGTTTTCGAGAAGATCGCGCATCGTCGGAAACCGACGGGAGGTAACGTCGAGGACGCGTCCTTGCCGCAACACCACCACCGCTGGTCCAGCGACGGAATGGCGCCACACCCGCCCGACGAAAGTGCCTTTATTGAAGGTTGCCGCATTCATGACAGCACCTCTTCACGCTGACCGAGGCGGCTGGCCT
This sequence comes from Rhizobium sp., assembly GCA_036398815.1. Taxonomy (GTDB): domain Bacteria; phylum Pseudomonadota; class Alphaproteobacteria; order Rhizobiales; family Rhizobiaceae; genus Rhizobium. Next base: position 1,200 of record DASWOH010000165.1, on the reverse strand, counting down.
CATAAAGGGCGCGGAGGCGATCCAGCACGGTCGCGGGTTCATTGCCGGCAGCGAGCTGCTCACGAAGGCACTCAGAGGCTTTGGACTGGAACGGGATGTAGCCGGCGTAGCGCGGGCGAACATACGACTGCTCGAGCGAAGCTTCGGTGTTGCGATAGAAACCGCCCCATTCGCGATTGACCGCGCCGTCTTGCCAAGCCGCGCGGAAAGACGGCTGTCCGTCATAGCGGGGAATGAAGCCGACTTGCGCGTCCCGACTCATCAGCCACAATAGATGCGCCTTGAGTTCTGGGGTTACCGGGCAACGGCGGGAGATTGCAATGCCCGTCCCGCCCAGTGTGGCGCCCGGCCGGCCGCCGTGGCGCTGCGCGGGCGCGTTGTGGAACACCAGAGGTGTCGCGTTGGCGGGTGAAGCGTAATTCACATAGCCATAAATCAGGGGGCAGTAGAGGATATCGTCCTGGTCCTGCATGTGGCCGAGGATGCCGATCGGGTTCTTGCCGCGCACCGAGAGCGGGCTTCGTTCCGACAGTCTTTGCATCAGCCCAATGGCGGCCGTGCCAACCTCGTCGGAGACGAAGACGGACGGGTCGTCTTCACCCGGCAGAAAACCAAACGCCGAGCAGATCGAAAAGAAGGAGAGGAGAGCGTGCGGTCCTGCGAGCGAAAGAGCGACCTTTCCCGTCTTCTCCGACAGCGACACGACCTCCTGCCATGTCGCGGGAACCGAAGCGGAAGGAAGCTCGGGCCGGGAGACGGCGACCTGCGTCGCTGCGTCGAGGGGCAAGGCCCATTGGGCACGTCGATACGTGTAGCTGGAATAGGTTGGCCCGATGCACGCGGCTCGGATCGCGGCCAACTCTTTCGGGCTGAACACCTCGTCCAGGGCACGCAGGCACCGCACGGTGCCCACCTAGGGAAGCCCGTTGCACGGGACAGCGCAGATCATGGTTTTCAAGCTCGTCATGAGCACCGCCATAGCTTGACGCAGGCTGAAAGGTGAAAACCAGTTGCCAAGGGTCTCGCCCATTTCCGACCATAGGTGCTACCGTTCCGCCATATAGGCGTCCCCGGCGATCCTGTGTATAAGCGCAGGCGACTGTCCATGAGGGGATCGCGCTGCGGCGCTGAGCCCTATGCAAGCAAGAGGATTGAAGTTCCATGCGCATCACAATGATCGGTTCGGGTTATGTGGGTCTT
>DASWOH010000164.1:0-10165 GCA_036398815.1 Rhizobium sp. | reverse complement strand
CTCCTATATCCTTGCCGGCCGCGACGACTACGAAGTGACGGAAGGCGAGATCCTCTATAACGGCGAGAGCATTCTCGAACTCGACGCTGCCGAGCGCGCCGCCAAAGGCATTTTTCTGGCCTTCCAGTACCCGGTCGAAATCCCCGGCGTTGCCACCATGCAGTTCCTCAAGGTGGCGATGAACGAGCAGCGCAAGGCGCGCGGCGAGGCTGAACTGACGACGCCGGACTTCATGCGTCGCGTCAAGGAAGCAGCGGCCAAGCTGCAGATCAATACCGAGATGCTGAAGCGTCCGCTGAATGTCGGTTTTTCCGGCGGCGAGAAGAAGCGCGCCGAGATCCTACAGATGGCATTGCTCGAGCCGCAGCTTTGCGTGCTTGACGAAACCGACTCCGGTCTCGACATCGATGCGCTGAAGATCGTCGCCGATGGCGTCAATGCGCTACGTTCGCCAGACCGCGCCGTGATTGTTATCACCCACTATCAGCGCCTGCTCGACTACATCGTTCCTGACACCGTTCACGTCCTCTACAAGGGCCAGGTGATCAAGTCCGGCGACAAGACGCTGGCGCATGAACTCGAAGCCAACGGCTATGCCGATATCATTGGGGCTGCGGCCTGATAGGGGCGGAAAGGATACGTCGATGAACGTTCAGACGACGACCCGCCTGACTGCCGCGGAAACCGCGTTGATCGAGGCTTACAACAACCAGCTGGGCGATCTGCCGGGTGATGGCGAAGTCTTCGCCGTCCGCGACCGTCTGCTGGACGACCTCAAGACCGCCGGCCTGCCGACGCGGCGCTTCGAGGCATGGCACTATACCGATTTCAAGAACCTGCTGCGCTCGGTTCCGACCGATCTCGGCACTGGCAGTGTCGAGCCGCTGTCGCCGACCGCTGCCGGTTCGGCCGTTCTTTCGGTTTTGCAGGGCCACGCGGTCGGCAAGACCTCGGTCGATGGCTTGATTGTCAGCCGTTATGTCGACAGCCTGACCGACGGCACAGCCGCCACCGGCCTCGAAGCGCTCGGTAGGGATGACGCCATTGGCCGCATCAATGCCAGCTTTGTGCGTGATGGCTATGTCATTGAATTTCCTGACGAAACTGAACTCGACGCGCCGCTGGAAATTCAGTTCATCCATGCTGGTGGTCAGATTCACAGCCGTCTGCCTGTTACGTTCGGCGCAGGTGCTAAGGCAACCGTGATCGAGCGTCACGAGGGTGTTCCGGGCGCTGCGGCGCTGGTGTCCTCGGTCAGTGACATTACGGTGGGTAAGGGCGCCGAAGTGACCTGGATCATCCTGCAGGAGCAGGGTTCCGAGGATACGCATCTCGGCCAGATCCGCGTCGATCTCGGTGCGGACGCCAAGCTGAAGCTGTTCGTCATCAATGCCGGCGGTAAGCTGGTGCGCCAGGAACTGCATATCAAGGTCTCGGGCGAGGGCGCCGAACTCGCGCTGCGCGGCGTCAACCTGCTCGGCGGCGACACGCATACCGATGTGACGATGGTGCTCGGCCATGATGTGCCGCAGACCAGTTCGACGGAAATCGTCCGCAACGTGGTGTTCGACCGCGCCCGTGGCGTCTTCCAGGGCATGATCCGTGTCGCACCGGATGCGCAGAAGACCGACGCCCGCATGGCCTGCAACACACTGCTGATGTCCGACGATGCCGAGTTCTCCGTCAAGCCGGAGCTCGAGATCTTCGCCGACGACGTCCAGTGCGGCCATGGCGCCACCGTCGCCGATATCGACAGCAATCATCTCTACTATCTGATGGCGCGCGGCATCCCGAAGAACAAGGCCCGTGCCATGCTGGTCAATGCCTTCGTGGCCGAGATTGTCGAAGAGCTGGAAGACGAGGCCCTGGTCGAGGCGCTGGAAGGCGTTATCTCTGCCTGGCTCGAAAAGCACGCCTGATTGGAGCAATGCTCGTGGACAAGATCGTACCAGCCACCGCCTACGACGTCGAAGCGATCCGCCGGGATTTTCCGATCCTGTCGACGACCGTTCACGGCAAGCCGCTGGTCTATCTCGACAACGGCGCATCGGCGCAGAAGCCGCAGATGGTCATCGATGCCATATCGCATGCCTATTCGAGCGAATATGCCAATGTGCACCGCGGCCTGCATTTCCTCTCCAATGCCGCCACCGAGGCTTACGAGGCTGCGCGCGAAAAGGTGCGCCGCTTCCTGACTGCGTCCTCGGTGGACAATATCGTCTTCACCAAGAACTCGACCGAGGCGATCAATACGGTCGCCTATGGCTGGGGCATGCCGAAGATCGGCGAAGGCGACGAGATCGTCGTCTCGATCCTGGAGCATCACTCCAATATCGTGCCCTGGCATTTCATCCGTGAGCGGCAGGGCGCCAAGCTGGTCTGGGTGCCGGTCGACGATGAGGGTGCGTTCCATATCGAGGACTTCGAAAAGAGCCTGACGGAACGCACCAAACTTGTCGCCATCACTCATATGTCGAATGCGCTCGGCACGGTTGTTCCGGTCAAGGAAATCTGCCGCATCGCGCATGAACATGGCATCCCCGTACTTATCGATGGCTCGCAGGGGGCGGTGCATATGCCCGTCGACGTGCAGGATATCGATTGCGACTGGTATGTCATGACCGGCCACAAGCTCTACGGTCCCTCAGGGATCGGCGTTCTCTATGGCAAGAAAGACAGGCTTGCCGAGATGCGGCCCTTCCAGGGCGGCGGCGAGATGATCTTCGATGTCACCGAGGAAAATGTCACCTACAACGACCCGCCGCATCGTTTCGAGGCCGGTACGCCGCCGATTGTCCAGGCGATCGGGCTCGGCTACGCACTCGACTATATGGAGAGCGTTGGCCGCGAGGCGATCGCCCGGCACGAAGCTGATCTCTCGGCTTATGCGGCCGAACGGCTGCGGGACATCAACTCGCTGCGTGTTTTCGGCACGGCGCCCGGCAAAGGTGGTATATTCTCCTTTGAACTCGCCGGCATTCACGCTCATGACGTGTCGATGGTGATCGATCGTCAGGGTGTTGCGGTGCGGGCGGGCACGCATTGCGCCCAGCCGCTCTTGAAACGCTTCGGCGTTACCTCCACATGCCGGGCATCGTTCGGCATGTACAATACCCGCGCCGAGGTAGATGCCCTGGCCGATGCGCTGGAATATGCGCGCAAATTCTTTGCCTAAGGAGGCACGCGATGTCACTTGACGAAAGCGAACAGAAGATCGACTTGCGCGAAGGTATCGTGCATTCGAGCATCCCCGAGGAAGAACTGGCGCGCCTGAGCGACGACGTCATCAGTGCGCTGAAGACGGTCTATGACCCTGAAATTCCCGCCGACATCTTCGAACTCGGGCTGGTCTACAAGATCGACATCGAAGACGACCGCATGGTGAAGATCGTCATGACGCTGACCGCGCCCGGCTGCCCGGTCGCCGGCGAGATGCCGGGCTGGGTCGAAAACGCCGTCGGCGCCGTCGAAGGCGTGTCTGGCGTCGAAGTCACCATGACATTCGACCCGCCGTGGTCGGCGGACCGCATGTCGGAAGAAGCGCAGGTGGCGATCGGCTGGTATTGAAGCTTTAAGCCGCTCACTTTACATTATGACTCGAAGCACCGGATCTTGACCCCGGTTGTGGAAGGAGAATGGGCCCATGGGCTTTGCTGTAATGACCATGACCGAGACCGCTGCGGCGCGCGTCAAGGCGATCGTCGAGAATTCCGGTCCCGATGCCAAGGGCGTCCGCGTCGGCATCAAGAAGGGCGGTTGCGCCGGGATGGAATATACCATCGATCTGGTGACCGAGCCGAATGCCAAGGACGACCTGATCGAGCATAACGGCGCCAAGGTCTGGGTCGAGCCGTCGGCGGTGCTTTATCTGCTCGGTACTGAAATGGGCTTTGAGAGCACGACCTTGCGCTCGGGCTTCACCTTCACCAATCCGAACCAGACATCGGCCTGCGGCTGCGGCGAATCCGTCGAGCTGAAGCCTGCTGATCTTGCTGCCTTGGCGGCACAACGGCAGGCGGCTCCGGCCGTTTGAGGAGTTCCGTTCGCCGCCCTGATTCAGGCGGCGTCGGATTGACGATCGTTCACCGGAACGGGCGTCAATTTCAGACCGAGCGCCTTCACGACTTTCAAGATCGTCGCAAATTCCGGATTTCCCTCGCCGCTGAGCGCCCGATAGAGCGCCGAACGGTTCATGCCGACATCCTTCGCGAGCTTGCTCATGTTGCGCGTCCGCGCCAGGACGCCAAGCGCCTTGGCGATGGAGGAGGGATCGGCTGTTTCGAAGGCGGCTGCGATATGGCCGTCGACGGCGTCCATGCCGAGCGGTGTTTGCTGATCCATCTTATATGCCTTTCCGTATAAGCCAGCCGCGGATGAGCGCGGCTTCGCTTTGATGCAAGCCATGGCCCGTGGGCAGCACATACATGCCGACATCCGCGTGGCAGTTTTCGAATTGTGCTTTGACCAGCGGCGCGTCGTCCGGTTCCCGGCGTTGGTCGTGTTCGCCGGCCGTGATCAAGATCGGCAAGCCGGCCATTGGCGGGAAAACCGCTTCAGGTGCCGGAGACAAGGGACGCATCAGAATGGCGCCTGATGCGAGATCCGGTCGCATGCGCAGGACCGATGCGGCGATGATGGCGCCGTTGGAAAAGCCGAGGAGGATCGGGGCTTTTGTCAGCATGCCCTGTTCGATGGCGGCCGCGATGAAGCTGCAGAGCAAGGCCGTCCGCAGGCCGAGATCGTCATAGTCGAGGCTGCGATCGGCATTGCGACGAAAGAAGGCGAAGCCGTCCTCCCATTCCACGCCGCCACGTAAAGAAAGATAGGGCCGCTGCGATGCTATTTCGTCCGCAAGGGGAATGAGATCGACCTCGCTTCCACCGCTGCCATGCAGTAGCAGAAGCGGTGGAGGGGAGCAGCTCTCCCGTCCGGCGATGAAATGAAATCCTGGCAGTTCCGGCATGACATCTGACTTCCAGCGCCGTCCTTGGCCCCACTATGAAAAGCGCCGCACATCCGATCGGACACGCGGCGCAGTCATAGACTTTTTTCACGATAGATTTATGTCGGAAGCGGCTGAACTGCTTCATGTTTTTGGAAAGACACCTATTCGGCAGCCTCGGCGTAATCCTCGACCGGCGGGCAGGTGCAGATCAGATTCCGGTCGCCATAGACGTTATCGACGCGGTTGACGGGCGACCAGTATTTGTCGACCCGGAAGGCGCCCGGCGGGAAGCAGGCCTGTTCGCGGGAATAGGGCCGGTTCCACTCGCCGACGAGGTCTTCGACCGTGTGCGGCGCATTTTTCAGCGGGTTGTCGGTCTTGTCCATCCGGCCTTCCTCGATGGCGCGGGCTTCCTCGCGGATTGCCAGCATCGCCTCGCAGAAGCGGTCGAGTTCGGCCTTGGTTTCCGATTCGGTCGGCTCGATCATCAGCGTGCCGGCGACCGGCCAGCTCATGGTCGGCGCATGGAAGCCGCAATCGATCAGACGCTTGGCGACGTCATCGACGGTGACGCCGGCGCTGTCGGCCAGCGGACGTGTGTCGATGATGCACTCATGCGCCACGCGACCGGTCTTCGACTTGTAGAGCACGTCGTAAGCGCTCTTCAGCCGTGCGGCGATGTAGTTGGCGTTGAGGATCGCGACCTTGGTTGCCTGCGTCAGCCCTTCGCCGCCCATCATCAGGCAATAGCTCCACGAGATCGGCAGGATGGATGCCGAGCCGAAGGCAGCCGCCGAGACCGCGCCGGCGCGACCGTCCGTTTCCGGGTGGCCGGGCAGGTGCGCCGCCAGATGCGCCTTGACGCCGATCGGACCCATGCCGGGACCGCCGCCGCCATGCGGGATGCAGAAGGTCTTGTGCAGGTTCAGATGGCTGACGTCGGAACCGATGTCGCCTGGCCGCGAAAGGCCGACCATGGCGTTCATGTTGGCGCCGTCAAGATAGACCTGTCCGCCGTGCCGATGCACGAGATCGCAGATCTCCTTCACCGTTTCCTCGAAGACGCCATGCGTCGAAGGGTAGGTGATCATGCAGCAGGAAAGATTGGCGGCATATTGCTCGGCCTTGGCGCGGAAATCGGCCATATCGATGTCGCCGTCATCGCTGACCTTGACGACGACCACCTTCATGCCGGCCATCTGGGCAGAGGCCGGATTGGTGCCGTGCGCCGACGTCGGGATCAGGCAGATGTCGCGATGACCTTCGCCATTGGCGATATGGTAGTTGCGGATGGTCAACAGGCCGGCATATTCGCCCTGCGCGCCGGAATTGGGCTGCATGGAGAAGGCGTCGTAGCCGGTCACGGCGCAGAGTTTTTCCGTGAGATCGTCGATCATTTCGCGATAGCCGAGCGCCTGATCGGCCGGTACGAAAGGATGAATATCCGAGAATTCCGGCCAGCTTATCGGCAACATCTCAGCCGTTGCATTCAGCTTCATCGTACAGGAACCGAGCGGGATCATCGAGCGGTCGAGCGCCAGATCGCGGTCGGAGAGCCGGCGGATATAGCGGGTCATCTCGCTTTCAGCGCGGTTCATGTGGAAGATCGGATGCGTCAGATATTCGCTGGTGCGCAGCAGGGTCTTCGGCAGGCGATAGCCGGGCTCGAAATCGGCAAGGCGGAAATTGCCGCCGAAAGCGCGCCAGACGGCTTCCAGCGTTGCCGGGCGTGTGCGCTCGTCGAGGCTCATGCCGATCCTGGTTTCGCCGACCTTGCGCAGATTGACACCTTCAGCAACGGCGGCGCGCAGGATCAGGCCCTGCATATGGCCGACCTCGACGGTGATCGTGTCGAAGAAGGCTTCCGGCTCGATTGCGTAACCGAGCTTTTCCAGGCCCTTGGCCATCAGCACGGCCTTCTGGTGCACCTGCTGGGCGATAGCCTTTAGACCCTGAGGGCCGTGGAAGACGGCATACATCGAGGCCATGACAGCGAGAAGGACCTGGGCGGTGCAGATGTTCGACGTCGCCTTTTCGCGGCGGATATGCTGTTCGCGGGTCTGCAGCGACAAGCGATAGGCGCGGTTGCCGCGGGCATCGACCGAGACGCCGACCAGACGACCGGGCATGGAGCGCTTGTAGACATCCTTGACGGCCATATAGGCCGCATGGGGACCGCCGTAACCGACCGGCACGCCGAAGCGCTGCGAGCAGCCGATGGCTATATCCGCGCCCATTTCGCCGGGCGACTTCAGCAGCGTCAACGCCAGCGGGTCGGCCGCGACGACGGCAATAGAGCCGGTCTGATGCAGCCTGGCGATCAGGCCGGTGAAATCATTGATGTGACCGTGCGTACCCGGATACTGGAAGATGGCGCCGAAGACGTCGACCGGATCGAGATCGGTGAAAGGATTGCCGACGATGACCGTCCAGCCGAGCGGTTCGGCGCGGGTCCTGATCAGCGCGATCGTCTGCGGATGGCAATCGGCATCGACGAAGAAGGCCTTGGCCTTGGATTTCGCCACGCGCTCGGCCATCGCCATGCCTTCGGCGGCGGCGGTCGCTTCATCGAGCAGCGAGGCGTTGGCGACGTCGAGACCGGTGAGATCGCAGATCATCGTCTGGTAGTTCAGCAGCGCCTCGAGGCGGCCCTGGCTGATTTCCGGCTGGTAGGGCGTATAGGCTGTGTACCAGGCCGGGTTTTCCAGGATGGTGCGCTGGATGACCGGCGGCGTGATCGTGCCGTAATAGCCCTGGCCGATCAGCGAAACGAGCACCTTGTTCTTGTTGGCGGTCTCGCGCAGCTTGTCGAGCGCCTCGCGCTCCGTCATTGGTGCGCCCCAAGCGAGTGGCGCCTTCTGGCGGATGGTGAGCGGCAGTGTCGCATCGATCAGCTTGTCGAGGCTGCCATAACCGATCACCTTCAGCATGTCGGCCATTTCCGAGGGAGACGGGCCGATATGGCGGCGATTGGCGAAATCGTAGGGCTGGTAGTCGGTGAAGGTGAATTCGGTCGGTGTAGCCATTATCCGATTAGCTCCTTGTAGCCGGATTCATCAAGCAAACCATTGGCATCAGCGACATTCTTCAGTTTCAATTTGAAGAACCAGCCGGCTCCCATCGGGTCGGAATTGACGAGCGCCGGGTCGGCGGCGATGGCTTCGTTGATCTCGGTGATCTCGCCGTCGAGCGGACAATAGACTTCGGAAGCCGCCTTGACGGATTCGACGGTCGCCGCATCGTCGCCCTTGGAGAAGGTGGCGCCCACCTCGGGAAGTTCCACGAAAACGAGATCGCCGAGCTGTCCGGCGGCATGCTCGGTGATCCCAACGGTCGCAACGTCGCCTTCGATGTTCAGCCACTCATGTTCTTCGGTGAATTTCAGCATGGATAATCCTCTCTGGGCTATGACGTTCAACGTTTGTAGGTCGGAGTGATAAAGGGCAGGGCGCAGACGGCGACAGGCAGATATTTGCCGCGCACTTCCGCATAGACCGGGGTGCCGGGCGCGGCGAAGCTGACGGGCACGTAGCCCATGGCGACGGGACCTTCGGCACTCGGGCCGAAGCCGCCGGACGTCACCTCACCGATCTCGGTCTTGCCCTCGACATCGGCATAGAGTTTGGCATGACCGCGCACCGGCGCCTTGCCTTCCGGCTTCAGGCCGACGCGGCGGCGCGATGCGCCATTGTCGAGTTCGGCGAGGATGCGCGCGCTTCCGGGGAAACCGCCGGCGCGGACGCCACCGGTCTTGCGGGTCTTCTGCATGCCCCATTCCAGCGCGGCCTCGACCGGCGTCGTCGTCTGATCGATGTCATTGCCGTAGAGGCAAAGCCCGGCTTCGAGACGCAGGGAGTCGCGGGCGCCGAGGCCGATCGGCTGGACATCGGGGTGCTCGAGCAACCGCTTGGCAATATCCTCCGCCTTGTCGTCCGGCACGGAAATCTCAAAGCCGTCCTCGCCGCTATAGCCCGAGCGCGAGACCAGGCAGGAAACGTCGTGCAGGCGACAATGGCGGACATCCATGAATTTCATGTAGGCGAGATCGGCCCAGAGTTCGGCAAGGACGGAAACGGCACGCGGTCCCTGGAGCGCGATCAGCGCGCGATCAAGTAAAGTGATTTCACAGCGATCGCCGATATGATCTTGAAGATGCTTGAGATCGGCCTCCTTGCAGGAGGCATTGACGACGACGAAGAGGTAGTCATCCATATGGGTGATCATCAGATCGTCGAGGATGCCGCCATTGTCGTCGGTGAAGAATCCGTAGCGCTGACGTCCCTCAGCGAGACCGAGAATATCGACCGGCACGAGGCTTTCCAGTGCCAGCGCCGCATCCTCATATTTGCCGGAGCGGGCGCGGATCGTGACCTGGCCCATATGGGAAACGTCGAACAGGCCGGCGGACGCACGGGTCCAGAGATGTTCCTTCATCACGCCGGCAGGATATTGCACCGGCATATCGTAGCCGGCGAACGGCACCATGCGGGCTCCGAGCGACAGATGCAGGGCGTGAAGCGGGGTCTTCTTGAGGGCAGCGGTCTCGTCCAAATGACGCCTCCGGGGTTTGCGCTCGGTTAAAAGCGCAGGGCTCAAAATTTCGGCGCGGCTGCGCCTTACGATGAGCCCCCTCTGTCCGTTTGCCTGAGATTGTTATCCCTTCGGCGAACGCTCGCGCGTTTCTCTCCAGAGTTCCGTCTGCCCCTTGCTGGTCCTTTGGCCTGAGAGTTTCCGGGGCGGTTGCTCCTTCGGCACCGGCTTGCGCCGGATTCTCCCAACAAGGTTGAGTGCCATTATCTGGTAGTCGCCAAAGATGGCAAGGGGCAAATGTCGCCCTCGAACAAATTTTTGTCGCGCGGCTCGTTTGAACACACGCGGAAGTGCGCGACCGGCGGATGCGAGGGACTTTGCAACGACGCTTCGAGGGGCTATCCCATGAAGCCAATAGAGGAGTAGGGCAGGAGACAATGATGAACCGCAATTATGCCGCCGCGTTGCTGATGTCGGCGATCGCACTTTCGTCTTCGGCTACAGCCGTCATGGCGCAGCAGAGCAACGACACCAACAGCATGCACGGGATGCACATGGAGACGGGCAAGGCGCCAGCCGGATCGGCGACGGCCAAGATTGGCGATCTCGACATCAGCGGCGGCTACGTCCGCGCCATGCTACCGGGTCAGCCGGTCGGCGGCGGCTACATCACCATCCATAACGGCGGCA
>DASWOH010000163.1:0-11807 GCA_036398815.1 Rhizobium sp. | reverse complement strand
CATCCGCGAAGGCTTTGTGCTGAGCTTCGAGTGTCTACTCCGCGCGGGATCACATCACATTGTGGATGTCATGCCATCGTGTTGTAGCGCTTTTTAGTTGGCCGACGTCAGCGCAGCGCGATTTTGCGTCAGGAACTCTCGCAAGCTGCGGGCGGGCCTGCCTGTCAAACGGGCGACGGTATCGGTGACGATATCGACGCCTCCGGCGCGCGTATTGGCATCCATGGCGACAAGCAGTTCAGCCAGAGGGTTTGGCAACCCGGCGCTCAGAAGGCTATTCGACAGTTGCTCGTCGCTGACGTGCGCGACGGCGACTGAGGAGCCGAAGACCTCATGGGCGATGAGGGCGATCTCGTTGGTGGACAGCGCCTCGGGTCCGGTGATGTCCAGACGGCCCTCGGCGACACCGGAAAGCAAGGCTGCCGCCGCAGCGCGGGCCACATCGTCGCGTGCAACATAGCCGACGCGGCCGTCAGCCGCCGAGGAAAGCCATTGGCCGGACGTCAGAGCACTGGGCAGCCACAGGAACACAGCCTCATCATACCAGTTCACCCTCAGGATGGTGAAAGGGACGCCGCTCTGCTCGATCGCCTGCTCTGTCGCATAGTGGTCGGGCGCAAAAGGGATCAGCGAACCGGGCTCGGGATGGGGCATGGAGGTATAGAGGATCTGGCGAACGCCAGCCTTCACGGCTGCCTCAACCGCAGCGAGATGCTGCCGTCGCCGCTGCCCCGCCGTGCCAAGGGCATCGGTGGATACGATCAGTATTCGTTCGCTGCCGGCAAAGGCGGCATCCAGCGTGGTGGGGTCGTCGAAGTCGGCCCTGACTGTCTTCGCACCCCGAGCCGCCAGATCGGTAAGCTTATCCGTATCGCGGCTCGCGGCGGTGATATTGGTCGCGCCGGCGTCGAGTAGAAGCTCGACCACTTTGCGGCCAAGATGACCGCTGGCGCCGGTGACGAGAAGACGGGGATGAGACTTGTCGGGCATGAAACTTACCTTTCCGGATGTTGGGGATGAAGGTTGCCGTGCCCTTACCGCCGCGAGCTTGCGGCTGGACGTGCCGTCAGAAAGCCAAGGAGCAGACACAAGCTGAAAACAACCAATGGCGCGATCGCATGCGAATATTCGCCACGCAGTATAACCGTTCCGGCAGCGGCGAGCATCACGACGCCACCGAGGACAGCTCCGTAGAAATGACGCGGCCGCACTATCAGGAGTGCGGCGACCCACAGTTCCAGCAGGCCGGTGACATAGTGAAACCAGCCGGGATATCCCCAGCGCTGATAATCCGCGAGGATGGTTTCCGAAGCGAAGATGTTGCCCAAGCCTCCGAACACGAAGAAGGCGGCAAGCAGCCAGCGAAGGACGGACAGCCAGTTGATCTTACGCATTGCTTTTCTGGTTCCTTTCGGTCATCGCGCCTTCGAGAAACACCGTGACGGCGTCATCGACGATTTTCGAGATTTCAGCTGGCTTCAAAGGGGCGCCATGGGCCACGAGACAGCGCAGTTGCGGGGTGGTCACGGCCAGGCTGATATAGTGGTCAGCCAGAGTCGCGGCGGGTGTGTCCATTCGGAAAAGCCCTTCGCGCTGCTTGTTTTCAAACCAGAGCGCTAGAAGACGTGTCGCGTTGCTGTGGCCCGCGTGCCAAATGGAACGCGACAGTTCGGGAAACCGCTGTCCTTCGGCGATCATCAGGCGATGTAGAGCAAGAGTACGAGGCTCGAGGACGATCTCGAGGATCTTACGCCCGAACAGTACCAGAGCTTCTCGCGTGTCTGCCCCGCGGATATCGAGCTGTTCCAGGGGAGCCGCCAATTCGGCGCAGCGCTCCGTCACGGCTTCGACAAAGAGGCCTTCCTTGCCGCCAAAATGATCGTAGATGTTACGGCGTGAGCCGCCCGCGGATGCGATCAGCGTATCCAGGGACACGGCTTCAAAACCCTGTTCTAGAAACATATTTGCAGCGATTTCTCGCAGCGTGCGCAGGCGCTCGGCGCCCCTTGCTGTCCTTTGGACTTCCATACTTCGGACCTCACGTCGCGGATAAACCAACTGGAATTAAGGTATGGTATCTTACCATACCTTGTCAAGGCAGGGTACGCATGCCATTCCGTTCCTGAAGCGGTTCACGGTCTTTAACGCCGATCAATGCGATGGCCTGCCCGATGACATCACGGTAGCCGCGCCGCCGGGGCTGATCGAACCTCGAGTCGAGGCTCTGATCCGGGCCACCGGCATCGACTTCCGTATCGGTGGCAATTGCGCCTTCTATATGCCGTCCCTCGACTATGTGCAGGTGCCGCCTCTGCAAGCTATTTCGAGCGGATCAACTGGCACCGCACGACCCCTGCACGAGCTGGGTCACGCCAGCGGCCATCACAGCCGTCTCAACCGCGATCTGAACGGTTCGTTCGGCTCGAAGAAATACGCCTGCGAGGAGATGATTGCCGAGCAGGCCGCGGACTGGCTGCCGTCGCATCTGCCTGCCGAGGATACCGAGGAGCCGGATGCGAGCGTAACCGACCGGAGGGCCGCGGCATGATCCTCCTGACCGGCACACAGCGCCACCGCTTGTTGGCCAATGGTCGCCAGCGCGATCAGGATCACATTCCGGTCGTGAAGTTCTTCAACCCCCTCGGCGAGGGCGTCTGGCTCGCCACCGAGCTGGAAGAGGATGGCGACATCATGTTCGGCCTGGCCGATCTCGGCTATCCAGAACTAGGTTCGTGGAGCCTGAGCGAAATGCAGTCAGTCCGGCTGCCCTTCGGCATGGGCATGGGCATCGAGAGCGATCTGCTGTTCACCGGGGATTTCCCGATCTCGGTCTGGGCCGAGGCCGCCCGTGAGATCGGCAGCATCCGTGCTGCCGAGCGTCTGCTCTACCGCGTCGGCGCGGGCTTTTCCCAGACATCCGCCGATACAGAAAACCGGAGTGTCTGATTTCCGGGTTTCAGGTTCTGCGGCTGGCGTCGCTCTCTTCAGAGGAAGAGGGCGGCGCTTCGCTTCGTGACGGGCTGATAGCCGGAGAGAGAGGCTCACCGGCGTCCGTCATGGAGTAACTGACATAGCCACTGCCGTTCAGAAGATCACCCTGTCGTCCTCGCGCGACATTCCCTTCAACAAGCTGGTGCTCAGCCAGTCCAACGTCCGGAGCGTCAAGGTCGGGATTTCGGTCGAGAAGTTGGCCGAGTCCATTGCCCGGCGCGGTCTGATCCAGTCCCTGCACGTCCGCCCTGTCGTGGATGCCAAGGGCAAGGAAACCGGCAGCCCGCCGACGGTCGCCGCTTCCGCGCACTGGAACTGCTGGTCAAGCAGAAGCGCCTCGCCAAAATCGCGCCGGTCCCGTGCGTCGTGTCGGAGGCCAGCGCCGATGTGCTGATCGATGAGGTTTCACTCGCCGAGAACATCGAGCGCGCACCGCTGCATCCGCTCGACCAGTTCCGCGCCTTCCAGGCCATGCGCGAAAAGGGCATGACCGAGGACGCCATCGCCGCCGCCTTCTTTGTGGATGCCAAGGTGGTCAAACAGCGCCTGCGTCTGGTTTCCGTCTCACCCGCATTGCTCGACGTCTATGCCGAGGACGGCATGACGCTGGAGCAGCTCATGGCCTTCAGCGTCAGTTCTGACCATGCCCGGCAGGAGCAGGTCTGGGAAGCGATCAAGGATGGCTGGCAGAAGGAACCCTACCACATCCGACGCCAGCTGACCGAAACCACGGTCCGCACCGCCGACAAGCGGGCGGTTTTTGTCGGCATTGCCGCCTATGAGGAGGCTGGCGGCTGCGTGCTGCACGATCTCTTTCAGCAGGACGATGGTGGCTGGCTGCAAGATTCGGTGCTGCTCGACCGGCTGGTGGGCGAAAAACTCAAGGCCGAGGCCGAATCCATCGCCGCCGAGGGCTGGAAGTGGATCGAGGTCGCCATCACCTTTCCTTACGGTCACTATCATGGCCTTCGCCAGATTGTCGGCACCACAGTCGATCTGACCGAAGAGGAACGCGCCACCCGCGAGGCGCTGCACGACGAATATGGCCGGCTTGAAGCCGAATATGGCGAGGCTGACGAACTGCCTGACGAGATTGAGGCCCGCCTCAGTGAGATCGAACAAGCGCTGGAAACCTTCGAGCGCCGTCCGATGACCTTCGACCCGGACCAGATCGGCATGGCGGGTGTCTTCATCAGCATCGACGCCGATGGCGCATTGCTGATCGAGCGCGGCTATGTTCGCGCCGAGGATGAAACGCCTGCGGAACCGGAAGCTGAGATCGTTGACCCGGAAACCGGCGAGGTGATCCAGCGGGCAGAACCGGAGATAAGCTGCATGCGTGCAGTTATCACGCTGGGCGGCCAGCCGGTCGAAACTGAGGAGGAAGACGAGGCCAACACCATCAAGCCGCTGTCCGATCGTCTGGTCAGCGAGTTGACCGCGCATCGCACGCTGGCACTGCGGGATGCAGTGGCAGTGAACCCGCATGTCGCCATGACGGCACTGCTGCACAGGCTGGTCATGGATTGCTTCATGCCGCATTCCAGCTGGGGTTGCCTGGAAGCACAGGTCCGCGAGGTGCATCTGCCCGCACAGGCCGAGGATCTGCGCGATAGCGCCTCCGCCAAGGCCATTGCAGACCAGCACGAACGCTGGGGCGATCATGTCCCGGCAGACGATGCCGCTCTTTGGGATTCCCTGGGCATTATCGCACGCACTCCTTCCATTCTCGCTGAAACGGTCGAAACCTTGCGGCATGACGGTGCGGGTTTCGCCACTTTCGCTGTTGCGGACACCAGCAACAAGGATGAGGTGCAGACTGCCGTGCGACAGCTTATCCGCGATCTCGGGGGAGTGGATACGCTGGTCAACGTTGCGGCAACACCCGCCAATGCTTTGGTCGAAACCGGCATTCTTGCGTATGACGATTCCGTTCTGCAGCAGGAATTTGCCACCAAGGGGCTTGACTATCTTTACACCATGCAGGCCGTCGCACCTGTCATGGTGGGGCAGGGATGGGGGCGCATCATCAATATTGGCGGCGGGAGCGTGCGCCGCACGGGTTCCATAAGCGCCACCGTTCGAAACGCCTCAGTGACGGCGATCAGCAAGAACGTGGCCGATGAACTCGGCCCCCGGGGCGTTACCGTCAATGTCCTGCATCCGGGGACGACGGTGACGGAAGATTTTGACCAGCGAACGGAGGCAACCGCTAAAGAACGGGGCATCACCACGGAGGCGGTGCTCGACGTCAGCCACAAGCGCACGTCCATCACGCCGTTTGCCAGCGCCGATGAGTTGGCAGGCGTGGTGCTGTTCCTCGCGTCAGACGCGGGCCGCGTCATCAATGGCGAGGCGATTTCTGTTGGTGGTGGCACCAGGGGATACCTTTTCCATTATTGAAGCCGTTCTAGTGCCAGTGTCTAGACCCGCTAAATCGTAGCCAGATGCGAGGGCGACAAATCAATTCTTTCCCGCTGGTTTGGCCATTCGCAATCAGCCTCGCCAGGCACCGGCTTCCCTGTCTGTTCGCGGCTATCTGCAGGATGACAAGAAGTTGGCTCTACTGAAAGAAAGCAACTTCTACTTTTAAATAGGCTTGGTTGGACCAAGTTTGCCACGGCCCAAAGTTGGACAGTCCATGAACAATAATGTAAACGCAGTCACTGATGTTATTGTCGTAGGTGCGGGAGCGGTAGGGCTGGCCGCGCCGAGGTTGCTGCCGCAAATAGCGGAACATGGGTGCCGATTCTGGATGAGAACTCGGACGGTGGCGGCCATGCCATGCTGAGTGGACGTTGGGTCAGCCTCGGCGGAGGGCACAGCCTGCATCAACCGCCGATGCTATTTCTGACGAATGGATAAAACACCAGGCAGCCAAATTCAATGACTGGGCTCTGGTGCGAGCATTTGCTAACCAAAGTGCCGCTACTTTCAAAATCCTGATATTGAGCGGGGGCTGTTTTTTAGAGAGATTACTGGTCAGAACATTAGTCTTTCAGGTGGTGGCACTACGAGAAGGTTCCATGCGATCGAGTGGCCTAACCGTGGCGAGGTCTTGATCACGGACAAGCGAAGAAACGGATTGGGTAACGTACCCGGTCGTTGGAGACAAAGACGAAGGAATTGGGTATACGCTTCCTGCGAGAGTGACGCCAATCCTTCATCACTCGCTGACAGGTCTGAGGACCACTTAAACGCGGAAGTGGTTGTTCTCCACGGGGCGATGATCCCTGGAATATACGCAGCAGGAGAAATTCAGGGCGGGTTCTTACAATATGGACTGGCGCGCGCTATTCTCTTTGAACGCTGCAGGAATTGCTGCAGCCCGGCAAATTGATGAATTGCTTCAGTTGCATAAGCGCAACATCGGAGAATATGAAATAGTGTTATAGAAGGTGGACGGACACTGGCTCACGAATGAGATTAAGTACCCACGACGACAGATAAGTGAAACTGATGTGGTTTACAGTTGTCATATAGCCACTTTCAGCGAATGTCGGTATCGGTGGTTGCGAGTCCCCGCAACCAGTTATAATCCAAAACCCTCAATCAATTCAAGCAATTGGCTGAGGGATTTTTTTTGTTGCCAAGAATCCTAGAAACGCATGAAAATCTCGTTTTATAAATTATAACGGTACCTTAGCTAAAACAGGTTCAAATTGGGGGTAGTTAACCACGCAACCACATACAATTGTTCCGGCTGACGCATTTTGATCTCGCCCGCCCATGCTGCAACAGGCCTGTCAACGACATCGCACTGGACATGACCTCACCGAAAATGCATGCGAGGATCTCGCTTTGCAACGGAGGCAGAAAATCCGCCATGTCCGGTTTGTTCATAGTTTTAAGAAACCTTGTCCTTAGCGGCCTGTTCTTGTTCAAAGGAAAACGATCACCGCAGGCTCTATGGCCATGTAATACTGTTATAATCGCGTATGCTATGCAGTTCGCTCCGCCTAATGACGATTTCGCTCTTCCGCGCGGCAAGGCTTTTTCATCGGCGAGGCGCTCCATGCCATATTTTTCAAACAGATCGTTCAGTGCTTCTGCCAGCAATAATTGATGTTTGAAGCCCTTCTGATAGGCAAGTTTTCGGAAAGCCTTGACCACTTCCGGCAGGAAGTGCCCTCTGATCTGACTGTGGCCAATACGTGCTGTTGGAGCCTTGGTTTTCATGGACAATCCCGGTTCTGAACGTTGTGGCGGGTGCGCGAGCTTCCATTCGGGCGTTGGACCAGATTTTGAAAAGGTTCCCGATTGATGGTGTTGCCATTTCCTTTCGGAGCCAAGGCGGCTCCGAAAGAAGACAGATCATTGCAGGCCAGGCCGCGGCCTGATGGTCCGCACCTTCGGCCAGTGTCTTCAACAAGTCTGGCATGATGGCCTTGCCCGCATTCAGGCGAGACAGCGGCGCAAAATAGGACTCATCCGAATCCACCATGGCCGGCAGATGGAAATAATCCACATTGCCGCCGGTCGCCGCCTGGATGGCGTTCGACAGATCAACGGGCAGGCCGATATCGTCGAGCTCCTGTACCGGATAGGACGGCGAGGTTCCGCAGCAGACATGGAAGCCGATGGTGACCTCTTCCGGCAGACCCTCGAGATGGCCTATGATGTAATCCGGCGAGGTGTAGTAAGCGAACAGTTCCTCCTTCGGCAGATCAGGAACCCAGTCGAACTGTTTTGCCCAGGTGCCGCCGATGAGGATTATCTCGGTGCAATAGTCGATCTGGAGGCAAAATTCACTGGCGGGAATGACCTCGAAAATACGGCGATATTCTTCCTGCACCGCCTCCTGCCATGCCTTGAACAAGACTGGCCAAGTGGAGACGTCGGGGAAAGTGATCGAGATCACGTCATGCGCGCCGGGGATGGCGCATTGGAAGCGGATATTTCTGGAGATGCGGCCTTCGGCCTGCATCTTCTTGAATATGCCATAGGAGGCGATAGCGTCTCCGGCATAGGGAAGCCGGCCGCGCAGATCGACCGTAGCGCCGTTCCTGATCTTCAGCGTCTTGAACAGATGGTAGGGATGTTCCTTCGGCAGGCTTAAGGGCGAGGGAATTTCCTCGAAGCAGGGCGCGGCGGCTAGCACCATGTTGTTGATAGCACCGATCCAGCCGCGCCGCTCGGGATTGATCTCGCCGTCCGGCCAGAAGGCGGCCCGCTCGCCCACCGTGCTGGCCAAAAGATCGAAACGCCTTCGACGCTATCGGCGGGGATGCCGCCGGAGAACATGACGTTCTGGCATAGCTGACACATTGTTGGTCCTTTCGTTGAAGAAGCGACGCAGGCAGTCTTCGGCCCTTATGCCGAAGGATCGTTGTTGCCGTAATAGAGTTTGCCAAGCTGGATGGGACCGCGCCCTTGGCTGCGGCGATGAACATTCGTGTCACGCAGGGAATAGACGCAGCCGCAATATTCCTGCTGGTAGAATTCTTCGCGCTTGGAAATCTCGCTCATCCGGGCGGAGCCGCCGCCTTTGCGCCAGTTATAGTCCCAATAGGACAGGCCTTCGTAGCGCGGCGGCGGCGCGTTTGCCGCAATCGTTGATCTGCGCCATGTTTTTCCAGCGTGAGATGCCGAGCGACGAAGTCATCACCGGAAAACCGTTCTCATGGGCATAAAGGGCGGTCCGTTCGAAGCGCATGCCGAAACACATGGTGCAGCGGATGCCGCGTTCCGGCTCCCACTCCATGCCCTTCGCACGGGCGAACCAGTTGTCCTTGTCATAATCGACATCGACGAACGCAACACAGTGCTTTCCGGCAAAGCGAATGTTCTCGTCCTTGCGCAGGAGGTATTCCCGCTCGGGGTGGATGTTGGGATTGTAGAAGAAAATCGTATAGTCGATGCCGGACGCCAGCATTGCTTCCATCACTTCGCCGGAGCAGGGCGCGCAACAGGAGTGCAGGAGCACTTTCTTCTCCCCACCGGGTAGGGTCAATTCGGGCCTTTGAACTTCCATCATCGTGACATACCTTCGAGCCGACCGCAGGCATAGCGGCCGGATAAACGAACAAACGCTCCGTACCAATCAATGTACGAAGCGACGGTATCACCCTTACGGAAAGGCCGCTCCCGACACGCCGCCCGCGGTCAGAACAGGTGACGATCCGGGCAGGTTTCCTGACTTGCGGTTCTTCTCTCTTCCCGGCCTATTGTGCGCCAGTGGCATGTCGGGTCGGCTCGCCGCCTACAGTTGCGGGGGCAGTTCCGGATTTGGGCATGGCCCTGACCGGATTCCCTTTTACCCGGAGTTTCCTCCGGCACCTGGATCATCATGAGAAACAGCACAAGCGCCAGCGAGTGTCAATTTCAATCGTTAGGTCATGCCGTCTGGCGGAGTTTACCTGCCTGCGCGACCTAATGCCGATCATGCATGTAAGATAAGCGGTTAGCCATTCTTAAACCGCGTTATTCGGAAGGAACTGACGATTCTTCATTCTGATGGCTGAAAGGGAATACGGCGAGGTTAGTATGCAGGAACGCATTTCCCCGTTCGAGGCGAGATTCCGTATAAATTTCCAGGTGACGTGGGAATGAAATCAACGAGGGGCCGGGAAGCTGGTGGGAAATGCAGGTGCGAAGAATTCGATGTGATCGCTCACGACTTAAAGATATAAACATTTCTTTATACGCTCTTGACATTACGTGTCCGATGCAGGAAGGTTGCCGTGCCTAGGTTCTCCGGTTGTCGTGTGCGACACGCCGGGGCTAAGAGGGAAGTCAGTGCCCCGTCTCATTCGGGAAAGCTGGCGCTGCCCCCGCAACTGTAAGCGGCAAGCTGATGTCCAGAATGTCACTGGGGTTCCCCCTGGGAAGACGGACGGCAGCGATGACCCGCGAGCCAGGAGACCTGCCTTGGCGAAATAACGTCCACGGGCGGGGTGTCCCGGTGTGCCGTAGCCTAGGCCGCTTAGCGGTCTGTGTAGCTATGCGTCCGCTGACCCATGCCCCCAACTTATTGGGGTGAGTCATGTCTCAAACCGCTATTCCAGTCGCCGCAAAGAGCGAGCCACTTGTTGATCGTCAACCGTTCCAGACGCGTCACGAATTTACGTTTTGTCTTAAGAGCCAACGTTTAAATGAAAACTATCATCCCACCGAAAACACGCGTATCACGACGAATTTTGCTAATTTGGCCAGAGGGGAGAACCGGCAGGAGAACCTCCGTAACGCCTTGAGGATGATTGACAATCGTTTCAACGCTCTGGCGCATTGGGATAATCCCAAAGGCGATCGTTATTCTGTGGAACTTGAAATCATTTCGGTCGAAATGAATATCGATGCGGAAGGCAATAAGGATGCTTTCCCACTGATTGAAATTCTGAAAACGAATATCATCGATCGGAAGACAAATGAACGCGTCGAAGGCATTGTAGGGAATAATTTCTCTTCGTATGTTCGAGATTACGACTTCAGCGTCGTTCTGCCCGAATACAATAAGGGGCGCCCCACATTCAGCACTCCGAACAACTTTGGCGACCTGCATGGAAAACTGTTCAAATGTTTCCTCAACTCGAATGCTTACAAAGAGCATTTTCGTAAGCCGCCTGTCATATGCTTGAGTGCATCCAGCAGCAAAACATATCATCGCACTGGCAATCACCATCCCGTATTGGGTGCTGAGTATCAGCAGAATGAATTATCTTCGACGGACCATTACTTTCAAAAAATGGGGTTGCAGGTTCGTTTCTTCATGCCGCCGAACAGCGTTGCGCCTTTTGCCTTCTATTTTGCCGGCGATCTTATAGGTGACTATACCAATCTTGAGCTGATCAGCACGATCAGCACGATGGAATCCTTTCAGAAGATCTATCGGCCCGAGATTTACAACGCCAATTCCGTAGCAGGGGCGTGCTATCGCCCAAGTCTTCAGCATCAGGATTATTCACTGACGCGAATTGTTTACGATCGCGAAGAGCGTAGCCGGCTTGCTGTTGAGCAGGGAAAGTTCGCTGAGGAGCACTTCATTAAACCGTATAAGACCGTCCTTGAGCAATGGTCTGCCAATTACACCCTTTGATGAGCCAAAACACAAGGTTGCCTATCATGAAAAGACTATTGCCCACGTCGACCGCCGGCAGTTTGCCAAAGCCTTCCTGGCTTGCGGAACCTGAAAAACTTTGGTCGCCTTGGAAGTTGCAGGACGAGGAATTGATCGCGGGCAAGCAGGATGCTCTTCGCTTGTCCTTGGACGATCAACGACAGGCGGGCATTGATATCGTCAGTGACGGTGAGCAAACACGCCAGCATTTTGTCACGACGTTTATCGAGCACCTCGACGGAGTTGACTTTGAAAAGCGTGAAACGGTCAGAATCCGCAATCGCTACGATGCGAGTGTGCCGACAGTCGTTGGTGCTGTATCGCGCTCGAAGCCGGTTTTTGTCGAAGATGCGAAGTTCTTACGTCAGCAAACCCAGCAACCCATCAAATGGGCATTGCCGGGGCCTATGACGATGATCGATACGCTTTATGATGCCCACTATAAGAGCCGTGAGAAACTGGCCTGGGAATTCGCGAAAATACTCAATGACGAAGCAAAGGAATTGGAGGCGGTTGGTGTTGATATCGTCCAGTTCGACGAGCCTGCATTCAACGTATTCTTTGACGATGTCAACGATTGGGGTGTGGCTACCCTGGAGAGAGCAATCGAAGGTCTCAAGTGTCCCGGATCAACGCCTTTGAGACAAAACAGAGTTAATTGAGAAGATAGGATTTTCGGCTCATCGTAGCTTTATCAAAGGAAGCGAAGATGAGACAGAAAACCGGGCTGCAGACATCGTCGGCCGAGAAGACGGTCAAG
>DASWOH010000162.1:0-28335 GCA_036398815.1 Rhizobium sp. | reverse complement strand
TGCCGATGATAGATGTCGAATTGGAGCTTGAGGTTCGGTAGGCCAAGCTCTTTTATCAGCCGTCTTGCACGATTGAAATCATTGAGGAAATAGCCCGGCATGTTGCGGCCGTTGATCGGCTCGAGCACCAGGTCCAGCCCTCTTTCGGCAAGCCGCCCGGCGCAATATTCGACGGAACGGCGATAGGCGCGGATGGCCTCCATGTCCTCGGGAGCCGCCAGCCCGGCCATGAGGTGCAGGCGCTTGACGCCGGTCGCCTCGGCATAGGCGAGCGCCTTGTCCACATTCGATTTCACCTCCTCGAAACGGCCGGGCAGGGCAGCAAGCCCTCGCTCGCCGCCGTTCCAGTCGCCGGGCGGCATGTTGAAGAGGGCCTGGGTCAATCCGTTGCGATCAAGCCGTTCGGCGATCGCCTCCGGCGCGAATTCATAGGGAAACAGATATTCGACGACGGTAAAGCCGGCCTCCGCGGCCGCGTCGAAACGGTCGAGAAACTGCCACTCGTTGAACATCATCGTCAGGTTGGCCGCAAAGACTGGCATGCCGATTGTCTCCGATTCTATCTTGCGCGTTTCGTTGCTCAGGTGTTCGGCAGAACTGCCCCCGAAAGCTGCGCGTAGAGGCGGGCAAGCGAGGCATCGTCGTCGCGGCCCATGCCCACGCCTGACGCCGCAAGATACATCTGCAGCGCGGCGGCGGCGAGCGGTGTCGGATAGCGTTCCGTGCGGGCCATGTCCTGCACGATGCCGAGATCCTTGACGAAAATCTCGATGGCGCTGCGCGGCGAGTAATCTCCCTCAAGGACGTGCGGCACCCGGTTTTCGAACATCCAGGAGTTCCCCGCCGAGGCGGTAATCACCTCATAGACCTTGTCGAGATCGAGACCTTGCTTGGCCGCGAAGGTGATCGCCTCGCAAGCGGCGGCGATATGCACGCCGGCCAGAAGCTGATTGATCATCTTGAAGGCCGCGCCGGTTCCGGCGTCGTCGCCCAGTTCGTAGACCTTGCCGGCCATGGCGTCGAGCGCCGGACGAGCCGCGTCGAAGGCCGGCTTGGTGCCGGACGCCATGACGGTCAGCTCGCCGCTGGCCGCCTTGACGGAGCCGCCGGATATCGGCGCATCGAGATAATGCAGGCCAAGTGCCGAGCAACGCTCCGCCAGATCGCGGGCAACCGCCGGGTCCATGGTTGCCGACGAGATGAATACCGTCCCGCGCTTCATGCTGCTTGCGACATTGCCGGCACCGAACAGGACGTCCCTGGTCTGTGCGCCGTTGACGACGACGGAGACTACGATGTCGGCGTCCTGGGCCGCCGCTGCCGGGCTCGTGGCGCCCCGTCCGCCCTCGCTGACGAAACGATCGATCGCGGCGGCCGATATGTCGTAGCCGATGACGTCGAGGCCGGCGCGCTTCATGGATCGCGCCATGCCGAGGCCCATGGACCCGAGACCGATCACGGCGGCGACAAGCGGGTGTTGCGAGTTTTCAGCTAGGGATGACATGTCCATATCCTTGCGGTGTCTCAGGGTATTCGGCCCCTCGGCTGCCGGCGCCGGGGTTCCTCCGGAACCTTCTTCCGATTGCGCGCCTTTAAATTGGCAGCGCTGCCAATTTTGTTAGCGTATTTTGGCAGCGCCGCCAACTAGAATTTGGCAGCGCTGCCAAAAATCTTATGTTAAAGGAGCGGAGGTGGAAAATAGCCACGGGAAACGGATTTCCCGCGTCGCTGCGATGCGGAGCCGCAAATGGATCTTTCGGGGAAACATGAACGTCAAACTTCAGCCCACGGTCACGCTTGCAGAGGTTGCCGAAGCGGCTGGGGTGGGCGAAAGCACGGTCTCGCGCGTGCTTCGCAATCATGGTTCGTTTTCCAAGAAGACGCATGATCGCGTCATGGCGGCGGTCGAGCGCCTCGGCTACGTGCCCAACCGTATCGCCGGAGCGCTTGCCTCGGCGGGATCGCGCCTCGTCGCCTTCGTCATCCCGTCGCTTTCCAATATCGTGTTTGCGGACGTGCTGCGCGGCGCGGGCGGCGTGCTTGAGGCTGGTCATTATCAATCGGTCTTCGCGGTGACCGACTACGATCCGAACAAGGAAGAGGCGATGGTTGCGGCCATGCTCGCCTGGCGGCCGTCGGCTGTCATGCTGGCCGGCCTGGAGCATAGCGAGGGAACGGCGAAAATGCTGCGCGCGAGCGGATGCCGTGTCGTGGAACTGCTGGACCTCGACGGCACCGCGCTCGACCTCGCGGTCGGATTTTCAAACGGTGCGGCGGCGCGCGCGAGCGCGGAATTCATGCTGCGCCGCGGCTATCGCCGCATCGGTTATGTCGGCCACGATCTGGTTCGCGACACGCGCGCGGGCAAACGTTTTGCGGCGTTCTGCAACGTGCTGCAGGCCGAAGGCAAGCCGCTTGCGGGGTGCGAAATTCATGCGGGCGCGTCCTCGGTCGAAGCCGGCCGGTTCGGGCTCGAAAGGCTGCTCGCCCGCGTCCCGGACCTCGACGCCATCTATTTCTCCAATGACGACATGGCGTTGGGTGGCTATTTCCACTGCATGGCACGCGGCATTTCCATTCCGTCGCAACTGGCCATCTTCGGTTACAACGGCTTGGACATCGCCAGGATGACGCCGCAGCCATTGTCGACCATCCGCACCCCGCGCGTCGCGATCGGGCAGGTGGCCGCTCAGTTCGTGCTTGACGGCGCACCGTCGCAGATCATCGATCTCGGCTTCGAGTTGATCGAAGGCGAGACCGCGTGACGGCGAAACGCATATAGTCGGCATCGTCTGCGAACCATCTCTAAATATCGGTTGAAGCTGTTCACCTTAAGCAAAAGGCGCCGGACCCCGGCGCATCCCCACAACATTTCTTTGCAATTCGCCTGCTCTCGGCCACTTTTCGGCAAAGGCGGCGCCGCAATTGTCGTGTGAACTCTCACCTCTGACAAATGTCGAATGGAGAGAGCAATGAGCATGCAGCAAACCAAAGTGCCTGGTGCCGCAGGCGTACTGGCCCGAAAAGCTGGCGTCGGCCTCTTCGTCTGCGGAGTAACGGTTGCAGGACTATATGCGGTTGCCCGCACGGAAGCGGAAGCCCCGCTGATGTCGTCGATCGATACTGCCGGGCGTGGTGGCGCGATCGAAGTCGCCGATGCCAGGAATTTTGCGACGGCGAACGATCTTCAGTCGGCAATCGATGCCAGCCCGGTCGTGCTGCCGACCCCGGCCATCCGACCGGCGACGTCGAGCAAGGCGGCTGCTACGAAAGCCAGCGCGCCGGTGAAGCGGGTTGCGGCGCATGCCAAAAGCACGGATGTCAAAACCGCCTCTTCCTCGGGTGTCACGCAGTTCGACCGTTGCATGCCGCAATGCGATACACGCGATCCGATGATCGTCGGATATTCCGAGGCGGAGCAGCCTCCGGAGGATCTGCAGGTGCAGGCGCGTTATGAGCCGGAGCCGCAGGAAGACCGTTCGCCCGTATATGGCGTGCGTTATATCCTGAGCCGTGCGGCGGAAGCCCCAGGCTTTGCCATCAGGAAAGGGCGCGATGCGATCGACGGTGTGCGTCAATTGGAGTGGTAAGGCCGCCTGCAAGACGGCCTCATAGTCGGGTTCGCTGAAAGGATCGGGGCAGAAGCGATCAGGCTCGCTTTGGTCGCGCGATGTCATTGACGCCGTCGAGATCCGGCGCCTGGCCATAGCTCATATTCTTCATCTGCTGCAGCACGCGCGCCATCTCCTCGTCCGGCAGGATCGGCGGCTCGCCGAGCGTCAATGCCTGCACGTAGAGCCGCGAAATTGTCTCGACCTCGATGGCGAGCGCCAGCGCTGACGACAAGGTTTTGCCCAGCGAGATCTGGCCATGCTGGCCGAGCAGGCAGGCCAGGCGATCCTGCAGCGCTTCAAGCGCATTGTCGGATAAAGCCTGCGTGCCGAACGTCGCGTACTTCGCGCAGCGGATCGTCGTGCCGCCGGCAACACCCGTCATGTAGTGGAAACTCGGGATCGTCTTGTGGTGGCAGGCAAGCGTCGTCGCATAGACGGAGTGGCAATGCAGTACGACATCGATGTCATCGCGTGCGGCCAGGATGTCGCGATGAAAGCGCCATTCGGACGAAGGGCGACGGCGGCCTTCATAGGTGCCGTCGAAATTCATCTGCACGAGATCGTCGGGCTTCATCTCGTCATAGGGCAGTGAGGTCGGTGTGATCAGAAAGCCGCCGGGATTGCGGATCGAGATATTTCCGGCGGTTCCCTGATTGATGCCGCTTGCGTTCATCTTGCGGCAGGTTTCAACCATGGCCTCCCTTTGGCGGCGATTGTCATAGTCCATCATCTTATCCTCCAGTTAGGGCCGCGCGCAGCCACTGCTCGCGGTATTCATCAAGGGTGGGGTGCGAAAAGGGTATTGCCGCCTTCAGGGCCAAGGGTGAGGGCGCCTGCCGTGTCTCATGAGACGCCAGCAAGGCGGCACCCGTTGCGGTTCCATATTGGTCGGCATTGACGAACACGCGGCGGTCCGGATTGAGGGCGGCGATGAGCGCGCCGTAAAGCGGGTCGCGAACGAACGAGCCGTCCAAAACCACTGTCGACGTGTGGACAAGCTGAAGGCATCTGTCCGTCAGAAGGGCGGCGTAGAGCAGGGCGAGCGCATGGCGCAGGTCACGATGGTCGGCTAGCGGGCCTGTGAGACGTCCCTTTCGCGAGGTTCCCGGAAACAGGCCGTCATCGCTGCCGAAGGAGGGGAGCGCCATCGTGCGTGTCTCGATCAGGCGCGCGAGGCTGTCTTCCGTCGTCGGGCGGTCGTCTTCTCTCGCTATCATCGCGAATTCGCGGCCGCCCATGGTCAGCATGCCGGGAAGGGGCTTGGCCTCAACATCGGCATTGCAGCAAAGACCGGCGCGTTCGACATCGAAATCAGGGCCGGAGCGGTCGCTGATCGCCACGATCCAGGTGCCGGTGGAGACGACGGTCACGTCATGCAGGCCGGCTGCCTGATACTGATAGAAGTTTGCCGAGGAGTCGTGAATCCCGCACAGGATCGTTGTCGTCGGTTTCACGCCCGTCCGTCCGGCAATCTCAGGCTTGATGTCGGCAAGCCTCGACCAAGCCGGCCGCAGCGGCGGTATCAGCCGCTCCCAGTTGCTTGCTTCGACCAGTCTCGTCGGTCTGGCGTCCGCCGAGCACCAGAGATGCGATTGTGCCGCCAGGCTCGTCACCTCGGAGGCCGCGACGCCTGAGAGGCGCCAGGCCCAATATTGCGGAATGGCGAGAAAATGCCGCGCCTGTGCGAAGACATCCGGCCAGCCGCGTTCCAGCCAAAGCATCTGCCGCGCCAGATGGGCGGCACCCAGCATGACCGCGCTGCCCCGCTCGCGAAACGATCCCATGATCCTGCGATACTCCAGGTCGATCTCCATCGGAACCGCCTGCTCGTAGTCGATCATCGGCATGGCAGGCCCCTCGTCGCTGACCAGCACCCCGCCGGAGCCGTGCGCGGTGCAGACGACGGCGGCGATGTCGTGGCGGCTTGCCAATGTGGCGAGCCCATCGAGCAGCCAGGCTTCGATGGCTGCAAGATCATGATGCCGGTAGGGCGGGCCATCGCGGACGGGATTGGGCGTCGACAATGTCTCGATGAGCCCGCCGGCCTCGTCGGTGACCGAGAGCTTGATGTTCGTCTTTCCCGTATCGAAGACAGCGATGGTTTTCATGGGCGTTTCGCATGTCGGCTGCGTTGGGCTTGTCGGGACATCACCGCTTCTCCCCGGATCGACGCGGCCTGAAAAAGAAAGTGAGGTAGGGGTATGCGGTCTGCACCGCCATCACGAGAATGAGGATGAGACCCCAGATGGCCGTCGTCAGATAGGGGCTGATACCGAGCTGGTTGAAGCCCGAGGAAATGATTTGCAGGATGGCAAGGGCGATCATCAGCCCGGAGACTTTCCCGAAGCCCCCGAAGGGATCGACGCCGCCAAGCACGGCCGCGAGGATGGTCACGAGCAGGTAGGATTGCGAATAGTCGGCGCTTGCCGAGTTGAAGACGGCAAGGGTGACGGCTGCCGCGACGAAGCACAGAACGCTCGACATGGTATAGACGCCGACCAGAACCCGCCTTGTATCTATTGCCGAGAAACGGGCGGCTTCCATATTGGAACCGATCATGGCGCAACTGATGCCGAACGGCGTCTTGCGAAGAATGATGCCGACAATCACGGCGACGACGACCAGCAGGATGAACGTCACCGGTATCCCCGCAATCGCCGAGTTGCCGACGATCGAATAGGATTGCGGAAAGCCGGAGAGAGCCTCGCCGCGCGTCATATAGATGCTGATCCCGTCGATCAGGGATTTCGTGCCGAGCGTGACGAGGATGGGATGCACACCGGTATAGGCGACGATCATGCCGGTCACGACGCCGATCGCGAGGGCAAGAAGGAGGCCGGCCAGAAGTGCCAGAAGGATGACGCCGAAGACTTCGGTCGATGAGGAGTCCGCCGTCGTCATGCTTCGCATGATCCAGGCCATCAGCAGGGCGCATTGATTGGTCGTCGCGATGATCGCCAGATTGAGGCCGCCGGTGATGAGCGGCACGACCATCGCAAGCGAAAGAAGCCCGAGGATGGGCAGTTGCACCGCGAAGGAATTCAAAGTGCCCCAGCTCGCAAAGCCGGGGATCGTCAGCGAGAAGGCGATCACCAGAGCCAACAGCAATCCGAGCAGGCCGGGCTTGCCGCCCTTTATCCTTGCGACAAGGGCGGAGAGGTTGTCGGTCGAGTCAGCCATGGGCCACGTCTCCTATCGGATTGAGGCGGCGGCGCTTGCGCGCGCTGATCACCGTGATCGAGGTGGAGATCAGGATCGTCAGGCCGATGACGATCTGGAAGAAGTAGGAGGAGACGCCCAGAAGGTTCAGGCCGTTCTGCAGGATGGCGAGCAGCACAATGCCCAGCAACACGCCCGGCACCGTGCCGATGCCGCCGGTCAGGCTGGCGCCGCCGAGGACGGCGGCAGACAGGACGGAAAGCTCGGTATTGTACATGGCGTTGGGCACGCTTTCGCCGACGCGATGCGCCTGTAATAGCCCGCCGACCGCAGCCATGAAGCCGAGGAACCCGTAGGCGATGAATTGCAGCTTGGCGATATTGACGCCGATGCGTCGGGCGGCCTCCGGATTGCCCCCCATCGTATAGAGCTGCCGTCCCGTCTTCGTCCGGGTCATGAAGAACCAGGTAAACAGGGTTGCCGCCAGCATCACCACGATCGGCAGGGTGATGCGCGTCAGGTCGCCATTGGGCGCCTCGTGCTCCCAGAAGACGATGCGCTCGGTCCACCAATCCGGCAGCGTATAGATGGATTTGCCCTGTGAGAAATACATCAGGAGCGAGAATGACACGCTCATCATGGCGATGGTGGCGATGATCGAGGTGATGCGGATGAAGTGGATCAGCAGCGCGTTGATGCAGCCGAGCAGGATGCCGACCGACAGGCCAAGGCCGATGCAGGCAAAGGGCGGCAATCCCGACTGTGTTGCCAGAAGGGCGGTCACATATTGGGCGACCGATGCGGTCGCCGCGAAGGAGATGTCGATGCCGCCGGAGACCAGCACGACGAAGAGCCCCATCGCCATGATCGACTGGACGCTATAGGTCTCCAGCAGGTCGACGACATTGGCCAGAGTGAGGAAACCCGGCGCCGTCGCGCCGAGAGCAATGATGGCGACGATGATCACCATGGCGAGCCAGACTTCGGGACGACGCTGAAGCTTTCTGATGTCCGGCATCTCAGGCATAGATTTTCTCCTCGAACTCATGTTCGCTGGTCTGGCCGGGCACGACCTCGCCAACGATGCGGCCGGCGCGCATGTGCAGGACGCGATCGCAGGTCGCGTAGACCTCAGCGACTTCGTCGGAAATGATCAGGATGCCGACGCCCTGCCGGGCGAGGTCGGCAACGACTTTGTAGATGCCCTGCTTGTTCTTGATGTCGACACCGACCGTCGGACTGTCGAGGATCAGGATCTTGGGCTTTGCCGCCAGCCATTTTGCCAAGACCACACGCTGCTGGTTGCCGCCGGATAAAGTTCCGACCGGCCTGTCGAGACCGGGTATCTTGATCGCCAGGCGATTCACCCATTCGGTGGCGAGCGCTCGCCGGCTGCGGTCCGGGATCAGGCCCAGCCGACCGCGCAGACTCTTCAGGACCGCCAGTATGAGATTGTCGCCGATCGACTGACGGAGAATGATGCCGAGGCTCAACCGATCCTCCGAGACATAGGCAATGCCGGCCCCCACCGCGTCCCGGTTCGAGCGGAGCGACAGCTTGCGGCCTTCGAGGGTCATCGTGCCGCTGTCCGGCCGGGTCATGCCGAAGAGGCTGAGCGCAAGTTCGGTGCGACCGGCACCCAGCAGGCCGGTTATCCCCAGCACTTCGCCTTGCCGGATAGTGAAACTGATGTCCTCGTATTCGCCACGGCGGCTGAGCGAGGAAACCTCGAGCAGCGGCTTCTCGGCCGACGTGTCGCGGGCGACGACGGACTGGAAAATATCGATCCCGGTCATCAGGTGTCCAATGCGGCGCTGATCGACCTCGGATGCCGGATAGGTCCCCACCTTGCGTCCGTCGCGCATGACCGTGACGCGCTCGGCGATCTCGACGATCTCATCCAGCCGATGCGAGACAAAGACCACGGCGATGCCATCGACCTTCAACCGGGCGACGATGGCGAGCAGCCGCTTGACCTCGCTGCGCGTCAGCGATGCCGTCGGCTCGTCCATGAAGATCAGCCGCGTTTCGGCGGCAATGCCGCGGCAGATCGCGACGATCTGCCGTTCGGCGACGGAGAGGTCTGCGACCGCCGCATCGGGATCAAGATGAAAATCCAGCCGTTTCAATGCCGAAAGCGCGAGCTTTCTCATCTTGGTGTAAGAGACTGGCCGAAGATCGCTTTTCAGATGGCTTTCGATGGCGATGTTTTCAGCGACGGTGAGATTCGGAAAAAGCGAAAGGTCCTGGAATATGACCTGAATGCCGAGCGCGCGCGCCGAAGACGGGGTAAGCGGCAGAACGGACTTGCCGGCAATCTCGATTTCGCCCGATGTCGGCGGATGCACGCCGGCCACCGTCTTGATCAGGGTGGACTTGCCGCAGCCGTTTTCGCCGACCAGGCAATGGATTTCACCCGCCCGGACCTCCCAATCGATATCGTCGAGCGCCAGCACGCCGCCGAAGCGTTTGGTGATCTTGCTGAGACGCAAAAAAGGATCCTGTGCACTCATCGGAAAGTCCCATGTTCGGCTAGGTCATCGCGTGGATGACACCGGCCGAAGGGGCGTTGAAACCCCTCCGGCGGCGTCGCCTTCTTGGCAAGGCGGGGGCTTAGAGCCCCAGATCTGCCAATCGCTGGATGTTTTCCTTGTCCAGGGACTCGAGTTTTTGTGCCTGGATCAAGCGCTTGTCGGGGAAGACCTTCACCGGCCCGACCTCGACCAGCTCCATGCCGTCGGTGATCTCCTTGCCGGCCGCGAGCAAGGTCGCGAGCTGCACGAAGACCTGGCCCGCGATCAGCGGATTCCAGATATAGCCGCCGCGGATCACGCCGCTTTTGACATATTTGATCCCCTGGCCGGGCGAGAAGCCGCCGACGAGTACGATGGACTTCGCCTTGCCGCGATCGTCCAGCACTCTTGCGGCGCCGATCGGCCCTTGCGATCCGAAGGTCAGGATGCCCTTCAGATCGGGATGCGCGCGCAGCTGGTCCTGCGTCGTCTTGATCGAGTCATCGAGGCTCTCTGCAACGCCGAAGCGGTCGCCGAGCATCTCCATCTTCGGGTATTTCTTCTTCTGATAGGCAATCGCCGCATCGGCCCAGGCATTGTGCAGCGGCACGGTCAGGGAGCCGACATAGACGATGTACTTGCCTTCCTCCTTCATTTCCTTGGCGAGCAGATCCATGTGCTGTTCGCCATAGGCTTCGACGGTGGTCAGCTCGAAGTCCCAATCATTGTTCTTCTGGTTGGGGCTTTCATGCGAGATCACCTTGATGCCGGCAGCCTTGGCCTTGCCGAGCACCGGTTCCAGGGCGGCTGCGTCGTTCGGCACCACGCCGATCACGTCCACCTTGCGGGCGATGAGATCCTCGATGGCGCGAACCTGCTGGGCGGCGTCGGCCTGTGTCGGGCCGATCATCCATGCATTCGCCTTGAGGGCCTGGGATTCCTTCTTGATGCCCATTTCCATGGCGTTGAACCAGGGGATGCCGCCGATCTTCACCACAATTCCGGCTTGAACCTGTTTCTCCTGCGCCAGCGCCAGGATCGGCAAGCCGAAGACTCCTGCCACGGCTCCGCCGGACAGCGTGCCGAGTAGCATGCGTCGTGTCATTTCCATGATGTTCTCCTCCTCCGTTTTATTTCAAGCAGCCGTGCTCGACCGCCCTCCTTCTCGCAGCGTCGAGCCGCGAACCTCCACCGAGCACGCCAGACGCAAAGTCCTGACGGGATCGGCATTCCCTCCCATTCGATGGGAGAGCTGCTGCCAGGCGGCCGTTGCCATTTCCTCAATTGGCTGACGGACGGTGGTAATTGCGGGTCGAACGAGGCGCATCCATTCGGCCTCGTCGAAACAGGCGAATGCGAGATCGCCGGGCGCGGAAAGACCGAGATCGGTCATCGTCTGATAGGCAATCAGCCCGGTGATATGATCGAGAGCGAAAAGCGCTTCCGGCCGCCGCTGCGTCAGCGTCTCGCGCAGCCGCCGGCGAATGCCTTTCGCCTCCAGCCCGACTTCGACCATGGAGAGCGCCATGCTTCCGGCGGCCGAGGCGGCACCCTCCCAGCGTTCGCGAATGTTGCTGATCGACAGCATGCTGCCGGCAACCGTGCAGGACCGATAGCCCTGCTCCGAGAGATGGGCGCTGATCGCGGCTGCCGATTGCGCATTGTTGACGGCGATGAGGTCGAAATCCGGATCGTCCGGCAGGCGGTCCACGACCACGATCGGCATATGCATGGATGAGGGCGTCCGATGGCTGAGCGCGCCGTCACAGGGAATGACGATCAGGCCGGCGGGACGCCAGGAACGGATGGCGTGCAAGCGTTCCTTTTCCTGCTCCACGTCGTTTGCGGCGCTGACGACCAGAAGATCGAAGCCATCCTCTCGGGCGAGCGTTTCGAGAGTCGATACGAAGGTCCCGAACATCGGATTGGAAAGATCCGGCACCACGACACCGGCGAGCGAGTGCTTACCGGAGCGCAGGCGAGAGGCGTTGCTGTCGGTGACATAACCGAGCTCCGCCACCACGCTGCGCACCCGTTCGATGAGCTCGGGCGCCACGCTCGGCTTTGCGTTCAGGACGTTCGAAACCGTGGCAGGGGAGACCCCCGCGCGCTCGGCAACTGTCTTGATCGAAACCGGTGGTCTGCGCTTCAACGTGTTTTTCCGGCGATGCCGGACCTCCCGTAAAACGTTTTATGAAAAGCTAGACTTTCCGTTCGAGCGTGTCAATATTGCTCCGGTTAGCACTTTTCGGGGTGGCTGATCGTGCGGCGTGGAACATGAGGCGCCGTCGGAGATGGAGGAGGAGACATTCAATGAACAAGCTCGGTGTGCATGCATTCGTCTGGGAGAAGGGCTGGAGCAGGGAAGAGAGCAAGCGGGCGATCGCCCGAACGGCGGCGACCGGATTCGATCTGATCGAAGTCTCGGCGATGGACATGGACGAGATCGATCCCGCCCATACGCGGGCAGAGCTCGACAGGCATGGATTGGGGTGCACATTCTCGTTCGGGATGGGTGCGGCAGAGGACATTTCGAGCAACGATCCCGACAAGATGAAGCGGGGCGAAGCCAGGCTGGAGCGCGCGGTGGCGCTTGCCCGTGATCTGGGCGCGACCCACATTGCCGGCATCCTCTATTCCGCTTTCCAGAAATATTCCGTGCCGCCGACAGCTGACGGCATCAGCCATTCCGTCGACATCCTTCGCCGCGTCGCGGAGAAGGCGGCGGCCAGCAACGTCACTCTGGGGCTGGAAGTGGTCAATCGCTACGAGACCAATGTCCTGAACACGGCGGCTCAGGGCGTGGAGATGTGCAAACGCATCGGTGCGCCGAACGTGAAGGTTCATCTCGATGTCTATCACATGAACATCGAGGAATCGGATATCTCGCAGGCGATCATCGAGACGGGCGATTACCTCGGCTATTTCCACACCGGGGATTCCCATCGCGGCTATATGGGCTCGGGCTCGATCGATCTGGCGAGCGTATTTCGCGCGCTGGTGAAGGCCGACTACAAGGGGCCGATCACCTTTGAATCCTTCTCGTCGCGGGTGGTCGGTCAGCCGCTAGAAGGGATTCTCGGTATCTGGCGCAACCTGTGGGAGGACAGCGAGGATCTCGCGGCTCACGCCCTCATGTATACCAAGGCGCAGCTGAAGGCGGCGCAGGAGGCACAGAACCAGAAGGCACGAAGCCGCTTGCTGGCATAGGCCGGCGCAAGAGGCCCTTCCTTCCGAGGCGGGTTCGTCTGAGACCGCGCGTGGATCGCGCTGCCTCAGATGTTCAGCCATGGCAATAAGCCCATTCGGACAGCGCGCTCATGCCCGATCGCCGCACGGGCGCACAGGCAACCCGGCGGCTATCGGCGACTACCTGATGGAGCAGATGCTCCGGCGATGCTGAAGAAGCGAACTTGGCCGATCTTGTCGGTGATCGCTTGCGGATCGAGCCTGGTGCTGTCGCCGGATATGACGAGTTTATCGTCAAAAGGGATGCCCGGCGATTTGCCATCGTCGTCGGAGGTTTGCGCGGGGCGCCAAGGGGACGTTCGGATATGAACGCGGGCACGATTATATGGTTGGTCCCATATATCATTAGTGCATCCCCGGAATGGAGGGATGCGCTAAGGGCGAGGTTTTACGTGGGCGTGCTGCGACGCAGACTAGCTACATGCGAGACTGCCTTCAGGATGGACCATGTTGTCAGCTCTCACATTTGCCCGATGCCGCTGAGGCCTATCACCGCGCCGGCGCCTCGGCGGGACTGGTGATTGAGCCCATTCTTGACGAGAAATGCCGGTGGCGCTGCCGGATCAGCATCCCTTAATGCGAGGGGCCGTCTCGCGGCGCAGACACGGCATATCCTCGCGGCGCATTCCGCTTCTCGATCTGGCGAACGAAACCTTCATTCTTTACCGTCGTCCGTCGGGTCCCGGACTATACGACAGCATCATCGCGGCATGTCGCGCTGCCGGTTTCAGTCCTCGGATCGAGAAGGCGGCCGGTCTTGTCGCACCACTGTATCTCGCTTACCGGGACGAAACTCCGTCCGGGGTCGTCAAGCGCTTTATCGAGAGCGTGCGGCAGCATCGGTAGCGTGGTTACGGCTTGCCAGCCGCGTGAATTGCGGATCCGTACCCTCGATAAAGCTGTCTGATCAGCGACCAGCGACTTCGGTGCCTTGGTCAGTGTATGTGCCCTCACCAAGCCGAGCCTTCAGCCGGTTTTCCTGGCGGCGCTTGGTATAGGCCGTGCTGCGCGCTGCGGTCTCCTGCACCAGGGGATCATTGCGCATATCGACGGTGGCAATGGCTTCGTCGCTATATGGGAAGAGGTCCTGGCGGCCCCAGGCGCGCCAGGCCTTGGCGACGCTC
Source organism: Rhizobium sp. (assembly GCA_036398815.1). GTDB lineage: Bacteria > Pseudomonadota > Alphaproteobacteria > Rhizobiales > Rhizobiaceae > Rhizobium. Next base: position 14,676 of record DASWOH010000162.1, on the reverse strand, counting down.
AGGCGCAGCCGGATATAGGTATGGGCATAGGCTGTAATGGTGCGCGCGAAGCGCCAGCCATAGCGGGCGTAGAAGCGCACCGGATTTTCGAGCGGCATGCCATAGCGACGCTCATGGCGGTCGATGATGCGGCCGAGCCCGAATTCAGCGAAAGCAACGCCCTCGCGCCGCGGTCCCTCGCGATAGGCAATCAGATTGTACAGAGTGGTCAGCCGCATGCCGTTCTTGAGCTGCACCCGACGCTTGAAGACGCGCTCCATATGTTCGAAGTCGTAGTAGCGTGCGCTGGCCTCGTGGAAAACGGCGTCGAGCTCGGCGTCGCTCATGCGTGCATGATGGGTGACGCGGTGATTGAGGTCATATTTGTTGAAGTCGGGGTCCATCCACACACCCGCATCCTTCATCTTCTTGTGATCCTCGCTGCCCGGCAGCGGCGTCAGGATGTTGAAATAGAGGACGTCGATCGCCAGTTCCCGCTTGATCAGATCGACATCGCGCAGGATGGATTCCCGTGTATCGGCCGGGAAGCCGATGATGTAGCCACAGCTGACCACCACGGGATGCCGCTTCCAGTCCAGCATCATCTCGCGATATTCCTCGATGCGGTTCTGGCGTTTCTTGGCCGCCTCCAGATTGTCGGGGTTGATGTTTTCGAGGCCGATGAAGATCAGTCTCACGCCGGCCTTCACCACCTTGTCGATGAAACCCGGAATGCGATGGGCCATGGTATCGACCTGTATCAGCAGCCGAACCTCCAGTCCTTCCCGTTCGCGCAGCTCGATCAGTCGGTCGCAATAGGCCTCCCAGTTGCGGTTGCGGGCAAAATTGTCATCGGTCACGAAGAACTTGGTGACGCCGGCCGCGGCATTCAGGCGGACAATCCTCTCGAGCTCGTCTGCCGTGCGGAAGCGGCTATGGCGGCCCTGCACATTGATGATGGTGCAGAAGGAACACTCGAATGGGCAGCCGCGGCCGAGATCGAAGCTCGACCAATGCGTGAAGGAGCGCCGCACGATAGGCCCCGGCAAGAGCGGCACCGGCGAACCCGGCAGAACCGGCTCTTTCTTGAGGTGGTTATAGAGCGGCTTCAATGTATCGGCAAAGGCGTCGCGCAGCACGGCATCAAGGCGGTCGGGCTCGGCTTCGCCGGCAAACTGGCTGACGCCCAATTCGCGGGCCAGCGCCAACTCCTCGGCATCTTCGCCGAGCATGGCGACGCAGCCGGACACATGGAACCCGCCGATGCAGACAGGCACACCCGCCTGGCGCAAAGGCCGTGCAATGTCCATTGCCCGAGGATATTGATTGGTCTGCACGCCGACGAGCATGACAATCGCCCGTGTTCCCTCGGTACGATGGCTCTTCAGGATGGCTGGAATGTCGACCCGCGTATTGGTTTCGTCGATTGCGTGGACCTGAACGTCGATCCCCGGGCCGAACACGTCGCGCGATACGGCATCGTCGACCAAGGCCCAGACACAGGCAAGCGAATTGGAGGGAATGGCCGAGCGGATCCACCGGATCGGATAACCGTTGTCATCATACCGCGTGACCTTGATGAGCCATATGTCGACACGGCTTAGTGGTACTGTTGGAGAAAGACTGTCATTCGCCGACTCGATGAGTGGATGCCCCCGCATGCGATGCCCCCAAAATACAGATACCTCTAATTTAGCTTTATGTACTCCCATTGCGGCGTCAAGGGATATTAGAAGATCTTGATGTGAAGGGCGCTAAAGTGACGCAAATAAGGGGAGCAGCGGCTAATGTGTAACGCCGGAGGCGTGTTAAGGCTCGGCTGACCAGGGCGTACCGCGAGATGACGGCGGGCCGGCGGTCATTGTTCGGTGGGCGGGATTTGGTCGTAACTGGAGCGCGGGGCAGCCCCGTGCTCCAAGGGCAACGGCTCGGTGGCGCGAGCGGCTGCCGGTCTGCTTGTTTGGCGTTATGCCTGTCTTGCCTTGCGACTGGCATAGCGACGGTCGCGCTCAGCCTTCCGGGCAGCTTCTTCCTCAATCTCGCGAGCGATGCGGTCTTTCTCCGCCGTCTCGCGTGCTTCGATCTCGGCCTTGGCGGCGGCTTCAGCGGCAGCCTGACGTTCTATGGCTTCAGCCTGCAGGCGCTCGCGTTCCTCGAGCTTAGCCCGCTGCTGCTCGGCATGTCGCTTTTCCCTGGCAGCGGCAACGGCCTGGCGCTCCGCCTGCCTGGCAAGTCTGGTGGGGTCGGCACTATCCTTTGCCGCACGAAAGGCGTTAAGAAGAGCGGCTTTTGCTTCCTTGGCCGCGCCGCGGCGATCGGAAAGTTCGTTGTTTCTGGCGTTTTTCAATGCTCGGTCCTGTTTGTCTTCTCAGCCGAAGCTCAGATTTTTCTTGCGCGTTTCGCGGCAAGGGCGGTGGCCGCTTTCAGCCGCGTCTCAGATTCCTTTGCCTCGCGGGCTTCCCGCAGTCGCAAGGTCTTTTCCTGCCGTGCACGGACAAGCGAGTCAAGTTCGTCGACCGCGCTGTTGCGAGCGAAGAACTGCGACTGCGCATCACCGAACGCAATTTCCGCCTGCTGGCGAGACTTGCTGTGTTTCTCTGTCATGGTGCGTCCTGGATTTTGAGGGCCGCTAGGCGGGCATCAATAAAAAAGGCCAGGCAACTTGCCTGACCTCGTTGGTATCATGCTCTCGACAGTGCCAGTACATCCGTGGTCAACGGAAAGCAGATACCGAGCGACTTAAGCAGCCTGCAGATTGCAAGCAGACAGTTTGCCCGACTTGCTGTCGCGCTCAAGCTCGTAGCCGATCTTCTGGCCTTCGACGATTTCGCGCATTCCGGCGCGCTCGACGGCAGAGATGTGAACGAAGGCGTCAGCGCCGCCGTCGTCAGGCTGGATGAAGCCGAAGCCCTTGGTGGAATTAAACCATTTAACTGTGCCAGTGGTCATGATGAACCCTTTCATAGCAATATTGAAAAACCGCAACGCCAATGCATCGCGGATGATGATAACGATTTTTGAAAGGAAGGTTCGTTCAGGGCACGGTGCCAAACGCGCGGTAACCAAAGCTCAGCAAGCAAATATCGACATTAGGACCCTAGACGTGTTTGCCGCATTTGTCAACTTTTAGTTTTTATCGTGCTGAACTGCGTTTTTTGGTTGTGTTTTTCAACCCTGCAATTCGGCGGGGCTCGCTGGTCACCGGCAATTCCGGCCATCCCGATTGATGAAAGCAAGAGCCGAGCCCAGCCTTTCGGCTTAAGTCGTGCGGCACGCAGGCTCCTCCGGTGCATGCTCCGCTGGGCGCAGTGACCTTACGGAGCCCAGCGGCTGCGGCCTGGTGCCGCCGTTAGCGGAGCCGATCGCCTGTCTGAAGAGGTGGTCTTCGGTTTTCTGAGAGATGCGGCCGATGCCTGGGAATTGTTTGCGCCGATGCTCTTGATCCGCTTGCTCGGGACCCGGCGGGAGAGGGCGGCGCTTGTGCTCGGTTGGTTTGGCCTGCTTGTTCCCAGATAGCGGGCGATGGCATCGAAACCCGGTTGAACTGCGCGCTTCACTTCCGCCGTGAGTTCGCTTTTCATGTCGCAGGCAAGGGCGATCGCCTGCCAATCGATCTTGCCGGCTCTTGTCGGTGGATTCGATCGAAATTGAACAAGACCGATCATGTAGGCATGGACGTTTTCGAACGTCCGCTGCTGCAGCAGCGGCGCGAGCCGCAACGCGCAGAAATCCGAGATCTTGCGTTGGAAGATCTCAGTGGAGGAGGATAGGTTGTTGGGGGCCATTCATGAATTCCTTGCGGGCAATGCGGCGCGAACGCCGGGGTGTGGCCTGCTAAGGCAAGCGGGTTAATGAAATGCAAATATTCGATTTCTGATAAGAGGAAGAGCGACTTAACCGCTTGTCGCCAAATAGGGAAGACCTTTGTGCGCCGATTTGTGGCGCAGCGGGGCGGGAACGGCGGTCATGGCTAAGCTCGCGATATATCCCGTGCAAGCGCGCAGTAGACCGGTTGCTCTGCCAGACCCATCAGCCGGATCACGGACAGAGCCATTGCCGGCAGCCGCGATCCGGCCTTGAGGTGCAGGCTCGCCCCGTCGGTGCGGATGAGTGGGATCTGGCCAGCCAGATCCGGTTCGTCCATGCCGTCGAAAATACCACGCCCGCTGATCTTCAAGGCGGCTTCCTTGGCAACCCAAAGCCGGTAGCAAACGTCTTTTGCCATGCCGGTGTCGAGCGCTGCGATGGCGGCTGCCTCGCTGCGGGAAAAGTGATCGGCGGCGAAGGCGATGGGGTCGAAGTCGCCCGCCGCTTCGACTTCGATATCGACGCCGACCGCGCCGACCGGCGAGAAGCCGGCCAGCAGCAGGTCTTCCCGATGCGAAAGGGAAACGCCGAGTTCGTTATAGGGAGGGGGCAGTATGGGGCGATCGCTCGGTCTTCGCCGGATTTCGAGATCGTCACGTCGCGTCAGGTCCCTCAACGCGCTCCCGGCCGCCTCGTCACGCTCACTCCGCCCGCCCGAAACAGGGCGGACAAGGACGGCGACGGCGTCCCCGACCGTCAGGACGACCTGGTAAGGAGGCATCGTCACGACCGGTGCTCACGCTGCCGCGGAGGGTAGAGCCTCGCTTTGGATTACCGGGGCCGGCTCCCGTACGGCATGAACTGCCTGGGCGGGCGTACCGGCCCAGGACGTGCCTGCCGGAATGGCCTCACCTTTCATGACCAGCGTCAGGGGGCCGATTTCGGCGAAGTCTCCGACGTTGGCTTCATAGAGTACTGTGCTGCCGGTGCCGATCGATACCCCAGCGCCGATCCTGATACGGCCCACCTTCATGATGCGGTCCTCGTAAAGATGGGTCTGGGGGCAGGAGCCCATATTGAGGACGGCATGATCGCCGATATCCGTGCAATCGAATTCGCAGATGTCGGTGGTGTTGATCCATGTGCCGCGGCCGATCCTGGCGCCGAAGGGGCGAAGCAGCCAGGGCAGGAAAGGCGTGCCGCGCAGATAGTCCAGAAGCATCTTGCTGGCGAGCCCGCCATAAAAGACCGCGACGGCCTCGGTACGCATCGCCCACCAGGACCACATCGGCTTGTTCATGGGCTTGTAGACGCCGATCAGGGTCCATTTGAACGCGACTGCCACCAGATACAGGATGCCGGAGGTTGCCAATCCCGTTGCCATCAGCATCCAGAAGAGCCTGCCCCAGGCGCCGTCATCGATCGCGCCTGCCAGGATATCCGAGGTCGCCAGGGCCATGACGATCAGGATAGCGGTCGGCAGCGAGGTATGCATGGCCTCGAATGCGACGCGCACAAGGCGCATGCGCAAGGGTGGCGCATAGGTGCTGGCGGCGGCGGCCTGCAGCCTTTCGCGCGTGGGGAACTGGAAGGCCGGGCTGCCGCACCAGGTCTCGCCCGCCTTGACATGCAGGGAGTCGGGCAGACGCGTCTTGATTCCTACCAGGGCATCGTTTTCGATCACCGCGCCTTGGGAAATGACGGAGGAGTTGCCGAAGAAGCAGCGATCGCCGGTCTTCAGGCGCTTGAGGATCATCCAGCCATTCTGGATTTCCTCATCGCCGAAAATGGTCTCGTCGCCGATGAAGTTGTCACGGCCCATCTCGATGAGGTCGTAGCGGCCCGCGAAGTTTGCCGAAATCTCCGTACCTTTGCCGATCCTGGCGCCCATCAGCCGATACCAATTGCGCATGAAGACGGTGGCATAGAGCGAGTTCAAGGTTTCCAGCATGGCCTCCGTCGTCAGGCCGATTATCCATTTGCGGAAATAGAGGTTGCCGAAGATGGAATAGCGGCCGGGCACGACGCGGGGTAGCAGCACCCAGCGTAGCGCGATGACGGCGACCATCGATACGACAATCAGGACAAGGGCTGCCGGCCAGGCGAGGGCTGTGACCATCCACCAGGAAAGCGGCTCGTCGCTGCCGGGCGACAGCATCTGCTGCACGGCGGAGAACAGGAAGAAGGCCGGGAAAATCGGCAGGAGACCGACGACGAGGCTCAGATTGTAGGCGATGAAATAGCTTGCGAACTGGAACAGGCGCGCAGCGGTCCCGAGTTCGGGATGGGCGGGATCGGACGAGGGCTCCACCTCGGACGTCTGGCGCGCCGGAGAACCGTCCCAGCGCGTATGGGCATCGACATGCGTGCCGGCTGCAACCGCCGTCAAATCGCCGATGACGGCGCCGTCGCCGATCTTGACGTTGTGACCGATCACGCAGCCGTTGCCGATCTGCACACCTTCGCCGATGTCGATGCTGCCGACATGAACCTGGTTGCCGATGACCTCGACATTGGCGAGCTTGAGCTTGACGCCAAGGCTAGACCTGGCGCCGATGCGCACCAGGTCGATGGCGCCCTCTTCGAATTCGTCGATCATCGCGTCGCTGCCGACATCGGCGCCAAGCGCGCGCATATAGAGGCGCATCAGCGGCGAGCCCTTGAGGAATTTCGGCGCCGTGAGCTGGACGATGCGTTGCATCAGCCAGATGCGGAAATAATAGGTGCCCCACAATGGATAGACGCCGGGGCGCGTGCGGCCGATGACGAGCCATTTGAGGGCGACGACCACCAGCTTTTCGCCAAGGTTCAGGCCGATATAGATGGCGCCGAGAATGAGCATTTCGTCCCACATGGGGACGCCGTCCTCGACGAGCAGAATGGATGCCAGCAGCAGGCCGATCCATTGCAGTGTGGCAAGCGCGATGACAAAAGGCAGCACGACAGCCTGAGCCAGGCCGCAGAAAAAGCGCCGGCGCCAGGGAACAGGCGTGAAATCGATGCGGTCTGGCTCGGAAGAGTGATCGGTGCTCGCTTCAAGGATCGCCGCGATGCCCCTCAGAGTGCGGCCGGCATAGACGTCGCGCAGCGCGATGCCCGCCAGGGGCTTGATCTTGCGGACCTCGGAAACAAACCGGGCCGCCAGCATGGAATGGCCGCCGAGTTCCGTGAAGAAATCCGCCTCGAAGTTAACCACGCGGACGCGCAGCACTTCGGTTGCCGCCTTCAGGAGTTGTGCCTCGGTCCAGGTGCGGGGCGGTTCCTGGGCTTGGGCCGTCTGATCGTTTGCCAGCGGAATTGCGGCAAGCGTCTTCCTGTCGATCTTGCCGGAGGCCAGCCGTGGCAGCGACAGATGGCTATGCCAGGCGGTGGGAACCATGTAGGGCGGCAGCTTGGTCGCGACGGCCGCGCGCGCCTTCTCGCGGTCGAAGGCTGTGCCCGTCGTCACGATATGGGCCACCAGCATCTCCTCGCCGTCAGGCGGGCGGTGAACCACCACCGAGGCCGTCTTCACTTCGGCAAGCTCGCCGATGACGGTTTCGATTTCGCCGAGCTCGATGCGATATCCGCGTATCTTTACCTGATCGTCGATACGCCCGAGGAAGTGAAGTTGGCCTTCCTCGTCCATCAGCACGGCGTCGCCACTGCGATAAAGCACCGGGTCGCCATGCGGTGCAAAGGGGTTTGCAACGAACTTGGAGGCCGTGAGCTGCGGCAGGTTCCTGTATCCGGCCGCGACGCCCGGCCCGCCGATGAGCAGTTCGCCCGTATCGCCGCGCGGAACGAGGGTCAGGTTTTCGTCGACGACATAGACCGTCGTGTTGGCGATCGGGCAGCCGATCGTTATCGGCCGCGACGGGTCGAGCTCGGCATAGGTTGCCACCACCGTTGTCTCGGTCGGACCGTATGTGTTGATCAGACGCCGGCCGGGCCGCGAAAACCGGCTGACGATCGCGGGCGGACATGCCTCGCCGCCGACGATGATGACGCGCAGGCTTTCGACATCGCGCTCCAGCATGGTGAGCAGCGTCGGCACCGTGTCGATGACCGTGATCTTTTCCGCTTCGAGGACATCGGCGAGCCGATCCAGCTCGGCCATGACAGATGCCGTCGCCACCTTGAGGGTCGCACCGACCAGATAGGGTACGAATATCTCCTCAAGCGAAAGATCGAAGGCAACCGAGGCCTGCTGAAGGACGACATCCGATCCGCTGAGCCCAATGACCTCGTTGCCTGCCCTCAGATAGTGGCAGATGTTTCGATGCGAAATGACGATCCCTTTCGGCTTGCCGGTGGAGCCGGACGTGTAGATCGCGTAGGCGGGGTCGTTGTGGGTTGCAGCGCGCGGAACAATGTCCGCATTGTCATCGGCAAGCAGCGCTTCAAGGAGAAGGGTCTCACCGTCGAAGACGGGCGCGAATTCTGCCAGGCCGTCATGGGTCAGCAGCCATCTGGCGCCACAATCGGCAAGGCTTGTCGCCACACGGTCCGCGGGCGCGGTGGCATCGAAGGGGATATAGGCCGCTCCCGCCTTGAGGATCGCGAGAAGCGCGACATGCAGTTCGAGAGAGCGTTGGAGCCACAGGCCGACGAAGTCCCCTGGACCGATACCGCGACGGCTGAGCGCGCGGGCCGCTTGATCCGACAGCCTGTCAAGCTCGGCATAGGTCATCGCTTGATCGGTTCCGATCAAAGCAAGTGCCGTTCTGTCGGGAGTGCGGGCAGCCGCAGCCTTGAATATGTCCACCAGCGTTTCGTTGCGAATGAACTCGGGCCGAATGTCGCCGGAGAATACGGACAGGCTGGTATTTGAGGTGATCGACGACATCTGGATAGTCATGTAACTTCTACGAAACTGGTGTTGATACGATCGGGACTCGATCCGTCGGTGCTTATATACCTTTCAATTTGCAGCTCTCTTACTGGCGCTGTCAGCGAACTGTAAGGTTGGCGCAGCTATGCTGAGGCAGCTGCGGGCCTTGCCCGCGCGACAGTGTCGAGAGGAGGATGAATGGCGTTGTGCATCTATGGGCAAAGGGCCGGCTGGTCACGCCGGCTGGCTGTTCTTATGGCGATGACGTTGCTGTGCTGTGAGAGCGTGTATGCGGCAGCCCGTCCGCACAACAATGTTTCGGTGGAAGACGCGGAAGGCCTGAGGTCGCTGCACGATATCTACGCCGTTGTCGCCCGAGAAATGCCGGGTCGCGTGCTGCGAATCAAACGGATACGCCGCGCAGGGCGTCAGGCTTATGCGGTGCGCGTGCTGAGAGCCGATGGCAAACGCGGCGACATCGTGCTCGACGGCTCGACGCTCGCCGTGATCGAGAGACGCTGACGATGCGTATCCTGATCGCGGAGGACGAACCCACTATCGTATCCGACATGCGCCGCTGTCTGGAAGACCAGCACTATATCGTCTCTGCCGTCACCGACGGCGAGGAGGCGTGGTATCGTGGCGATGTCGAACATTTTGACCTGGTCATCCTCGATCTTGGCCTTCCGAAACTCGACGGTTTGACGGTGTTGCGGCGCTGGCGCGCCGACCGTCGCGGCATGCCGGTGATCATTTTGACCGCCCGCGACGGCTGGCGCGACAAGGTGGACGGCATGGACGCCGGGGCGGACGATTATCTTACCAAGCCCTTTCGCATGGAGGAGCTTCTGGCGCGCGTGCGCGCCCTGATGCGCAGGGCGGCGGGGCAGTCCTCGCCCATCCTCTCCAACGGCGTATTGGAGCTCGATACCCGCCAGCGCACGGTTTCGTTTCGCGGTCAGCCGGTTCAGGTCACCGCGCTGGAATACCGCCTGCTTGCCTATCTCCTGCACAATGCCGGTACCGTGCTGTCCCGGTCGCAGATCGCCGATAGCATCTATGACGAGGAGACGGAGCTTCTGTCGAACGCTCTCGAAGTCGTCGTCGCACGCCTTCGGCGCAAATTCGACGGAACAGTGATCGAGACCCGCCGTGGCCAGGGCTATGTCATTCCGAGCGAGGTGCCGCCGGTATGACGCCATTCTCATTGCGGGGGCGGTTGTTGCTGGGTTCGGCGGTGGCGATCGTCGTGGCGACCTTTCTTGCTGGCATTGGCATCAACGCCATTTCCGGGCTGGCTGTGCGGGCCCTGGCGCTTTCCGAAATAGACGAGGAACTGAGAGTCCTGCTGGCGGCGGTCGACATCAACGCCTCCAACCAGCTGGTTCTCGACGAGATGCCGACTGATCCGCGCTTTGGCGTCCCGAATGGCGGCTTCTATTGGCAGGTCGGCCGCAGCGGCACCGTGGAACTGCGCTCCCAATCGCTCTGGGAGCAAAATCTGCCCTGGCTTCGCTCTCGCCCGCGAGATACGGGTCGCGCAACGGATATGTCCGGCCCCAACGGCAGCCAGCTCTTGGCCGTCGAGAGGTCCGTCTCGATTCCTTCGGCAACCGGCGACCAAACGGTCGATATCGTGATGGCGCTCGACAATGGCGAACTTGCGCCGGCGCGCTGGCGCTTTTTTTATGCCATGGCACCTTCTCTTGGAGTGCTGTCGGTCGCCTTGATCGGAGCGGTCGTGGCGTTTTTGCGGTATGGGTTGCGACCGCTGCACGATCTTCGCATCGCGTTGATGGCGGTGCAGGAACGATCCGCGCGGCAGATAACGGGCCAGTTCCCGCACGAGGTCCAGCCTCTCGTCGACGATCTCAACGGCCTGCTGACCTCTCGTGAGACGCAATTGGCTCAGGCGCGGGCCCGCGCCGGCGATCTGGCGCATGGTCTCAAGACCCCGCTGGCGGCTCTCGAGGCGACGGCGCGTGTACTCGCCGAAGAGGGCATGTCGGCACGGGCGACAGCGATCCGCAACGAGATCGGCCGGATGGAAGCGCAGATCAAGCGCACGCTCGCGCAGACCCGGGCGAGCCTGGCGGCCGCTCATACGGTCGGCGTCCTGAACGCAAGCGCCGATCTGAAGAAGATCACCTCCGTCATGCAACGCCTCTCGGTCGAAAGGGAGATCAAGTTCGAGCTCTCCACGCCGCCGGAGGTGTGGCTGGCTATAGACGAGACGGATTTTGCCGATATCACCGGTAATCTGATCGACAATGCCAGGAAGTGGGCGAGAGGGAAGGTCAGGGTTCGTCTGTCGGTATTGCAGGAGTATGGCGGCGTGGAGTTGATCATCGATGATGACGGACCCGGTTTGCCGGAGGGGGCGAAAGAGGCGTTCATTCGGCGCGGCAGACGACTCGACGAAAGCATCGCGGGAACCGGCTTTGGTCTCGCGATCGTCAAGGACCTGGTGGAAGCCTACGATGGCAAGCTTGTGCTCGCCCGTTCGGATCTTGGCGGATTGTCGGTTGCCGTCAGCCTGCCGGCACGGCTGGTCAAGGACAAGCAGGCGGCAGCGGGCATGCTGACATAAGACGCGGTCTGACAGGCCGGCATGATGCGCGACGGTTGACGGGGCGGGCAATGAACAACGATTGCTTCCTTGGTGGAAACGCTCTCGAGCTACTCCATGGATTCCAAAAGCCCTACGACCGCTTTGCGAACCTGCGGCATCGCCGCGACGAATGCTTTCGCCAGACGCCGGCCTTCGGCGGTATGCTGGATGACGATGACGCTTTCTCTTTCCGCCTCCGTCGGATCCCTCTCAGCCGCGTCGGCAAAGCCTTCAAAGAAATAGGAAACCGGCCTTTGAAGCGCCGTTGCTATTTCGAACAGCTTCGAGGCACTGACGCGATTGGTGCCGATTTCGTATTTCTGTATTTGTTGAAATGTCAGGCCGATGCATTTCGCGAGAGCCTCTTGGGACATGCGCTGCTTCTTGCGCGCAAGGCGGATTTGCTGCCCAACGTACATGTCCACGGGATGACATTTCGCCCCTCCGGTCGATGCATTGTAACGTTTTTTGCCCGTGACGATGTTGTTCATGTTGGCGCCCGATCGGTTCGGCCTCCCCGCACACTGGTGGCGAGTAGCATCTTCATAGGTGCAGTCAGGATTTTGCTGATTTTAAATTTACTATACTGCCATCCCTGGCCGAATATTCGTATTATAATAATAAATTAGATATATTGTACCATGAATACATCCATTATTTCAAGAATAACTATTTTAATATATTGGATATCGCTTTAAATTACTCGGAATGGCCCGATGCTGCATAATTGGTGCCGGAAACGCTGGGATTAGCCCGTGCGGCCGGCTACTGAGATAACGCTTTGACGAATTGTCGGGGAGGAGAGGCCAGGCAGGAATACTCGCCGTTGAGACAGCATTCTCGTTGGCTGCAATTCTCCAAGGCCGAAATGATTGAAGGCGAGGTCGATAAAGCCTGCTTCGGGCAATGCCACGTCGCAATAGCCCTTGCGTTCAGCTCACCGGACGCCATTACACGATGGCGCGCCTCGTCGCGACCGTCGCACTCATCATCACATTGGATTGGAGGGGGCATAACAACGCGACGGGCAGATCGCCAACCCTATCCGTTGCGGCAAATCCGCGATGAGCCCCGATGCTTGCTTTTCGTATCAGGTAGCGCTCTGTTCCCGTCGGCTGAGCAAGCGCACCGCTTCAATCTTGAATTCGTGGCCCAGCTTTCGTTTCGGCATTCACACCTTCAGGCGCCGATGGAAGCATCTCGTCTCGGTGTCCGTGAAACGGGGCGTAGGCAAAAAGTCCAGATCCGATCTCCGGGGACCTCCGACGATCACGTCCGAGCAATTTTACATAAACGACGTAAAACAGCAGGTGCGGGAAAAGGTAACCGGCTTCAAGGACGACGGCTAAAAGAGCAGACCACGCGCAAATTTCGGTCACCGAACTTCCGGTGCCGATGTTCATGACTGCGTAACCCACCATGATAGCCAGTACGACGATAGTGAAGTGAAGGATCGGCACTCTTAGGGCGCATAAAGCACCGACTACAAATGAAAGAACGAGGCCCCATGCCATCAAACGTTCAACTCCGAGTATCCGATCCAGAATCAAGATTTAGTATTCCCGCCAGTATCTGTTATCTCCGCTCGTAGAACAAGCCGGAATCATTGCCTAGCCCAGTAATTCGGGGAAGTTACTGGACTTTCTCGCAATAATAATCCGCCCTGAAGCAAGCTTCGCTATCATAAAGCGAAGTCGGTGCTGGATGGTTCACACGATAGACGTGAACTGCAGCGACCGCATGGTGTTCCGGCTCTCGTGGCGCCGCTGGATAGGCACGATCTTCCGGAGAGAAAATCGGTGCTCAGGGAGTAATGCTGGGCTTGCTGCTATTGTTCGTTGCCTGTTCGGACGGAGCCGTCTTTTGGTCTTCCACACGAATGACATCTCCCGGTACGACTAGGTCGTTGTCGCTGACGGCGATGGTCCGCAAGGTGCCGTTGACGATACGGTCGATCGTCGTCACGAGCGTGCGCTGGCTGTCATCCGCAGCCAGGCTCGCCGCCGCCGCCGGCGCGCGAGCCTGGATATTATCAAGCAGCGCTCGTGTCGTCATCGCCTTCTCCCTATTGGCGGCCAGGCGGTCGCGCACCTCCGTCGCCTCGGTCAATGCCAGTACGCGGTAGCGGTTGCGCACATCGGCAATGTCGCCGTCTGCCTTTGCGATATCCTGCCGCGCCTTGAGGTTGGCGAGCGAGACGTCGAGGTTCTGGCTTTCGAGCTGCGCCAGATTCTGGTTGGCTCCGATCTCACGGGACGATACGGTCAACCCCTGGGAAATCAGTTTGCTGACCGTCCCGACATCCTTGTTGGCAAGCTCGATCTGCTTTGCAAGCGAGACAGCTTTGGAATTCAGTGCCTCTATCTGGTTCGTTGCAAGCAGCTTGGCCTGATTGAGGGCGTCGATCTCGGTGCTCAAAGATCGCTGGCGCGTATCGAACAGATCCTGCTCCTCCCGTATCATGCGATCGACGGTCGGATCACTCGCCCGCGCCGCCAACTCCGGTGGAAAGGTGATCGAGGTCTGGTCCTGTGTGACGGCGTCCAGACGCGCCTGTCGGGCGAGAAGACTGAAGCGCTCGATCTCCAGGGCCCGCAGGTCGCCGCGAGCGACCAGGGCATCGCGCTGCAGGCCGACAAGATTCGGGTCGGTGAGCCCAAAGGTTCCTCCAGCCATGCTCAGGGCCTGAACGACCGTGAGGCCGGGGCTGTAGCTATATTTCCCCGGCCTGGTCACCAGCCCGGTGAGGAAGAACGGGCGATACTCGGCCACCTCGACGGACGCGTTGGGGCGCTTCTGCATGCCGACTTGCATTTTCAGACGCTCACCGATGGATTCGGCGACTTGCTCCAAGGTCATGCCGGCGGCTGGCACCGTCCCGATAATGGGCAGCGACAGGTTGCCCGCCGTCGATATGACGAACTCCCCGGTCAGCGGCGCCCACTCGATCGCCGTCCCGGCCATCGGCCGCCATTCGAATACCCGGATCTTCAGTCTGTCCTGGGGGCCGAGAACATAGTCGTCCGCCAAGGCGCCCGAAATGCCGAGCATTTGGAACAAGGCGATCGCAGCCAGAAAGGACAGGCGGCAAGCTGAAAGACGACGGCGCCTGGGATGGGCGGTATCCGGCGCGCGGCGCATTAAGGCAGCATCTGATCGCATGACGTTCCACTCCTGTCCGGCACCAGCCGCGACCATTCTACAAATGGCCGGCATTGGCGCGCTCAACGATTGATTTGCTGACGAAAGACTTGAACTTCTCCATGAAAACTTCCGTCCTGAACTCGGCGGCGCGAGCAACGGCATCGGCCGGATTGAAATCTATCCGATCCAGGCGCTCGACAGCATCGATCATGGCCTCAGTCGTCTGTGTTTCGAAAAATACACCCGTCTTGTCCGCCACCACCGTCTCGGTTGCGCCGCCACGACCAAATGCGATGACCGGCCGGCCGCTCGCCATGGCTTC